>NZ_JAFAVR010000006.1 GCF_019242355.1 Sphingomonas sp. | reverse complement strand
GATGCAGATGAACATCGTGGCGATCACCATCGAGCGATAGCCGAACAGCGGCTTGCCCGAGAATGTTGAAACAACCTCGGAATAGATGCCGAACGCGGGGAGCACGAGGATATAGACCTCGGGATGCCCCCAGACCCAGATCAGGTTCATGTAGAGCATCGAGTTTCCGCCGCCGTCATTCGTGAAGAAATGGAAGCCGAGGTAGCGGTCGAGCATGAGCATCGCGAGCGTCGCGGTCAGCACCGGAAAAGCAGCGAGCATCAGCAGGCTGGAGGCCAGGCTGGTCCAGCAGAAGACGGGCATGCGCAGATAGCTCATGCCCGGGGCGCGGATCTTGAGGATGGTGGTCACGAAATTGACCGCGGTCAGGGTCGTCCCGACGCCGGATATCTGCAGTGCGACGAGATAGTAGTCGACGCCGACGCCGGGCGAGAAGGCCTTTTCACTGAGCGGCGGGAAAGCGAGCCAGCCCGTGCGCGCGAACTCGCCGAGAAACAGGCTGACGTTCACCAGCAGTGCTCCCGACGCGCTTAGCCAGAAGCTGACATTGTTGAGCGTCGGGAAGGCGACGTCCCGGACTCCGAGCTGCAGCGGCACGACGAAATTCATGAAGCCGATGATGATCGGCATCGCCATGAAGAAGATCATGATCGTGCCGTGCGCGGAGAAAATCTGGTTGTAATGCTCGGGCGGCAGATAGCCCTGCGAAGCGCCGATCGCGAGCGACTGCTGGGCGCGCATCATGATCGCGTCGGCGAACCCGCGCACCAGCATCAGCAGCGCGAGGACGACGTACATGATGCCGATCTTCTTGTGGTCGGTCGAGGTGATGTACTCGTTCCACAGATAGGGCCACCAGCCCTTGCGGGTGATCCAGACCGCCGCGGCCACGACCGCGAGCAACACCACGATCGAGGTGATGAGCGGAATCGGCTGGTTGAACGGGACTGCGTCCCAGGTGAGTCTTCCGAACATTCCTAGCCCCCGGCCGGTACTGCGGATGCCTGCCGCACGGGCGGAGCGGCCTGCGGGAGATGAAGCTGCGGCACTTTGTCCGCGACGATGGCGTCGTAGAGGCCATGCGCGACGGCGCCGTAGGTGATGGGCTGCACGTAGCTGCTGGGCTTCGACAGCGCCGCATAGCCGTTCGTATCGAGCGCCTTGCCCTGGCCGTGAGCCCCTTGCGCCCACATCCCGAACTGATCGGCTGGGAGGACCTGGACCTTGAATTGCATGCCGGGGAAGCCGTCGCCGCTGAAGTGCGCGGAGAGGCCCGGGTAGGTGCCCGGCTTGTCCGCCTCCAGGTTCAGGCGCGTCGTCATGCGCGGCATGGTGTAAATCTGCGATCCCATTTGTGGGACGAAGAAGCTGTTCCAGACGGTCGCCGAAGTGAGGTCGAAGGAGACCTGCGTGCCGGCGGGAACGACGAGCTGGTTGACCGTCGCGATCCCCTGGTCGGGGTAGATGAACAGCCATTTCCAGTCGAGGGAGACGACCTGGACATGAAGCGGCGGCCTGGTCGAGCTCAGGGGCTTGGCCGGGTCGAGGTCGTGGCTGCCGATCCACGCGATGCCGCCCAGCAGCATGATGGTAAGCGCCGGGATCGACCAGACGACCAGCTCGATCGCACCCGAATATTCCCAGTCGGGCATGTACGTCGCCCGCGTGTTGCCGCGTCGGAACCAGAAGGCGAAGGCCGCGGTGGCGAGCATCGTCGGGATGATGATGGCCAGCATGATCGCCGTTGAATTGATCAGGATTTGCTTTTCGGCGCTGGCGACCGGTCCCACCGGATCGAGGATGCCGTGCTGAGCGCAGCCGCCCACGAGAACGGCGAGCGCCGCGGCGCCGATCGCGCGCCTTGCGCCAACCTCATCGATACCGCCGAATGTCTTCATGAGTTCCCGCCGCTTCCCGATTGGAGCTCTAGACGAAATGACGCGAAAGTCAGTCCTGTATTAATACGTATTCGAGACAGGACCAATTACTGGCCGTGGTGACCCCAACGGGACTCGAACCCGTGTTTTCGCCGTGAAAGGGCGACGTCCTAGACCGCTAGACGATGGGGCCGTCAGGCGGGGTGGCGGTTAGGCGAGGGGCCCCGAAGGGTCAAGCAAGCGCCGCATCCTCGAGGTGCATTTCAGCGGCGTTGCCGCCGTTCCACTCGTCGCGCTTGATGGTGCCGGCAAGCCACCAGCGCCGGTCAGGGGCCGAGGACAGCAGCGCCTGGCCCAGATCGCTGTCGGCGCTGCGGAAGGCGATCCACTTGAAGCTGCGGCCGTCATCGCCGCAAGCGATGCCGCGCACGTGCCCGTTCCCGACGATGGCCGTCTTGAGCAGGCGCGCAGGACCCGCTGCGATTCGAGGAGCAGGCCAGCCGGCGCCGTAGGGACCGGCGGCATCGAGGGCGTCGCAGAGGGCTCCGGCCACTCCGCCGGGCGCGAGCAATGCGTCCAGCAGCAGCGCCCGGTCGCCGCGTGACCTCTCGACATCTGAAGCGAGTCGATCATTGATAAAGTCGCGGAACGGCTCCAGCCCGCCGGGTGGGAGCGTCAGGCCCGCCGCCATCGCATGACCGCCGCCGGCGAGCAGCAGCCCGCTCTCCTTTGCAGCAAGGACTGCAGCGCCGAGGTCGATTCCCGAGATCGACCGTCCGGAGCCCTTGCCGGTGCCATCCTCGCCCTCGGCAATCACGATCGCCGGGCGGCCGAAGCGCTCCTTGATCCGGCCGGCGACGATGCCGATCACGCCCGGGTGCCAGCCGCTGCCCATGACGGTGAGCACGGGCGCGCCGTCGAGCCGCGCGGCCTGTTCCTCCGCCTGCTCGCAGACCAGCATCTCGATCGCTCGGCGTTCCTCGTTGAGCCGGTCGAGCTCGGAGGCAATGGTCCGCGCCTCCTCGGGATCGGTCGAGGTCAACAGGCGAACGCCGAGGTCGGACTTGCCGACTCGGCCGCCGGCGTTGATGCGCGGCCCGAGGGCGAAGCCGAGATCGCGGCAGGACGGCGCCTTCACCAGCCGGGCTGCGTCGGCGAGCGCGGCCAGTCCCACATTCTGTCGCGAGGCCATGACCTTCAGCCCTTGGGTGACGAACGCCCGGTTGAGGGATTTGAGGCGCGCGACGTCGGCGACCGTGCCCAAGGCGACCAGGTCGAGCAGGTCGATGATCTTCGGCTCGTCGCCCTCAGCGAAGGCGCCGCGGCTGCGCAACTCGCGAAGCAATGCGACGCCCAGCAGAAAGGCCATGCCGACCGCGGCGAGGTGGCCATGGGCAGCGCCGTCCTCGCTCTCGTCGATCCGATTGGGATTGATCAGCGCGTGAGCGACGGGAAGCAGGCTTGCGCATTGGTGATGGTCGACGACAACGACCTCGAGCCCGCCTGCCGTGGCCTCCTCGAGCGCCTCGAATGCCTGGGCGCCGCAGTCGACGCAGACGGCGACGCTGGCGCCGCGACTTTTCAGTTCGACCAGAGCCCGACCGCTCGGTCCATAGCCTTCCATCAACCGGTCCGGAATGTAGACGATCGGATCGGCGCCGAGGCGGCGGAGAAGGAGCGTCATAAGCGCCGCGCTGGTCGCTCCGTCGACGTCGTAGTCGCCGAAGATCGCGATCGTCTCGCCGGCCTGGACCGCATCGGCGAGTCGCCTCGCACCCACGTCCATGTCGCGAAAGCAGGATGGGTCAGGCAGGAAGTCGCGGATGCGGGGATCGCGGTGACGCGGCAGGTCGTCGCGGGCGACGCCGCGGGCGAGCAGGAGTTCGTCGAGGAGAACGTCCATGCCCGCCGCCGGCTCGTTCGACCGCCGCCAGCGCCACGGCTGGCCGGTGATCGACCGATCGATGTTCAGCGCGCCCTGCATCGGTCTAAGCTATGGACCGCGGAATCTCGGGTCCAGTGGGCCGGTCGTTATTCTGTGGATAGCCGGCCCGGGGGCGTAGCGGTTCTGTCCGATCAGGACTTGGCGTGCGCGGGCGCCGCCTTGGGCGGTGACGGGTATTTGTCGGCCGCCGCCTTCATCTTCTGCATCATGTCCGGCGTCAGCTTCATCATCTCGGGCATGCTCCCGAAGATCGCCCGCATGGTGTCGGGATCGACCCACAATTGCATGTACTGGCTGGCGAGCGCGTGACCGCTCGGCGTCGCGAAGAACGCGTTGATGTCGGCGAGTTGCCGCTCGTCGAAGCGGCGAGCCATGGCGCGCGCCAGCCCCTCGCGGATGCGCGGGTCGAGGATGGCGGAGACTTGCGCCGTCTCGTCGACGATGACCTGCCGAATCGCGGCCGCCCGCTGATCGAAATAGGGATCCTTCTTCGCTGCAAGATCGTGGAGCGACAAGTTGCTGTCGGCGGCAGCCGTCTTGGTCGCACCGGGAAGATCCGACTGCTTGAGCTGCATCGCCCGGTCGAAGACGTTCCCGATCATCCCGCTCATCATGTTGCCGTAGGCGCCGGTCGGCCAGATCGAAGCGGCCGTCGTCCGTGACAGGGCCAGGCGCGCCGGATCGGGGTCCGGCTGTGGCGGGAACAGCTTGTCGAACATCGCGAAGATCGCGCTCATGTCCGGAACCGGATGACTGACGAACGGCGCCTTCGTGGCCGAACTATGTCCCGCAGCCTTCTTGTGCGGAACCGCCGCTGCGGACGCCGTCGAGAGCGCGAGCAGACTCGCGCCGAGAATCAATGCACGCATGGTTGCCCCCCTTGCTTCTGTGCAGGTTTAGCGGGGCCGTGAACGCTGTCCAGTCAGCGCTGTTCGTCGGCTTCGT
Source organism: Sphingomonas sp. (assembly GCF_019242355.1). GTDB lineage: Bacteria > Pseudomonadota > Alphaproteobacteria > Sphingomonadales > Sphingomonadaceae > Sphingomicrobium. Next base: position 7,981 of record NZ_JAFAVR010000006.1, on the reverse strand, counting down.
GCTGGAGCAGCTCGGACCGGACGCGGACGGCCCGGGAACCAACCCGGGTCTCGACCAGGAAGACGGCGAAGGCGGCGCCAATCGCGATCATCGAGGCGATGAACAGCAGGGCGATCGCGGTTCCGAAGTGGTAGCGGACGAGGCTTGCGGCGAAGAGCAGCGACACGACCAGACAGACCAGCACCGCCGAGAGTACCGACAAGGTGATCGCCCAGGAAACGAGGCCCATGCGCTGGTCCAGGACACGCAATTCACCGAGCCAGCGGTCATGCTCCGCGCCGCGGCTGTCGAGAAGAAGCGGCTCGACCTGGCGCGAGCGGTCGACGATTCGCGACAGGCGCGAGGCGCAGACGTTGAGGAAGGCGCCGATGCCGCTCAGCAGGAACACCGGCGCGACCGCCTGCCGGACGATGTCGCCGACGATCGCCGCGGACAGATCGGTGGTTGGAAGCGGCGCGATCACCCTCAGGCGGCGATCGCGTTGTCGTCCTCGCAGCTGGCGACGTCGAGCATCAGGAGCCCGTTGACGACAAAGCTGGCGGCGAGGATCCAGGCGAAGCTGGCAATCAGCGGTCCGGTCGGGCCGAAGATGCTGACGACGATCGTGGCGATGGAGAGTCCGGCGATGAGCAGGGCCGCCAGGCACAGGTCCATTCCGGCGGACAGGCCGGTCCAGGTCCGCACCGACCCGCGCGCCTGGGTGCTGCCAATCCCGAGGATCACGCCCCTGAGGACCAGCCAACCGACGATCGGCCAAACCATCGGGAAGAAGTGCGTTTCAGGGTTTACCAGGAACAGCAGGCCGGCAAGGGCGGTCACTCCGCCGGCGGCCATCGTGTAGGGCCGAATCTCCCGTCGAAGCGTCCCCGCGAGCGTTTCGACGAGGCCTGCGGCGATCAGCAGCCCGCCGATCACGTCCGCCGAAAGGCCTTTTCCCGCAGGCAGAAGCGCCGCCCCGGCACTCAGCAGGATGATGAGGACGCCGGCGACGCGCATGCCGCGAGCGCGGATGCGCATCCGATCGCGGCTGATTTCGTCTGTCGTCACGGTGCCGGTCCGATCTCTTGCCCTCCAGCCGCGAACCCTCGCGCGGGGCGATAGGTTCCACGGCGAGCCGCCGCTCTGTTCAGGCCGACAATAGCTTCTTCACGCCCCGTGCGGCCTGGCGCAGGCGCTGTTCATTCTCGACAAGGGCGATGCGGACGAAACCTTCGCCCTCCTCGCCGAAGCCGACACCCGGCGCGACGGCGACATGAGCCTCGGTCAGGAGTGTCTTGGCAAACGCCATTGAGCCGAGGCTTCGGAACCGCTCCGGAATTGGCGCCCAGGCGAACATGGATGCCTGCGGGACCGGGATCTGCCAGCCGGCTCGGCCGAAGCTTTCGACCAGGACGTCGCGGCGCTTGCGGTAAAGGGCGCGATTTTGCTCGACGATGTCCTGCGGCCCGTTGAGCGCGGCGACGGCCGCAGCCTGGACGGGCGTGAACGCGCCATAGTCGAGATAGGATTTCACGCGGGCGAGCGCGGCGATCAGCCGAGCGTTGCCGACCGCAAATCCGATCCGCCAACCGGCCATCGAATAGGTCTTGGACATGGAGGTGAACTCCACCGCGACGTCCTTCGCGCCATCGACCTCAAGGATCGACGGGGTGGGCTCATCGCCGAAATAGATTTCGGCATAAGCAAGGTCGGAGATCACGATGAGATCGTTGTCGCGGGCGAAGGCGACGAGGCGCTCGTAGAAGGGCAGGTCGGCGACATAAGCGGTTGGATTGGAGGGATAGCCGACGACCAGCACCTTTGGCCGCGGCACCGTGTAACGCATCGCCATCTCGAGCCGGCGGAAGAAATCTTCGCCTGGGGCGGCCGGGATCGAGCGAATGGCAGCTCCGGCGATGATGAAGCCAAAGGTGTGAATGGGATAGGAGGGGTTGGGCGCAAGCACGACATCGCCCGGCGCGGTGATCGCCTCCGCGAGGTTGGCGAGGCCCTCCTTGGAGCCGAGGGTGACGATCACCTCTGTCTCCGGATCTACGCTCACTCCAAAGCGGCGCTGGTAATAAGCGGCCTGCGCCTTGCGGAGGCCGGGAATGCCCTTGCTCGCCGAATAGCCGTGGGCATTGGGCTTGCTCGCGACCTCGCACAGCTTATCGACGACATGCCGCGGCGGAGCGCCGTCGGGATTGCCCATGCCGAGGTCGATGATGTCCTCGCCCCGGGCGCGGGCAGCCGCCTTCATCGCGTTGACCTCTGCGAACACATAGGGAGGCAGGCGGCGGATGCGGTAGAAATCAGAGTCCATTGGATCGGTCATACGGCGACCTTTCAGTGCATCAATCCCCGTAGGCAGGGATCGACCAGCCGCGCGCAATCGCTCCGCCGCGCAGGATGAAGCCGGCGAGAATCGAGGCCGCAGCCGCGGGCCAGCTTGCGAGCCCCGCAATGGTCAGGCCGACGAACAGCCCCGCCGAGAGCGCGGCTGGGGTCACGTAGAGCTCCTTGCGCATGAGCACGGACGGCTCGCCGGCAAGGACGTCGCGGACGATGCCGCCTGCGCAGGCGGTCAGCACCCCCATGCCGAATGCGGGGACCGGTGCTACGCCGTAGCCGAGCGCCTTGGCAGAGCCGTAGGCAGCGTAGGCGGCCATTCCGGCGGCATCGAACCACAGGAGGGCGCTACCAGCGAAGCGCCGATGGCTGGCAACCCAGACGAGCAGCGCCGCCGCCATGCAGATGAGCAACGTGCCGTTAGTGTGGACCCAGAACACGGGCGCTCCGATCAGCAGGTCGCGCAGCGTGCCTCCGCCGACGCCGGTAACCACCGCGAAGAAGATGAACGTCACCAGGTCCAGGCGCCGTTCCGCCGCGACGAGCGCGCCCGATATGGCGAATACGGCGATGCCGAAATAATCGAGCAGAACGAGAGCGGACGGGATTTGCGGCGACAGCGGCATGGGGACTACACTAGCGGCATGGCGCAAGAGACTGAAACCGGCGGCGCGATCCCGAGCCTGGAGGACTGGCAGCACTGGACGCTGGTCATGGGCCGCGCGCAGCAGATGCTGATGGAATATTGGGCTCAGGGCCTGAAGAAGGACCAGCCGCTCCCGAACTTCGCCGCCGGCTGGTCGCCGCCCGCATTTGGCTTCGGCGAGCAGGTCGCGACACCCGATCCTGCGAGCCTGATGGCGGCAGGGGCCCAGGCCTGGGCGAAGGGCCTGGAGACCTGGGGGAAGATGCTCGGCGGCGCGGTTCCGGCGGGTGAGGCGGTCGAGCGCAAGGACCGGCGATTCGCTGCGCCCGAATGGCGCGAGAACCCGATCTTCGACACGATCCGCAAGACATACCTGCAGATTTCCGACCAGTTGCTTGGGACGGTCGAGGAGATCGAGACCCTCGACCCGACGATGCGCGAGCGATTGCGCTTCGCGACCCGCAGCTTCGTGGATGCGATGAGCCCATCGAACTTTGCGCTGACCAATCCGCAAGTGCTGAAGCGCACGCTGGAGACGCGCGGCGAAAACCTGCTCAAGGGCCTGTCGAACATGCTTCGCGACATTGCCGCGGGACAGCTGACGCAAACCCAGTCCGGCGCGTTCGAGGTGGGGCGCAATCTGGCAACGACGCCGGGCAAGGTCGTGCGCCGGACGCCGCTCTATGAGCTCATCCAGTATACGCCGACGACGTCCGCCGTGCTCAAGACCCCGGTCGTGATCTTCCCGCCGTGGATCAATCGATTCTATATTCTCGACCTCACGCCCGAGAAGAGCTTCGTCAAATGGTGCGTGGACCAGGGCATCACGTTGTTCATGGTCAGCTGGAAATCGGCCGACGAGAGCATCGCCGACATCTCGATCGACGATTACGTGCTCCGCGGCCAGATCGACGCGATCGACGCCGTGCGCGAGATCCTGGACGTCGAAGCGGTGCACGCGATCGGTTATTGCGTTGCCGGGACTACGCTCGCCGCGACGCTCGCGCTGCTCGAGAGCAAGGGCGAGGCGGCGAAGGTTAAGTCGGCGACCTTCTTCACCGCCCAGGTCGATTTCGCAGAAGCGGGCGATTTGAAGCTTTTCCTAGGCGACGAGACGATGGGCCTGCTGACCCAGCTGACCGCCGAAAAGGGCTATCTCGACGGTCGCTACATGGCCGCGACCTTCAACTTGCTCCGCGGTCGCGATCTCATCTGGAACTATGTCGTCAACAATTACCTGTTGGGCGAGGAGCCGCCGCCGTTCGACCTGCTCCATTGGAACAGCGACACGACCAACCTGCCGGCCGGCTGGCATCGGCACTATCTCGAGACGCTCTACAAGGGGAACAAGCTCGCGGAGAAGGGCGGCATCACGGTCGCGGGCGTCGCAATCGACATCGATAGAGTGACGACTCCGGTCTATATCCAGGCGGGTCGCGAGGACCATATCGCGCCGCCCCAGAGCGTGTGGAAGGTCATGGACCATTTCGCCGGCCCGAAGCGCTTCGTGCTCGCCGGCTCGGGGCATATCGCGGGTGTCGTGAACCCTCCGGCCGCGCAGAAGTACCAATATTGGGTCAACGAGACGCCGTGCGGGACGCTCGACTCCTTCATCGCGGGGGCGACCGAGAATAAGGGTTCCTGGTGGCCCGACTGGTTGAACTGGCTGAAGGCGCAAGGCCCGGCTACGGTCAAGGCTACCGGCGCTCGCGTCCCCGGCAAGGGCAGGGCCAAGGCGCTTGCGGACGCGCCCGGGACTTACGTCAAGGAGCGGTAGGCCTGCTCAGCATTTTTCATACTTCCAGTGACGCTTCTTTCCCTCGGACAGCCATTCGATTGCGGTGGTGATGCGCTTCTGGTGTGTGGCGTCCTGCTTCGCCTCGGCGATCCATTCGAGATAATCGCGCTGCGCCGAGGGCGCGAAACCGTCTAGCGCCGCTTTGGCCTGCGGCGCCTGCTCAAGAGCGGCGGCGAAATCCGGGTGCAATTCGGGAGCGGGTCTCGGGGGATGCTTCGCCTTGCGAGGCGCTGGGGCAGCTCTCGCCAGATCGGCGGCCTCGAGGATCAGGCGGTCGAGCTCGGTGTCCGTGGGGAGGTCGCTGGCGGACTTCAGCTTGCCGAACTGGCCCATCGCACCGACGGAAGCGTGACTCGATTCCAGTTCCTGCCCTCGCCAGAAATTCAATGCGGCATGCGCTTTGAACGCGGCAGTGATGAGGACGATCTTCCCGCCGACAGTGTAGGCGGGCATGCCCCACTTCACGGCTTCCTCGGCATCGGGAAGAACGGCGCGCACCCGTTCCCGAACATGGCTGAGGATCGGCCGGGCGAATGGCTGCGCCTTGGCGATATAGGCGTCGACCCTGGGCTCCCGACTCACAGGATGCCGTGGCCCAGCGTCAGCCGCACGACGGCAACCAGGATCACGAACAGATTGAGGTTACGGCCGCCGTTGCCGCGCGAGACGGTCCCGACGCCAGCACCGGCGAGGGCGAGCAGGAGTACCAGCCATTCACCCGCCCCGAGCAATGGAAGGAAGGCGATCGTCGCCAGAATCAGGGCGACGAACCCGATGATCAGCGAGGCAAGGTTGAACATCGGATGCGCATAGCAGCAATTCGGCGTTCCGTTAAACCGTCGTTATTCATCAAACGGTCGGCGACAATTCAACCAAGATGGTGAAGGGCGCATTAGTGGAATCGTAAGGTTTGTCCTGTCACTCGTCGGTGGTTCGGAAAGGTGGTCATGGTTCGATTTGCCCGGTGCGCACGCAATGCGGTTCTACTCGTGACCGCCATGGCGGCAACGGGCTGTGCGACCAAGCCCCATCATCCGGTGGTCGTGGTTCCCGAAGTCATTGCCCCGCCGCCGACCAAGTCGTCCGTGTGGCGCGGGATTGTGACCGACGCTGACCAGGACCGCCTCGGGCGGCTGGGCCTTGCCTGGCAATCGGCGCTTGCCGACGCGCGCAAGGAATTTGCGACGGACATCGACAATGAGGGCGACTTGTTGCGGCCGCGCGCCGCTCTGCCGCGGCCGGAGCCGACTCCCGGAAGCTACAATTGCCGGCTGATCAAGCTCGGCAAGGCGACTCCGGCAAGCAAGGCCTATGAAAGCTTCAAGCCGTTTTTCTGCTACGTCGAGATCGAAGGCGACCTGCTGACCATCGTGAAGCAGACGGGCAGCCAGCGGCCGGCGGGCCGCTTGTGGGAGGACGACGATTCGAATCGGCTCATCTTCCTTGGCAGCCTGGCCCTCGGCGACGAGCAGCAGCCGCTGGGCTATGGTGACGACCCGAAGCGCGACATGGCCGGCGTGCTCGAGCGAGTCGGGCCGTTCCGCTGGCGGTTGGTGATCCCATGGCCGCAGAGCACTTCGAAGCTGGACGTGTTCGAACTGACGCCGGTCGCAATCCAGCCGAAGTGAGCGAAAGCGCCGGGCTGCTCGCGGACCCGGCGGAGGTGCGCGCGATCCTGGTGGCCTCCGCCCAGGCCGGCGAGCCGATCACATATTCGGAGGTGCTTGGGCTCCTCGGGCATCGCTTCACGCGGCCGAAGATGCGCGCCTTGTGCAAGGTGCTGGCCTTCGTCGACGACGAGGCGGAAGAGCGGGGCGAACCTGAGCTTGCGGTACTGGTGGTCCGGCAAAGCGACGGCCTGCCAGGACAGGGGTGGTGGATCGGCGGCGCGCCCAAGCATTGCTACTCCGGACTGTGGGAGGGGCCTGCGGCGGCAAAGCTGATCCGGAAGGTCCAGCAGCGGGCCTTCGAGTTTTGGGCGGGACGCGAAGGTTAGCATCCGCTAATCGGCCCAGCGTGAGCGACGTTCGCATCTTCACCGTCAGCGACGAGGACGATGGCATCCGGCTGGACCGTTGGTTCAAACGCCATTTGCCGGACGTCACGTTCAACATCGTTTCGCGCTGGGCCCGGACAGGACAGCTGCGCGTGGCCGGCAAGCGGGCCGCGCCCGGCGATCGGCTGGAGGAAGGGCAGGAGATCCGGATCCCCCCGGAGCTTCCGGCGGCGGCTCGCCCGGCGCGCACGCAACCGAGGCGCGAGCCACTGACCGAGGATGAGGTGCGGCTGGTCCGCGACATGGTAATCCATGAAGATACCAGTGCATTCGTGCTGAACAAGCCGCCGGGTCTGGCGACGCAGGGCGGGACCAAGACCACTCAGCATCTCGATCGGCTGCTGGATGGACTGGCTGGCGAGGCCGGCCGGCCCAAGCTGGTGCACCGGCTCGACAAGGACACGTCGGGCGCGATCCTCGTCGCCCGGAGCCCGCGCGCGGCGACCCATTTCTCCAAGGCTTTCTCCGGGCGCACCGCTCGCAAGATCTATTGGGCGCTCGTGGTCGGCGTGCCATCGGCCGACGAGGGCGAGATCGACGCGCCGCTCGCCAAGCAGCCGGGCACGGGCGGGGAAAAGATGCATATCAGCGAGGAGCATGGGCTGCCAGCGAAGAGCCGATGGCGAGTCATCGACAACGCCGGCAATCGTGCCGCCTGGGTCGAGCTCCAGCCCCTGACCGGGCGCACGCACCAGCTCCGCGCCCACATGGCCTCGATCGGCCATCCGATCGTCGGCGATGCCAAATATGGCGGGCCGGACGCGTTCCTGACGGGCGGAGTGAGTCGCAAGCTGCACCTCCACGCGCGCCGGATCCGGATCGATTCGCCGACCGGCGGCAAGATCGACGTCTCGGCCGAGCTTCCGGCGCATTTCGCCGAGACTCTGGCAATGATCGGGTTCGACGCAGCGTCGGGCGACCTGCCGCCACGCGCTCCGCCCAAGCAGCTTGCACCGCGGGCAGCGAAGCCGGCGAACCGGCGCGGCGAGCGGCGGTCGCGCAGCGGCGGTTGGGCCAAGGCGAAGCGGCGATGAGCCCGCCGCCGATCGACGACGATGCGGTCTACAAGAGCCGCCTGGCGATCTACTCGCTGGTGCGGCTCGGCGGCGTCGTCATATTCTTGCTCGGCGTCGCCATCGCTTACACGAATCTG
>NZ_JAFAVR010000169.1 GCF_019242355.1 Sphingomonas sp. | reverse complement strand
AGCGGGCGCCGTGGCAGACGTCGCAGGTGACGTAGACGTCGGGCAGGAAGTGCATCTCGATCTTCAGGAGGCCGTCGCCCTGGCACGCCTCGCAGCGGCCGCCCTTGACGTTGAAGGAGAAGCGGCCGGGCTTGTAGCCGCGCGCCTGCGCCTCCGGAAGGCCGGCGAACCAGTCGCGGATCTGGGTGAAGGCGCCGGTGTAGGTGGCGGGGTTGGAGCGCGGGGTGCGGCCGATCGGCGACTGGTCGATGTCGATGACCTTGTCGAGCTGCTCCAGGCCCTTGATCGACTGGCACGGGCCGCAGACGATCCGGGCGCCGTTGAGGGCGCGGGCGGCGCCGGCGTAGAGCGTGTCGATGGTGAGCGAGGACTTGCCGGAGCCGGAGACGCCGGTGACGCAGGTGAAGGTGCCGAGGGGGAACTTGACGGTGACGTCGCGCAGGTTGTTGGCGGTGGCGCCGGCGACGGTCAGGTGCTTGCCGTTGCCCTTGCGGCGGCGGGCGGGGACCGGGATCTCGCGCCGGCCCGAGAGATAGTCGGCGGTGATGCTGCCCTTGCAGGCGAGGAGGCCGGTGAGGTCGCCCGAGTAGATGACCTCGCCGCCGTGGACTCCGGCGCCGGGGCCCATGTCGATGACCTGGTCGGCGGTGCGGATCGCGTCCTCGTCATGCTCGACGACAAGGACCGTGTTGCCCAGCGACTTGAGGCGCTTGAGGGTTTCGAGGAGGCGGTCGTTGTCCTTCTGGTGAAGGCCGATCGAGGGCTCGTCGAGGACGTAGAGGACGCCCGACAGGCCGGAGCCGATCTGGCTGGCGAGGCGGATGCGCTGGGACTCGCCGCCGCTGAGCGTGCCGCTGGTGCGGTCGAGGTGGAGATAGTCGAGGCCGACATTGTGGAGGAAGCCGAGGCGCTCGTTGATCTCCTTGAGGATGGCCTCGGCGATTTCGGCCTGGGTGGTGGTGAGCTTGGCGGCGAGGCTTGCGAACCAGCGGTAGGCGTCGGCGACGGAGCGGCGGGAGGACATGGAGATATCCTCGCCGGCGATCTTCACCGCGAGGGCCTCGGGCTTGAGGCGGGCGCCGTGGCAGACCTCGCAGGGGAGCGACGACTGGTAGCGGCTGAGCTCCTCGCGCATCCAGGCGGATTCGGTCTGGTGCATGCGGCGGTTGAGGTTGCCGATGACGCCCTCGAACGGCTTCTTGACCTCGTAGCTCTTGCGGCCGTCGACGAAGCGCAGGGTGACCGGCTTGCCGGCGGTGCCGTGGAGGATGACGCGCCGCGCCTCCTCGGGGAGGTCGGCCCAGGGGGTCTGGAGGTCGAAGCCGTAGGCGCGGGCGAGGCTGGACAGCACCTGCATGTAGTAGGGCGAGGGCGGGTTGGACTTGGCCCAGGGGACGACCGCGCCCTTGGCGATCGACAGGTTGTGGTTGGGGACGACGAGGTCCTCGTCGAACACCAGCTTCTCGCCGAGGCCGTCGCAGGCCGGGCAGGCGCCCTGCGGCGCGTTGAAGGAGAACAGCCGCGGCTCGATCTCGGCGATGGTGAAGCCGGAGACCGGGCAGGCGAACTTCTCGGAGAAGATGATGCGGCCGGGGGGCGCGTAGTCGAGCTTCATGCCGGACTGCGTGGGGCCCCCTCCACCAAGCTGCGCTTGGTCCCCCTCCCCGTCCCGGGGAGGATCTGCGGGGTCGAGATAGGCCAGCCCTTCGGCGAGTTTCAGCGCGGTCTCGAAGCTGTCGGCGAGGCGCGGCTCGATGCCTTCGCGGATGGCGACGCGGTCGACGACCACCTCGATGTCGTGCTTGTATTTCTTGTCGAGCGCCGGCGCGTCCTCGATGGCGTAGAAGGTGCCGTCGATGCGGACGCGAGTGAAGCCCGCCTTCTGCCACTCGGCGAGTTCCTTGCGGTACTCGCCCTTGCGGCCGCGGACGACCGGCGCGAGCAGGTAATGACGGCTGCCCTCGGGCAGGGCCATGGTGCGGTCGACCATCTGGCTGACGGTCTGGGCGCTGATCGGCAGGCCCGTGGCGGGCGAGTAAGGCACGCCGACGCGCGCCCACAGCAGGCGCATGTAATCGTAGATTTCGGTGACGGTGGCGACCGTCGAGCGCGGGTTGCGGCTGGTCGTCTTCTGCTCGATCGAGATGGCCGGCGACAGGCCGTCGATATGCTCGACGTCCGGCTTCTGCATCATCTCCAGGAACTGGCGCGCATAGGCGCTGAGGGACTCGACGTAGCGGCGCTGGCCCTCGGCATAGATCGTGTCGAAGGCGAGGCTCGACTTGCCTGAGCCCGAGAGGCCGGTGATGACCGTCAGGCTCTCTCGCATGATGTCGACGTCGACACCCTTGAGGTTGTGCTCTCTGGCACCGCGAACGGAGATATGGGTCAGCATCGGCGGCTTTTCGTTCCGTTTATGTTCTGAAGCTACGCGCGGAGGTTTCCCCGGTCAACGCGGCATGAAGGCATATGGGTGCTGCTGCTGGATTTGCTAGCAGTTGGCTTTCCGTACCCATGGGTTAAGCTGCGGAGAAGGGGGTGGGAAATGACGGGGATGATGAGGAAATGGTCCCAGGCGGCCCAAGCGCTGGCGGCTGGTTCGGTGGCGCTCACAAGCCTGGCGACCTCTGCCGCCGCAGCCCCGGCGCAGCCGGTCGGGCAGTGGACGGTCGAGCTGCAGGGCGAGCGTTGCCTCGCGGGTCTCGACTTCACGGTGTTCGGCCGTCCGGTGAAGTTCGTCCTGGAGCCTAACCCGACCGGCGGCGGCGGCTACCTATATGTGATCAACCAGGGCCATCTCGATGGATACGGCTGGGTATATGCGGACATCGCAATTGGCGCCGACTTGGCAAAGCACCAGGTTGTCGAGATGATGCCGAGCCCCGAATCGAACCGAAACATCTACCGCTGGCCAATCGGCGAGGAATGGCTCGCCAAGCTTGACGTCGCACAGCGATTGTGGGTGCAGAGCGAGCCGCTTCATGCCGACCTCGCAGTGACCGGCTTGGCGCAAGCACGGGCCGAGCTTCGAATGTGTGACTCGCGGCTACTGGCGGGCTGGGGTTTCGCCGCCGACCAGCAGGCCCGGCTCGCAACCTTTCCCCAGATGGACACGCTCGACATCCAGCCCTCGGACGTGCCGAAGGACGTGTACCGGCATGGCGCGGTAGGAAATGTCGATGGGCGCGTGACGGTCGCTGCCAACGGCAAGGCAAGCAACTGCCGAGTCATCGAATCCAGTGGCTGGCCGACCCTTGACGCGAAAGCCTGCGAACTGATGGTGAGCCGGGGGATTTTCAAGCCGGCGAAGGCGAAGGACGGCAGCGCGATGGGGGCGCCCTATTTCTTTCAATTCCAATTCCCGTCCTAGCCGCCAGCCCGTAACGACGAACAGGGTTTGTTCGTCGATGACTCGTCCACTCTCGTCGATCAGTCATGGAACCTTATTGCGGGCGCGTGGGGGCCGTTCTATCCGGTTCCTCTTCACAGAATCTATCTCTTTGCCTTTGCGGGGGAATTCCATGCGTCATCATCATTCGAAGCTTGTCCGCGTTGCGGCCGTCCTGCTTGCCGCGACATCATTGCAGGGAAGCCCGGCCTTTGCGCAGGCCGCCCCGTCCGCGATCGCCGCGGCGCCGGCCTCCGCGAAGCCGAAATTCGGGACGTGGGGCGTCGACCTGTCGGTGCGCGACATGTCGGTGAAGCCGGGTGACGATTTCCAGAAATATGCGTCGGGCGGCTGGCTGGCGAACACGCAGATTCCGGCGGACAAGCCGTCGGTCGGGTCGTTCTACGAACTGTTCGACACCAACCAGGACGAGGAGAAGGACCTCGTCACCAATGCGCCGGCCGGAAGCAAATATGGCGCGATGTACCAGAGCATGATGGACGAGAACCGGGTCGAGCAACTCGGCCTGTCGCCGCTCAAGCCTGACCTCGCCAAGGTTGCCGCGATCAGCAGCAAGGCCGCGATGGCGCGCCACATGGGAACGACCGACGGTGACTTCGGAAGCTCGATCTATTCCTTCCACCTGGATGCCGACACCGCCGATGCGCGGATGAACGCGCTCAACATCAACCAGGGCGGCCTCGGGCTGCCGAGCCGGGACTATTATCTCAGCCCTGAGTTCAAGCCGCAGCGCGACGCCTATGTCGCCTACATGCAGCGGACGTTCCAAGCGATCGGCAATCCCAGCCCGGCCGCCGCTGCTGCGCGGGTGATGGCGTTCGAGACCGCAATCGCCAAGGTCAGCTGGGCGAACGCGGATCGCCGCGACATCGACAAGACCAACAACCCGATGAGCAGCGCCGAGCTCGCGGCCTATGCTCCGGGCTTCGCCTGGGCATCCTATTTCGAGGGCGCGAAGATTCCGGCGCAGAAGCGGATCATCGTCAACGAGAAGAGCGCTATCCGGGACATCGCCAGGATCTACGCCGCGACGCCCTTGTCCACCGTCAAGGAATGGGAGGCGTTCCACACCGCCGACCAGGCCTCGCCCTATCTCAACAAGGCGATGGTCGACAGCCGCTTCGCATTCACCAAGACGATCAGCGGGGTCACCGAACAGCGTCCTCGGTGGAAGCGCTCGGTGACGCTCGTCGACGGCTCGCTCGGCGAGCTGGTCGGACAGGACTATGTGACCAAGTATTTCCCGCCTGCCTCCAAGGCGAAGATGGTGCAGCTGGTCGCCAACCTGAAGGCGGCGATGGCCGGGCGCATCCAGAGCAACAGCTGGATGAGTGCGCCGACCAAGGCAGCCGCGCTCGAGAAGCTGTCGCGGATGGACGTGATGGTCGGCTATCCGGACAAGTTCCGCGACTATAGCGCGCTCGAGGTTCGGCCGAACGACCTCTACGGCAACGTCAAGCGGGCCACTCGCTTCAACGCCGATTACGACATGGAAGACCTGGGCAAGCCGGTGAATCACATGAAGTGGGGCATGAACCCGCAGACGGTGAACGCCTACAATGGCGGCGGCGAGAACAAGATCGTGTTCCCGGCCGGGATCCTGCAGCCGCCGTTCTTCGACCCGAACGCCGACGACGCGGTCAATTACGGCGCGATCGGTGCGGTGATCGGCCACGAGATCAGCCACGGCTTCGACGACCAGGGCCGCAAGATCGACGCGACCGGGACCGTCCGCGACTGGTGGACCAAGCAGGACGCCGCGCGCTTCGACGCCGAGGCCAAGGTATTCGGCGACCAATATGCGAAGTTCGAGCCGGTGCCTGGCGCCTTCATCAACCCGAAGCTGACGATGGGCGAGAACATCGCCGACTTCGCCGGCATCCAGGTTGCGCTCGACGCCTATCATCGTTCCCTGGGCGGCAAGCCGGCGCCGGTGATCGATGGTTTGACCGGCGACCAGCGCTTCTTCCTCGCTTTTGCGCAGGTCTGGCGCGAGAAGCAGCGCGACGACGCGCTGCGCAGCCAAGTGACCACCAATGAACATAGCCCTGGCCGGTTCCGGGTGCTCGGGCCGCTGCGCAACGTCGATGCCTGGTACCAGGCATTCAACGTCCAGCCGGGCGATTCCATGTACATTCCGCCGGAGCAGCGCGCACGGATCTGGTGAGCTGCCCGGATTCGGGCGAGGCTCGGTCGAATGGGGGGAGCTGCCTTCGGGCGGCTCCCCTTTTTCGTGGATGGGGAGCCGCCGTCCTGCCGAAGCCGCTCGCGACAACGGTGAACCGTGTTCCGGATGCAACGGTTTCCGAACAAAAGGCGCGACGGCCGCGGAATGAACGGATCGTTCGCGGTCCAACCTATGTTACAAGTTTTGCAATGCCTGGGAGGGAAGCACAGGAGCGGCGCCCGCGAAGCGCCTCTGGAAACAGGCGCGAGGAGCGGCGAGACGAGCTTGCCGCAACGCTCCGCCAGGCATTCCCGATCGACGGCGCCGGATCCTTCGCCAACCTGCTGCGCGCTCTCGACGGAGCAGGGCGCTAGACGTCGCCTCTAAAGGACCAGGTCCGTCGCCAGCAGGTGGTGGGTGCCATCGAGCGTCACGGCGAAATCCGCGACTCCATCACCGTTGACGTCGCCCTGAACGACGGTCCTGGCCGGATCGCTGGTGTCCACCCTGAGCTGGCCCGCGACATGGCTGAAAGCAGTTTCGCCAATGAAGGCGAAAGCCTGGTTGCCTCCCGTGCTGGAAATAGCGTCGATGCCCGAGACATCGATCCTGTCCTCGCCGCTGGTGAAGTCGACGATCCGGTCGGGCGCGGCCGTGGTTGAAACTCCGGTCGAGTTGACGACGAAGCGGTCGTTGCCGCCGCCGCCGTAGAGAGTATCGGCGCCGCTGCCGCCCGCGATCACATCGTCGCCGGCGCTCCCGTGGATGATGTCGTTGCCGGCCCCGCCGTTGATCGAATTGATTCCGGTCAGAGTGACGCCGCTGAAGTCGAGGCTGTCGGCCGAGCCGCTGCCGGAAATGGTCACTCCAGTGAAGCCGTTGGCGGTGATGGCTTCGACCCCGGCGATGCTCGCAAGGCCGATCACCGTGCCATTGGCGAGCGCCTGGACCTGGTCGGTGCCGAGGCCGCCGTCGATCTTGTCGAAGCCCTGTCCCGTGCCTTGAATCCGAAGCACGTCATCGCCGGCGCCGGCGGAAATGACGTCGTTGCCCGCGCCGCCGACGATCACATCGTTGCCGCCGAGAGTGACGATAGTGTCGTTTCCGGCGAGGCCGCTCACCGTCCAGTCGGCATTGGTCGTCGCGTGCAGCGTATCGTTGCCGCTGGTGCCGGTGAGTACCGGAAGTGGCGGCGGCGGGATCACATCGCCGCCGATGTAGATCTCCGCATTGGTCGAGTAACTGCCGGTGGCGATGGTCGGTTCGACCAGGGTGGGATCAAGGCCGAAACTCGAGTCGAGGCTCCCGGCGTAGATCACATGGGTGTCGGCGAAGCTGATCGACGTCGTGCCCTCGGCATGCACGACGGACGTTGCCGAGCCTGAATCGACGAGCCAGCCGCCGGTGACGGTGACCTTCGCGCCGTCCAGCAGCTGAATCTGGAACTGGCCGCCGCCGCCGCCGCGCTTGTGTGGATCGATGCCGCTCGGGTTGACGAGATCGATCTCGCCCCACAGCCGGAAGTTGCGCGCGTTGTCCTCGGCGACCGGATTGACCAGCACGGTGCTGGTCGACTTGAGGTCGAAGCCGCCGTCGCCGTTGCCACGCGCGACGTCGTTCAGGAACTGCACGTCATAGACGCCGCGTTCGGTCGCGAAGCCGTCGCCATTGTAATAGGTGCCGCTGCTGTGGATGCTGTTGAGCATCGTCGAATCCTCGATGACGACGCCGTGGACGGTGTCGCAAAGGTGGATGCCCTCGGCGATGCCGTCCTTGTCCTCATACTGGCTGTCGCCATAGACGTTCTGGATGAGCACGCTGTTGGTGTCGTAGCGCAGCGTCACGACGCCGTAGGAGAATCCATGCACCTCGACATTGCGCACGGTGAGGCCGGAGACGGTCGCGCTGGCGTAGCTGTCGGCGAGCCAATGCCCCGCGAACAGGCGGACGTTGTCGGCCTGCATGTCCTGGATGGTGATGTTGCGAAGATCGGCGGCGAAATGGAATGCCATGCTGACGTCGTGGAAATCCATATTCTGGAAGACCAGGTTGTCGGCGCCGCTGCCGAGCGCGAATACCTGGTTTCCCCGTTCCGTCATTCCGGGCGTGTAGGCGGGCCGAGTGCCGTGGATCTGGACATCCATCGGATTGCCGAGGCTGTCGACGCCCTCGATGGTGACCGGGGCGCCGTCCGCGCCGCCGCTCGACAGCTGCAGGGTACCGGTGGTCTCGTAGGTGCCCTGGTCGGCGAGCATCATCACGGTACCGCCGGGACCCGCGCTCTGGATCGCCGAATTCAGCGCGCTGAACGGCATCGCGTTCTCGGCGGACGAGCCGGACTGGTCACCGGCGCCGGTTGGGCTGACGTAAACCGAGCTCGACATGTGAGTTCACCCCCCTTGTCGAGTCGGAAGCGTGCGCTTCATGGTCCAGTCTGGCAAGCGCGCATTGGCGGTTCCCATCACCCGAGCGGGTAGCTTGCCGCCTCCTCGTAATGCGCGCCATGGCGGGAAAGACGGCTTTCGAACAAGGTGAAGGTGTCGATCGCAAACGGCGCGGAGCGGAGGCCCGCGTTGCGATCGACGAACGCGGTGGCTTCGCGGGATCGGCGACCTTTCCAGCGAGCGAGCGTGATGTGCGGATGGAAGGCTCGGCGCTCTGGACCGATCCCGGCGGCAAGGCAGGCGCGATCGATCTTGGCGGCGAGCGCGGCGAGCGGCTCCTTCGGCAGGACGCCGGCCCAGAGCGCGCCGGAATTGCTCTGGTCGAAGCGCCCGACTCCGGCGATGCGCAGCTCGATCGACGCGGCGCGCAGCTTCGCCAGCGCATCGGCGATGTCGTTGGCGACGGGCCGCTCGACCTCGCCGATGAACTTCAGCGTTAGGTGAAGCTGATCGTCCGATTGCCAGCGGAAGTCCGGGCTGTCGTCCATCACGTCAATGAGGAGGTCACGGACATGCTCCGGCGGGCGGATCGCGACGAACAGGCGGTGCATGCGTCCGGTCTAGCGGCCAGCGCGCGGCGGCGCATCGGCGCCCCGACGGGCCAGGAGAACGAAAGAGCCCGATCTTCCCGCATCCGCATAGCCCGGCAAGGGACCGACGAAGTCGACCATCCTGAACATTCGATCGAAGTTCGCCAGCGTGGTGTCGATCATCACCAGCTGTGGTCGCTCGCGGAGAATGTCGCCCCGGATCGTCGAGCGCTGTTCGGCAAGCAGGCTCCGGGCCTTCGCACGGTCCGCGGCCGAACGCTTGGGATCATTGGCGATGCTCCAGGCGCCGGGCAGCACCCACAAGGCGGGATAGCGCGTGTCATTGACGATGCCGCGCTCAACGACGGCCGGATACGCGGCCGAGACCTGGCTGCTGAGGATCGCGACCGTCCGGACCCCGGGGGGGATCGGGGCCGATGGGGACGATCCCGAACCGCTGAACAGCTGGCTCGCGCATAGCAGGGCTGCGATCGATGCGAAGGGGCGGCTCCTCCGCGCCTCGATCAGCGTCATGACCAGTGCAACGCCAAGCGCCGGCGCGAAATGGTAGCTCCAGTAGCGTCCCTGAAGATAGAAGCTGGCAAGCGCGCCGAGAGCGGCCGCGGCGAGCGGAACAAGCTCGGCGCGGCGGTCGATGACAGCGATCGCGCTGACGAATGCGATGAGTGCCGACAGGACGATCGAACGGCCGGACAGCGGGACCCCATACAGCCAGTAGACGAAGCGGCCGAGCGGAACCATGTGCGAGAGGTAAAGCGGGTAGAGGACGGCTACGGCGCCGGCGTAGGCGACGCACGACAGGCCAAGGACAATGTAGGGTGCCGAGAACAGCGGCTTCGGCGATCTTGCCAGCCAGGCCCGGGCGATGGCGTCGGCGACGGGAATGCACAGGAGATAGGGTTTGAGGCCGAAGCCCAGGAAAGCCCAGAGTGCGAGCGCGACACCTTCGGCAGCGCCGACCCGGCGACGCATCAGCATCGGCAGGCCGAAGATGAGCGCCAGGGTGTCGCGCTGGCCGAAATTGTGGATGCCGGCGATGGCCATCGCAAAGGTTGCCGCGACCGCCGCATAAGGCCCTCGGAGCCGCAATATCCACAAGCCTGACAGCGCCATCGCGACGCAGACTCCGAACGCATAGGCGTTGGGCGACGGCGATCCTGCCGACAGGCCGACCGTCTCGTAGAAGACAAGCGGCGGGTTCACCTCGACGATATCGCGGTAGAGAATTGCGCCTCGAAGCCAGCGGCCCGAGGCGTCGATCAGCCAGGCGACGTCGAGATTGGGGTGATTGCGCGCAAGTGCAAAGGTGGCGGCGCAGATCAGTGCCACGGCGCAAGCCGAGCCGGCGCCGTCCAGCTGGGGGGCATTCCTGATCTTGTCGAGCTGCACCGGTCCCCCACCCGAAGGCGGCAAGGCTGCGCTTGAATTGGGCTGAACTCAAGCGGCCAGGCGCGCCCGCGACCGGCCGATCATCATGAGGATGGTGGAGCCGAGGGGGATCGAACCCCTGACCTTCGCAATGCCATTGCGACGCTCTCCCAGCTGAGCTACGGCCCCGATCGGTCCCGCGCCTTAGGCGAAACCGGCTCCTCTGCAAATGGGAAAATGGCTTGCGCCGATGCGGCATTCCACCGCACATCCTCTCGCACGTGTTCGAGGGGAAGAGCGCATGCGCGTGGCCATCGCACTGTTGGCATCGTTGGCACTCGCAGCGGCTGCGCCGCCGGAAGAGGTGCCGGTGCGGCTCGATGTCGCCTCGCCAGCGCCGCTGTCGGGGCGCCTGATCCTGTTCGCGGAGCCTGCTGAGGCGGGAGCACCCGATCCGGAGTCGGTCGATGCCAACCCGTTCGCGGGGACGCCGACAGCGGTTGCGGCGCGCGATATCGCTTCGCTGGCCAGCGGCCAGGTCGCGACCGTCGATGCGGACACGGATGCAGTGCCGGATGCGTGGTCGAAGCTGCCGCCAGGGCGCTATCACGTGCAGGCGGTGCTCGACGTCAATCGCGACTATAATTACGCGGGCCGCGGCGCCGGCGATGTCGTGTCGAAGGTCGTCGACGTCACTCTTCCCGGCCCGGCGCCGGTGATCTCCCTTTCGACGATCGTGCCTGCCGCCGACCCTTATGCGGCGGACAATCCGCGGCAGCAGGCGCTTGCCGCCTATCTGCCCAAGGTCCGGCCGATCAACTTCGTCAGCGCGAAGCTGAGCGCCTTCTGGGGACGGCCGATCGTCATGGACGGCTGGGTCGCGCTTCCTCCCGGCTATGATCCGGCGTCGGCCAGGACCTGGCCGACCGTCTACCAGACGCACGGCTTCGGCGGCGACATCCATTCGGCGCGCTGGTCGGCGGCAAGCTACCTCAAGCTGATGACCGAGGGCCGCATCCCGCCGATGATCTGGGTCGCGCTCGACGAAAGCTCGGCGACCGGCACGCACGAGTTCGCGGATTCCGCGAACAACGGGCCCTGGGGAGCTGCGCTGACGACCGAGCTCATTCCTTATCTCGAGCATCAGTATCGGATGGATGCGCGCCCTTCGGGGCGTTTCCTCACGGGGCATTCGTCGGGCGGCTGGGCGACCCTGTGGCTGCAGACGCGGTACCCGAGGATTTTCGGCGGGACCTGGTCAACCTCCCCGGATTCCAGTGACTTCCATGACTTCACGGGTGCCGACCTCTATCGGCCGGGCGCCAACGTCTATGTCGATGCCGCCGGCAAGCCGATCCCGCTCGTCCGGATGAACGGCCGCGACGTCGCGAATTTCGAGGATTTCGCGAAGCTCGAGGCGGTGCTCGGCGCCTATGGCGGGCAGATGGCGTCGTTCGACTGGGTCTTCTCGCCCAAGGGCCCCGACGGACGGCCGGTGCCCATGTTCGACCGGCGCACTGGAGCGGTCGATCCCGCGGTCGCCCTTCACTGGCGCAACCATTATGACATCGCCTACCGGCTGCAGGACGAGTGGCCGGCGATCCGCAAGGATCTCGACGGGAAGATCCACGTCATCGTCGGGACGCAGGATACGTTCCACCTCGACGGCGCGGCCCACAGGCTGCAGGCGGTGCTGAAGCGGCTCGGAGCGAAGGACGACGTGCGCTTCCTGCCGGGTAAGACGCACTTCGACCTTTACGAAGCGAGCGGCGACCCGAACGCACTCACGGTCGAGATCGCGAAGGAAATGTACGCGGTGGCGCGGCCGGGGAACAGCTTCGCGAGCTCGGCCCCGGCCTCAGCGCACTAGTCGCTAAGAGCGCTAGCCCTCGTCGTCGTCGGACGCGGTCTCGACGCCGATGTCATCGTCGCCGGTGTCGAGATCGACCTCCTCGTCGGCGCTGATCTCGGCGTCCTCGTCGACCGCGAGATCCTCGGCGGCGAGCTCATCGTCCTGCGCCGGCTCCTTGGCCGGGGCGGCGGCAACCTCGAACGCCAGCGGCTGCTTCGACTTCAGGACCGGCTCCGGAACCCAGTCGTTGCCGCAGCTGATGCAGTGCACCGGATTGTCGTTCGCGAGGTCATAGAAGCGGGTCGAGCACTTGGGGCAAGTGCGCTTGGTGCCCCATTCGGGCTTCACCATGTAAGATGTCTCCAGTTCGAATATTCGGTTCGAGAATTGGGCGGCCGCAGCGGCTCTCGCGCGGCGTTCGGCGGCGCGCCTTGCCATAGGCATATGGCCCTGTCAAAGCGCCGTTTCCAGACGCCCGTGAGCCGCCGGAGTGGAAAGCGCATGATCATCGCCGTCGATGGGCCGGCGGCCAGCGGCAAGGGCACCATCGCCCGCGCGCTCGCAGCGCATTTCGGGCTGCCGCACATGGACACCGGGCTGCTCTATCGAGCGGTCGCGCTGAACCTGTGGCGCTGGGGCGGCGACCCGGCCAGCGAGTTCGAGGCGCTTCGGGCGTGCGACAATATCAGTCTCGATCCCCACGATGAGGAATTGCGGAGCGAGCCGGTGTCGATGATCGCCTCGTCGATCTCGGCCTATCCGGGCGTGCGCTCGGCGCTGCTGCAGCGACAGCGGGAGTTCGCGGAGCAGGAGGGCGGCGCAGTGCTCGACGGGCGGGACATCGGCACGGTGATCGCGCCGGAGGCGGAGGTGAAGCTGTTCGTCACAGCGTCGCCGGAGGTGCGAGCCGAGCGGCGGACGAAGGAACTGGCGGCGCGGGGCATGACGGCCCATTTCGAGGATGTCCTGGCCGACATCCGCGCGCGGGACGAGCGCGACAGCGGCCGCGAGGCGGCGCCGTTGCGCCGGGCCGAGGATGCGATGCTGCTCGATACGAGCGCAATGGACGCGGAGGCCGCAACCGCCGCTGCGATTCTGCTGGCCGAGGAGAGGCTGCGCGCCGGCTAGCGAGCGGCGAGCGTGGCTCCCGACGCTCCGGCGGCGACGAACACCGGCTTGCCGTCGATATTGCCCGGCGGCGAGTAGCGGCAAATCAGATAATCCCAGTCGGCCTGGTAGAGCGCGCAGCCGACATGCGTCGTCGTCGGCCACACCATTTGCGTGTAATGAGCCACGTCCTCCCAATTGCCGCTTGCGCTGACCGCCGGGAAGACGCCCGGACGAACGAAGCGCTTCTCCGCCGACCACATGCCGACCAGCTGTTCGGGGGCGAGGGTGCCGTGATAGGCCATCGCAAGGTTTTCGCGCTGACCCGGGCGGCTCTCTCGCGGTGAATGGGCAAGGCGGTGGAGACGAGCGAGGACTGGGCCATAGCTCGCTGCGGACGCCGCGAGCGCCGGGTCCCAGACGAGCGGAGCATGGCCGACGAGCAGCCGCTCATGGTTCTGGACAGCGAGCAGCCGGACCGCGAGCTCTCCGGTCGCGGCGCCGGTCGGAACGCCGAAAGAAACCGCCTGGGCGGGGGCCGGCGAACTGACGAGACCGACGATCGTGACGGTTGCGACGGCGGCAGAAGCGATGATCCTGACCATCCGATTATGATGCTAGGTCAAGGGTTAAGAAGGTTCTGACAGCAGTGCCCGGTTGCTGGCTTCACGACGAAGCGACTGTGTGACGCGATGAAACCGGGAACGCGGGACAGAATCGGCCATATGGCCAGTTGCATTTGCGCGTGGCGCTGTCAGCCTCCGACATCCCTGTCCTGGGAGAATCGGAGTCTTGTTATGAGTCTGAAAACATGGGGAATGATTGCTCTTGCCGGCGCTGTGGGCGTCGCTTCGGCCGTGCCTGCGAATGCGCAAAGCGCGCAGGCGATCGAGCATAGCGGCCACACGTTCCACGTCGCCGTCTGCGCGCGCCACAATGCGATCGGCACCGCGCGTTGCTTCGCGCATGTCGTCACCGACGCGCGTGGCAATCCACTCAACGGCAAGATGAACCCGAACGCCGTAGGCGCTCCGAGCGGCTATGGGCCCGTCGACCTGCGCTCGGCCTACAAGATCACGACCAATGGCACGGCGACGATCGCGATCGTCGATTCGGGCGGCTATTCGAAGGCCGAGTCCGACCTCGGCGTGTATCGCTCGCAATATGGGCTTCCGGCCTGCACCACCGCCAACGGCTGTTTCCGGAAGGTCAACCAGTCGGGCGGCACCAGCAGCTATCCGCGCGACGATACCGGCTGGTCCCAGGAATCCGCCCTCGACCTCGACATGGCCAGCGCCATGTGCCCCGGCTGCAAGCTGATCCTCGTCGAGGCGAACAGCGCGACCCTGGCGAACCTCGCGGCGGCTGTCCGCACCGCGGCCAGCCTCGGCGCGACGGTGATCTCGAATAGCTATGGCGGCAGCGAGAGCGGCTCAACGAGCTATGAATCGGCCTACAACCAGCCCGGCAGGGCAGTGACCGTGTCCACCGGCGACAGCGGCTACGGGACCCAGTTCCCGGCATCGTCGCCGCATGTGATCGCCGTCGGCGGCACGAGCCTGGTCAAGGCCAGCAACGCCCGCGGCTGGAACGAGACCGCTTGGACCTCGGGCGGCAGCGGCTGCAGCACGACTTACGCCAAGCCGGCGTTCGAGACCGATGGGCTGTGCACGAAGCGCATGGAAGCGGATGTCGCCGCCGTTGGCGATCCGAACACGGGCGTCGCCGTCTACGGACCTGCCAGCAGGAGCCGTTCGGGTTGGATGGTGTTCGGCGGAACGAGCGTTGCTGCTCCGCTGGTCGGCGGCATCTACGGCGTGACGGGTCATGGCCCCGGCGATGCCAACAACCTCTGGAAGAACCTTGGCAATGCCGCGGCGATCAACGACGTGACCGGCGGCACCAACGGAACCTGCGGCGGCACCTACTACTGCTCGTCGCAGGCCGGTTATGACGGCCCGACGGGCGTTGGAACGCCGAACGGCACGAGCGCCTTCTAAGGCCTCGAGTCGCCAGGACAGGCACGGGCCGCGCTTGCCGCGGTCCGTGCTTTCCCTTAGGCTTCGTCGATTAAGTGCTTTGAATCCAGCTGGAATGCCGTTCTTGAACCGTCTCTTCGACCGCACGGGCGTCCGGCGTCTCTTCACCTTCCTTGCCGCGATCCTGCTGCTGTCGACCGGCGGAGCAGCGTTCGCGCAGGCCGCGCCCGCGACCCTGACCAAGATCACGGTGCTGACGGAGTCCCCTCAGGAGACCCGGCTGCAGCTCGCGTTCGAGCCCAAGGCGAACGGGTTCGCGCCGGTCGGCAATGACGTGAACCGGCCCGCGCTCGGCCTGGCGCTGACCACCCGCGGATCGAGCGCCGTGACGCCGGCGAACCTCAAAGGGCTGGTGCGCCAGATCACCTTCGACAAGTTCGAGGACATCCTCATCCTTCGCTTCGCGGTCACCTCGGCGTCCAGCGTGACCGCCGCGCCCAGCGGGGACAAGACCATCGACGTGACCGTGTCGACCGGCGCTCCAGCCGTTACCGTGCAGACCGACCAGCCGGGTACTGTTGCCGCCGACGTGCCGCCGCCGATGGGCTATACGCCGGGCGACGCGTTCGAGATGGTGCGGCTGAAATATGCCGACGTCAGCGAGGTCGTCGGGCTGCTGAGCCAGGCCGCTAGCGTCAAGTCGAACGACGTGTTCAATCCCAGCGAGCCGGCGTTCGGGTCGAACAGCCTGACCGGCAACACCTATAATCCGGGCCCGACCACCCAGGCGCCGGGCAGCGACGACACCCCGCTCGGCCAGTCGATCGACGCGGGGATGGCGATCGACCGCCGGCTGAATGCCGTGTGGCTGCGCGGCGCGCCCGACTATATCGCCCGGATGAAGGCGATGATCGCCGCCATCGACGTGCCGCTCGACAGCGTCATCCTCGAGACCCAGTTCGTCGAGCTCACCGAATCCGGCGCGCGTTCGATCGGCATCGATTTCGCCAATTCCAGCGGCCAGATCGCGGTGTTCACTGCCGGGTCGGGCCAGTTCATTCCGGTCGGCTACAGCCAGGGCACCGGCCGCTACGACGGGCAGGGGAACCCGATCCTGTCCGGCCACCTGACCAGCGTCGGGCTCCAGGCGGCGGTCTATGCCCAGATCCAGAAGGGCAACGGGCGTATCGTCTCCAAGCCCAGGATCGCCGCGCAGAGCGGCTCGACCGCCAAGATCATCACCGGCGATGCGCTTCCGATCCTGACTTCGATCCAGCTGTCCGGCGTCAACGGCGTCCAGCAACAGGTGGAATATGTGAACGTCGGCGTGACCCTGCAGATCGCGCCGCGAGTCAGCAACGACGGCTATGTGTCCAGCCACGTGTTCGCGGTAGTGTCGAGCGTCACCGGCTTCAGCCAGGGCTATCCGACCATCAGCCAGCGCGAGGCGGAGACGGCGGCGACGGTGCGCGACGGCGATAGCTTCGTCATCGGCGGGCTTAGCCAGGACGACGTCATCAATACCAAGACCAAGGTGCCGCTGCTCGGCGACATCCCGCTGCTCGGCCAGGCATTCCGGACCGACAAGTCGACGACCAGCAAGACCGAGCTCTATATCATCGTAACCCCGCACATCGTTCGCCGGGTCGGAGGAATCGTCACCACGACGACGACGGTGCAGACCTATCCGGCGGGCGCGCCGGTGCCGCAGCCCTGATCGAGGACGGCGCGCAGGCCGTCCTGGACGCGCCGAGCGGCATTTTCCGCAGGCAAAGAAAAAGGCGGCGGCGCCGAAGCGCCACCGCCTGATCCTTGTTTCGCTGTCGCTTAGAGCGAGGTCGAAACGTTGCTGAACGTCGAGCTCAGCTTCGAGCCGATCGCGGTCATCGCGCCAATGGCGGCAACGGCGATGAGGGCGGCAATCAGGCCGTACTCAATGGCGGTCGCGCCCTTCTCGTTCTTGAACAGCTTACGAATCGTGGCCATCTCTGGTCTCCCTTGGTTCCATCCGGGAAGCAGCTTCCCCACCTGCGCTGGGCATTCCCGCGTAGGATGAATTGGGAAATAGGCCTCACTGGTTGAGAAAGATTTAAGGCCAGAGGTTCCCGAGGATTAACCAATTCGGACGGACTTGCGGGAGCTTTCCTCCAGTCCGGGGAGAGCCGACCTATCGCTCGTCGAACAGATGGGCGAGGGCGTCGCCTAGATCGCGAAGCTCCTTCGTCCTGTTGCTCCAGTCGGCCGGGAGCGGGCTCTTTCGGTCATCGTCGGAGGGTTGCGGGCGGCGCGGCGCATCGAACGGGAGCGGAGGCGCGCCATGATGGTCGATGGCGAGCGCGGAAGTCATGAAATTGTGCCAAATCTCGGCTGGCAGCGTTCCGCCGCTGACCTCGCCGAGGGACGTGTTGTCGTCGCGGCCGATCCACACGCCGACCACGAGGTCGCCGGCGAAACCGATGAAGACGGCGTCGCGGTTCTCCTGCGTCGTGCCTGTCTTGCCGAAAGTCGGAACAGCAAGCGCGGCGCGATGGCCGGTGCCGGTGTTGGCGGCGGCGTAGAGGAGGTCGAGCATCGGCGCCTGGTCGCGCCGGCTGTCCAGCCCCCCGCGCGTGCTGAAGAAGGCCGACAGGCCGGTTTCCTGCGGCACCTGCGGGAGGCCGCGGGCGACGACCGGATAGCGGCCGCCGGCGAGCGCGGCATAGGCGGAGGTCAGCTCGAGGAGGCTGACTCCCGAGGTCCCTAGCGCGAGGCTTGGGTTGTTCGGCAGCGGCGTCGAGATGCCGAGGTCCCGGGCGGCGCGGATGACGTTATTGCGGCCGACCGCTTCCTCGAGCCGGACGGTGGCGGCATTGCTGGACCGGGCGAACGCCTCGCGCAGGGTGATCGGGCCGCGATAGACCCTGTCGCTGTTGGCCGGGCTCCAGCCCTCGATCGTGACAGGCTTGTCCTGGACGATGCTGTCGGGCGTCCAGCCAGCGCGCATCGCGGCGAGATAGACGAATAGCTTGAACGCCGAGCCCGGCTGGCGTCGGGCCTGGGTCACCCGGTTGAAGGGCGAGTCGCGGTAGCTCTTGCCGCCGACCATGGCGACGACGCGGCCGTCGGGGCGCATGGCGACAAGCGCTGCCTGGGCGCCGCCGAGGGGCGCGTGCGAGACGGCGCGGATCGCGAGCCGCTGGAGACTGGAATCGAGGGTCGTCGGGACCTTCACCTCGCCGAAATCCGGTGCCTGGGCGGCCTGCGCATAGGGCGTCACCCAATCCGCGAAATAGGATCCGGTCGGAATCCGCGAGGTCAGGGCGACCGGCCGCGCAAGCACTGCCGAGCGGGCGCGGGCCGGACTGATCGCGCCGGTGCTCGCCATTGCCCCGAGCACGAGCTGGCTGCGCTTCTGGGCGGCGGCGAGATTATGCGTCGGCGCAAGGCGCGATGGCGCCTGGACCATGCCTGCGAGCATCGCAGACTGCGCGAGGCTCAGATGCTCGGGGTCACGGTTGAAATAATGATGGGCCGCTGCGCGCAGGCCATAGACGCCGTCGCCGAAATAGACGCTCGACAGGTAGCGGGAGAGAATTTCCTTCTTAGTCAGCCAGGCTTCCAGCCAGAAGGCGATGATGATTTCCTGCGCCTTGCGCTTGATCGTCCGGTCGCCGGTCAGGAAATTGGTCTTGGCCAGCTGCTGGGTGATCGTGCTGCCGCCCTGACGGACTCCGCCGCCGTGCATGTCGGCGACGAAGGCACGGGCCATGCCGCGCGGGTCGATGCCCCAGTGGCGATAGAAGCGCCGGTCCTCGATCGAGACGAAAGCGGCCGGAGTGATCGGATTGAGCTTGTCGACGTCGACCGGCGCTTCCTTGAGCGCGCCGCGGCGAGCGATCGCCTGGCCGTCTGCGGACACCAGCAGCAGGGCCGGATCCTTAAGCGGTTCGAGCGCGCGGCCGAGCGGCGCGGTGACGACCAGCCAGACGAGCGTGACGAGGATCAGGGCGGCGATGCTGTAGAGGACGATCGGCCAGCGGCGGCGACGCGGGCGTTGCGGCGGCTCCTCCGGCGCAAGCGGTTCCGGCGAGTCGCCCGCGAAGGGATCGGGCAGCTCCTCGACCGGATGGCCGCCGTTGCTCCAGACGTCGTTCCAGTTACCGTCCCGATCGGTCACCCTAGATCCGACTCCGCCTCACGCCGCTACTGCTTTAGTTCAGTAAAACAGCGGCCCGGATATATCCAGACGCTTGCTGAACGGCGGCTTGCGACTAAACCGTGCCGATGCCTCGGGCCTTCCTTGCCGCCGCTTTGGCCGTCGCATCGGTGCTGTTTGCCGGGAGCTGCAGCGACAAGCCACAAGGATCGACGCGCGTGCTCGTCATCGGCGCCGCAGCGCCGCAGATGCGTGATCTCGCCGCCGGCCCGCTGGCCGCGCCGGACGCGGTCCTGATGGCGAACGCCGCGCAGGGGCTGGTCCGGTTCGATGCGACCGGGCAGATCGTGCCCGGCCTCGCAGAGCGATGGAACGTCAGCGACGACGGCCTCACCTATATCTTCCGAATCGCGACCACCAACTGGCCCGACGGCAAGAAGGTGACCGCGCAGCAGGTCGCTCGCATCCTGAAGCGGCTGGTTGCCACGTCGAGCAACGATCCGCTGAAGGATACGCTGGGCGCGGTCGGCGACATCGTCGCAATGACGGATCGAGTCGTCGACATCGAGCTTCGCGCGCCCCGGCCGAATCTTCTGGAGATCCTCGCGCAGCCTGAATTCGCGATTGCCCGGGACGGCGCAGGAACCGGCCCGTTCGCAGTCGCAGGCGGCACCGCCGCTGGCGGCGACTTGCGTCTGGTCCGCGAGCAGGCGGCCGACGGCGACGAGGAAGGGACGGCGCGGCGCGAGGAAGTGCTGCTTGGAGGCGCGAACATCGTCCAGGCGATCAACACGTTCGGCGGCGGCAAGGCGGATATCGTTCTGGGTGGCACGTTTGCGGACCTGCCTTATCCGCTTTCCCGGAAGCAGACCGCGCAGGCGCTGCAGTTCGACCCGGCGTCCGGACTCTTCGGCCTGGTGCCGGTGCGCTCGGGCGGGCTGCTCGACAATGTCGAGGTGCGGCAGCTGCTCAGCCAGGCGATCGACCGCGGCGCGCTGGTCGATGCGCTCCATGTCCCCGGTTTGGCGGCGCGCGCGACATTGCTCGAACCCAATCTCGACGGGATGCCCACCGTGGCGCAGCCGGCCTGGTTCGGGACCGTGCTAAGCGACCGGCGCTCGGCGATTGCCGCGACGGCGGCGCGGCTCCTGCCCACGGGCGACCCGAAACCGACCCTGCGCGTCTTCCTGCCGGAAGGGCCGGGCGCAAGGATGCTGCTCAACCGCCTGACCGCCGACTGGGGCGCGGTGGGAATCCTGGTCGAGCCCGCTCCCGACCTCAAGTCCGCCGACCTGGCCCTGGTCGACGAGGTCGCGCCGTCGACCTCGGCCGCCTGGTTCCTGCGCCGCTTCCGCTGCGACCAGGTCCCGGTCTGCGATGCTGCCGCCGACCAGCTGCTCGACGCGGCGCGGCAGACAGCGGTCCCGGCGCAGCGCTATGCCTTGCTGGGCCAGGCCGCGGCCGCGATGGACAATGCGCAGCTGTTCATCCCGCTCGCGGCCCCCGTCCGCTGGTCGCTCGTCGCCGAGCGGGTGACGGGGTTCGCCGGGAACCGCTACGCCCGTCATACGCTCACCGACCTGGAACAACGGCTGAACCCAGGAGGAAACTGACGCAATGCCCGGACAAGCGCGCCTGAACCTGCCGGTCGGGACCGATCCCGCGTCGGTGCGGCAGCGCGTCGAAGCAATGGAGCGAATCCTGGAGCGGCTGGTGACGATCCCGGGCATCAAGCGTGAGGTCGGGCTCGACGCGATGCTCGATCTTGTTCCCGTCGTCGGCGACATCGCCGCGGCGGCGCTCGGCGCCTACATCGTCTGGGAAGCCAAGAATCTCGGGATGTCGCGGTGGAAGATCGCGCGCATGACGGGCAATGTCGGCGTCAACTGGCTGCTTGGACTGGCGTCCGTGGTGCCGGTCGTGGGCGTCATCCCGACCCTGCTGTTCAGGTCCAACACCTATAATTTGCGCATGATCAAGCGGCACCTCGACAAGCATCACCCGGAGACGGCAACGATCGAGGGCGAGCTCGGACCGAGCCGCTAGCGCCCGCCGGCGATCCAGTCGTGATCGCCATCGACCTCGTCGGCAATCGGACGGCCGAAGCGGTCGGTGCTCGGGCGGTAGACAAAACGCTGCTGCACCAGCCGACAGGTGAGGGCGTCGAGCTCGGCCGCGCCGCTTGATCGAGTGACGGTGCAGCGGCCGACGCGGCCCGTCGGCTCGACCGTGAAGGTGAAGGAGACGCGGCCGCCGACGCCGGCGTCGCGAAGGTCGCGCGGATAATCACGCGAAGTGATTTCGCCCGCGATCTGTTCGAGATCGGTCCCGCCGCCGCCCTCGCCCGCGCCATTGCCGCTGCCGCCGGTGCCGCCACCGGCACCCGTGCCGAGTGCTGGACCGACGCCGTTGCCGCCGCCCGACGCGGGCGCGCTGGGCTTGACTGCAACGATCGGTTGAGGCGCCGGGTGAACTGGCGCCGGCTTCGGCCCTGGCCCGCCGCGGGGCGCCGCCGGCGCGGCCCTGGGGGCGGATTCGGCATGATGCACAACCGGTTTACGCGGCGGTGGCGGAGTCTGGGGCGGAGGCGGCTTCGGCAGCGTCATGTCGATCACCCGCTCGACGCTGTCCCGGGTGCGCTGGACGTCGACCCGGAAACCGCTGATCAGGGCGAGGACCAGGCCGCCCTGGACGAGCGCGACCGCGGTGAGCGCCACCAGGCGCTCACGCGGCCGAACCGGTGCCGGAGCGGGCATCGGCGCCCGCTTCAACGCTTAGCGAACGTAGTAACAGCGCCGGTGGGCAGTCGCCGTGCGGTCGATCGCTCGTCCGGCGACGACTCCGCCGACCGCGCCGGCCGCCGCGCCGAGCAGGCCGTGGCCGATGATGCTGGGACCCGCGACCGCACCGGCGACGCCGCCAACGACAGCGCCGGTGTTCCCGCGCGAGTAGCGGCAGACGTGGTGACGGTAGTACGTGCGGCCATAATAGTGATGGCGATATGTGGCGGCCTCCGCGGGAACGGCGATCGAGGTCGCGGTCGTGGCAGCGAGCGCAAAGGCAGTGGCAATTCGGGTAAAGCTGGTCATTTGAGCAAACCTCATTCGATTGGTTTCGGTCAGCAAACGGATTGGGTGCGCTGCTGTTTCCATCGAGAGCCGGATAACGGCGAGATGGTGCACCAGAACGATACGGCGCGCTCGTTAATTGCGGGCGGATGAACGCCGTCAGTCGCCGCTGATCGCCTGGTCTATCTCCTCCGGGTGGTCGACGATCGGAAGGATCGGCTTGCCGACATCGCCCTTGCCGACGGTCGACGAAGCCATCTCCAGCATCCGCTCGAGCGGCACGCGCGCGCGGCCCATGATTTCGGGGGATAACTCGATCCTGGGCTCGAGGTCGCGAAGCGCCACGTACAGCTTCTCGAGCGTATTGAGCGCCATGTAGGGGCACATGTTGCAGTTGCAGTTGCCGTCGCCGCCGGGGACCCCGATGAAGGTCTTGTCGGGCGCCGCTTTCTGCATCTGGTGAATGATGTGCGGCTCGGTCGCGACGAGGATCGTGTCGGCGTCGCTTTCCAGCGCGAAATCGAGAATCGCCCGAGTCGATCCGACCATGTCGGCATGGTCGACGATGTGCGGAGGGCATTCCGGGTGTGCCGCGACCGGTGCGCCGGGATGCTCGGCCTTGAGCTTTAAAAGTTCGGTCTCGCTGAAGGCCTGGTGGACGATGCAGATGCCCGGCCATAGCAGCATCTCGCGCCCGAGCTTGCGCTGCAGATAACCGCCAAGATGCCGATCGGGACCGAAGATGATCTTCTGATCCTTCGGGATCTGGTCGAGGATGATGTGCGCGCTGCTGCTGGTGACGATGATGTCGCTGAGCGCTTTCACCGCTGCCGAACAGTTGATGTAGGTCAGTGCGATATGGTCCGGATGGGCGGCACGGAATGCGGCGAACTGATCGGGCGGACAGCTGTCCTCGAGACTGCAGCCGGCATCCATGTCGGGCAGGATCACGGTCTTCTGTGGGCTGAGGATCTTGGCCGTCTCGGCCATGAAGCGGACGCCGCAGAAGGCAATCACGTCGGCGTCGGTTTCCGCTGCCTTGCGGGAGAGATCGAGGCTGTCGCCGACGAAGTCCGCGAGGTCCTGGATTTCCGGCTTCTGGTAGTAATGAGCGAGGATGACCGCATTGCGCTCGCGCTTCAGCCGCTCGATCTCCGCGAGCAGGTCAACGCCTTTGAGGCCGGGCGAAAGAGCGGTCATTCACGTCTCCAGCGACGGCGGCCCCGCACCGCCCGTCACTGGAGGAGATATGCAGGCGATCAGGTGCCTGCAACCGCGCTGGCGGCGGAAACGACCGGCGGAAGTATCGCGGCGAAGGACACGAGCGAGTGAACGCCGATCAGGATCGCCGCGCAGGCGATCGTCGCCGGGTGCACCTGGCCAAGGACCTTGCGGTCGTGGCGGGCGATGACTCCGACGAAGACGAGCTGGACGAGCAGCGCCACCCATTCGCCGTAGTCGCCGAGCAACGGCATCGGAAGCAAGCGGCCGAGCGCGGGTTCGAGGAGCAGGAAGGTCGCGCCGAACATGATCCGTCGGTGCCATTCGGTGCGGCGGCGAAGGCTGACCGCCCAGGCCACGGTTGCCGCGAAGGCAGTCGCTTCGATGACGGTCAGCGACAGGAAATAAGGTTGCGTGAAGATCGGCGGCACCATGTGCATCGACAGGGCCGTATAGCCGACCGCGCAGCCGAGGACTGCCACGGCAGCGACGACGATTGCGGATGCCCAGCCGACCTTTCGGTGAAGAGCAAGCTCTCCACGGTGCACGAGCTGGTTCTGGAGGACGAACAGGCCGAGCCAGGTCATCATTACCAACGCATGCGCGTGAATGACCGGCGGCATCTTGCGGATGTCGACGAAGCCGCGCAGCGAGAATTGAGCGAACGCGACAATGATGAAGAGCGCCAGCACGATCGCGTAGCGCGCGAAAAAGGACTGGTCGGCCATGAAGCCGCGCGCGGCAGTCCGCGACGCGAAGCCCGCATCGGCATTGGTCGCCATGTCGATACCCCCGTATCTGTTCCCCGGAGTCGGGTTCTAGCAGAGGTTAACCATATCGTGAACCCTCCTCAGCGCCCGCCCGCGGCCTCCTGCCGGCGGATCCGCTCGGCGTTGGCGATGGCCTCGTCATAGGGCGTCGACAGGTCGAGATAGGACGGATCGGCGGCGCCGTCGGTCGGGAAGCGTGCGACGACCTTCGCATCCTTGAACCCGGCAGCGACCAGCGGCATCGCGAAGCTGCGCTCGACCGCGGCTCGCGCCGACTGGCGGGCAAGCTGCATCGGCACCTGGCCTTTCGCCTGGGTGCGAAGGTCGGAAACGGCTCGGGCGCGGTTCACCGAGTCGAGCTGCTGGTTGGCATTGGTGAGCGCCGAGAGGACGCCGCCGCCGCCATATTCCTTGACCGCATTGAGGTCGACGTCGGGGCCGGCGATCTCGATCTCCGGCAGTTTTACGCTGAGCGTGTGGGCAGTACCGTCCCAGCTCACATCGCCGTTCTGGAGCTTCGACAAGTCGAGTTCGTAGCGGACGTCGCCGGGCAGTATCAGCGTCCGTTCCGAGCTGACCAGGCCGCCTAGGCGCTGCTGCTGGCTCGACACTACCGACACATAGCGGGCGGCGAAAACGGTCAGCCGGTTCTGCGCGCGCATCGACTGCAGGCTGGCATTGGCGATGGTCTTGGGGTTCGGACCGAAGATGCTGTCGGCAATGCCGCTGGCCATGCCAAGCAGGACGCCGAGCGCGAGGGCGACCACAATCGCGGCAATGATCAGGGGTCGGTTCAGGCGGCGGTCCATGCGTCTCCTTCCCGCTCAACGAGGCCGCGCCGCTCGAGGTCCAGGAGATGAGCGAGCACCGATCCACCGGCAGCCGCAGTGAGGCGCGGATCGAGTCCCGGATAGGCGTTTGCGACGATGTCGGAAACGGCCCGTGGGCGTTCGGCGACCAACTTCGCGATCTGGCGCTCGCGCTGCATCCGGTGGCCCATGAGGTGGCGCACATATTGCGCGGGGTTGGTCACGGCTGGCCCGTGCGCGGGATAGTAGACGCGGTCGCCCCGCTGTCGCAGCGTGTCGAGGCTTGCCATATAGTCCGCCATGTCGCCGTCCGGAGGCACGACCACCGTGGTCGACCATCCCATGACATGATCGCCGGTGAACAAGGCGCCGCGCCAGGCAAAGCAGAGGTGGTTGGAGGTATGGCCGGGCGTCGCGACGGCGGTGATCGGCTCGCCGTCGATGTCGATGCTCTCGCCGTCCGCAAGCACGCGATCGGGCCGATAGTCGCCATCGAACGACGCGTCGGCACGCGGGCCGACAGCAGCGAGAGCGAGCGGTGCGCAGCCCACGATAGGGGCGCCGGTGCGTTCGGCGAGGTCGCGCGCGGCCGGGCTGTGGTCGCGATGGGTGTGCGTGCACAGGATCGCATGGACGGGACGGCCGGCAATTGCATCCACGAGCGCCTCGACATGCTCGGGCAGGTCAGGGCCGGGATCGATTACGGCTATGCTGTCGCTGCCGACGATATAGCTCTGCGTGCCGGTGAAGGTGAACGCGGACGGGTTGTGCGCGAGCAGCCGGGCAATGCCGGGCTCCAGCGTCTCGAGCGTGGCGTAGGGCGCGTCCAAGCCGCCGCTGCTGCCAGTCAGGCGCTTGCGAGGTTGGCAGCGACCGCCCCACCCTCGGGCGCGCTTGCCGTCCGCAGCGCCAGAGCGGCGGGATAGACCCGGCCGAACAGCGCCTCCATGCTGCGTTCCCAGCCGAACTGGAGCGCATGGTCGCGCGCTTCCGCGGCAATTGCGGCGCGATCCCCGGACCAGACCGACAGGATGTTGGCCGCCATCGCATCGGCATCGCCCACCGGCCCGAGTCGGCCGACGCTGGCTGGCACCCGGTCGATCATCGCGCCGGCCTTGACGCCGACGACCGGCAGCCCCGATGCCTGCGCCTCAATGATCGAGATTCCGAACGTCTCGTCGGCCATCCCGGACGCGTAGATCTCGGCACTTGCAAGCCAGGTCGCGAGTTCCGAACGGCTGCGGACATAGCCCGGCATGACGATCCGGGGATCACCGAGCTCCGCGATCTCGGCCTTGAGGGGCCCCTCGCCGAGAAGCGCGAGCCTGGCGCCGAGCGCTGGCGGAAGCTTGCGGAAGGCCTCGACAACGACATCGGGCTTCTTCTCACCGTCCAGGCGGCCCGCATAGACGATCAGCGGCTGGCCATCGGCGAGCCCGAGCTTGCGACGGAGCGACGCGCTGCGCTTGGTCGGGCCGAATTCGCCGACCTCCACTCCTAGCGGCACGACGTCGACGTTCGGGACCCCGAGGCTGCGCAGCTTCGTCGCGCCGCCATTCTCGCTCAACGCGAAGACGGCGTCGAAGCGGCGATAGAGAGCGCCGGCGTAGGCGTAGCCGAGCCGCGCAGCGAAGCCGGCGAGCGTTCGGCCGGCCAGCCGCGACAACGGCCTCTCGCCATAAACGGTCGGAAAATCGGTCATGTAGGCGGCGACCAGGGCAGTTGCCGCGAATCGCCGGCGATGGCGGATCGCCGACCACGGCAGGTTGTACGCGTCCTGGCATTCGATGAGGTCGGGCCGGAACTGGTCGAGCGCTCGGCGGACCGCGCCGTTTCGCAGCAGCAACCGATAGTTCGGGCTCCCCGGCACGCGCGGAGAGCGGATGGTGACGGTGACCGACCGCCCCTCCTCGACGACCGAATCCTCCGCGCCGGGAATGATCATTAGATGCCGGTGGGGCGTCGAATCGAGGATGTGCCGTCGCTTGTGCAGCAGGTAGGTACGCACGCCACCGCCGACTTCCGACCAGCTCTGCGTCAGATCGCAGAACAATCGCGGGCCGTCGCGGGTGGAGGGATCGTCGCGGCTCATCGCCGTTCCCAACCCGACGCGGGCGACAAAGTGCCAGTGACGTCCGAAAGGCGCATGTTCTGTCGGAATATTTTACGCATCGGGCATGGTCGTTGATTGACCTTCAAGCAAGAAATGACCGAAATCCGTCACTTCTTCGATTTGGCACGCGGATTGCTATATTTATCCCGTCCACTTGGTTCCACACCACGAAGGGGCGGTTCGATGGGTTCTCTGGTCCCCTCGCACCGCCCCTTCCTCGTTTCGGCTCCCGCGGCGCGGATCAGGCGTCTGCGCCGACCAGCTGCTGCAGCTCCCCACTCTCGTACATCTCCATCATGATGTCGGAGCCGCCGATAAACTCGCCGCGCACGTATAGCTGAGGGATGGTCGGCCATTCGCTGTAGGCCTTGATACCCTGGCGGATGTCCTGGTCCTGAAGCACGTCGACTGTCTCGTACCTGGCGCCGAGGCGGTCGAGGATGGCGATCGCGCGGCTGGAGAAGCCGCATTGCGGGAACAGCGCCGTGCCCTTCATGAACAGGACGATGTCGTTGGCCTTGACGATGTCGGCGATGCGGGATGAGGCGTCAGTCACTATTGGTCTCCAAGGTTTTCGGCACTGCCGTCTCGAGCTGCAGTGCGTGAAGCTCACCCCCCATTCGTCCCCCGAGCGCGGCGTAGACAGCCTGGTGCTGCCGGACCCGGCTAAGGCCCGCAAAGCTGCCGCTAACGATTCTCGCCGCATAATGGTCCCCATCGCCGGCAAGGTCGCGGATCGTGACCTCGGCGTCCGGGATTGCGGCTTTGATCAGCGCCTCGATTTCGCTTGCGGGCATCGGCATGCGTGGCGGCCTTACAGGTTCGTCGATTCGATGATCTGGCGCCGCGCCTCGATTTCCTTGTTGCGCAGCGCCGCCTGAATCTGGGCGTCGTCGCACTCGATGCCGGCATTGGTGAGGTCGCCGAGCAGCTTGCGGACGACGTCATGGTCGCCCCCCTCCTCGAAATCCGAGCGGACCACGTCGCGGGCATAGGCCTCGGCCTCGGCGTCCGAGAGGCCCATCTGCCGCGCCGCCCATTCGCCGAGCAGTCGGTTGCGCCGCGCGGTGATCCGGAACGTCATTTCCTCGTCATGCGAGAACTTGGTCTCGAAGGCCCGCTCGCGCTCGTCGAAGGTGGTCATGGGGTCCCCTCGTTGCTGTTCGCCTGCAAATAGGTCGGCGGGCGGGCCGGCGCAACGCGCTAGCGCTCGCGGCCTATCCACCAGCGCAGGACGAGGAGTACCAGGCCGCAGGCGATCGTGTCGGCGAGCCAGTCGAGCGGGTCGCTGTCACGGTGAAGGACCGGGATCGCCTGCAGGACCTCGATAACCGCGCCGAACGCGGAGAGGCTCACAATCAGCGAGAGGGTCGATCGGCGCGGAAAGGCGGCCGTGCCAAGCACGCCAAGGCAGGCGAAGGCCATGATGTGCTGCACCTTGTCGTTGGGATTGCCGGGCACCTCCGGCGGGTGCGGCAGGAGCGCCATCACCAGCGCGAACAGGGCCGCCGCCCAGAACAAGACCTGAGCTGCGCGCGTGCCGCTCCAGCGGGCGACGAACCGGTTGAGCATGTTAGCGCCCTTAGTCGTCGTAGCGGGCGCTGGTCTTGGCGCGCACCTCGTCGGCGGTGACTCCGGGCGCCAGTTCGATCAGGCTGAAAGGGCTCAGGTGGTTGCTGCGCTGGAACACGGCGAGGTCGGTGATGATCATGTCGACGACGTTCCTGCCGGTTAGCGGCAGCGTGCATTCCGGTATGAACTTCGGCTCACCGGCCTTGGAGGTGTGCTCCATGACGACGATGATCTTCTTGACTCCGGCGACCAGATCCATCGCGCCGCCCATGCCCTTGATCATCTTGCCGGGCACCATCCAGTTGGCAAGGTCGCCTTCCTGGCTGACTTCCATCCCGCCGAGGACCGCAAGGTCGATGTGGCCGCCGCGGATCATCGCGAAGCTGGTCGCGCTGTCGAAATAACTGGTGAGCGGCAGCTGGCTGACGGTCTGCTTGCCGGCGTTGATGAGGTCGGGGTCGACCTCGTCGTCATAAGGGAACGGGCCGATGCCGAGCATCCCGTTCTCGCTTTGCAGCGTCACCGTGACGCCGTCCGGCACGTGATTGGCCACCAGCGTCGGGATGCCGATTCCGAGATTCACATAGAAGCCGTCCTCCAGCTCCTTGGCTGCGCGCGCGGCCATTTGGTTGCGGTCCCAGGGCATCGGCTATTTCTTCTCCGTCAGCATGTCCTTGGGCAGCGGAAACACGACGGGTGTGCCTTCCTCCTGCCACAGGATGGAGGCCACCAGCCATTTGCCGTCGACCTTGACGAGCTGGAAGCTGTTGATTCCGCGCTCGTGGAAGCTGCCGCTCTGGGTGCGGCCGTCGTAGGATGACCAGACGGTGGCGAGGTTGCCATAGACCTCGGTCCGGCGGCCGAGCTCATGCTCGGTGAAGCCTTCCTTCTCAAGGATCGGGCCCGATTTGGCGATGTAATTGTCGAGGTCGCCGCCGCGAATGCCCTTGTCCGTGATGACCCGAAGAAGCGCGTTGGGCGCGAACAGCGAGCGCATCTTGTCGAAGTCGCGCTTCTGCCCGGCAGGGCCGGAGATCACCGCGTAGACATCGTGCATGGTCTGGTCGATCGCGGCAAGG
The DNA here is from genome assembly GCF_019242355.1 of Sphingomonas sp. Classification (GTDB taxonomy): domain Bacteria; phylum Pseudomonadota; class Alphaproteobacteria; order Sphingomonadales; family Sphingomonadaceae; genus Sphingomicrobium. The sequence goes on along the minus strand of NZ_JAFAVR010000169.1, from coordinate 1,871 downwards.
TCGGCCGCGCTAGGCTTCGCGGCCACCGGGGTGGCGAACAACGCGCCCGCCGCCAGGGCCAGTGCAACCTTCATCATGCCGCAGCCCTTTCGCTGACAGTCCTGAATTCGATCTTCTTGTCGTACGGGCTGCCGTCGATCAGCCGGTTCACGTAGATCGACGGCAAATGGATGCAGTCGGCGTCGAGCGCACCGACGGCCACAATCTCCTCGACCTCGGCGACGCAGACCTTGCCGCAGGTCGCGGCCGGCAGGTTGAAGTTGCGGGTCGTCTTGCGGAAGACGAGGTTGCCGGTCTCGTCGGCCTTATAGCCCTTGATGATGCTGAGGTCAGCGCGGATGCCGCGTTCGAGGATGTAATCCTCGCCGTCGAACTGCTTGACCTCCTTGCCCTCCGCGACCTGGGTACCAACGCCGGTCCTGGTGTAAAAGCCGGGAATGCCGGCGCCGCCGGCACGCATCCGCTCGGCGAGCGTCCCCTGCGGGCAAAATTCGACCTCCAGCTCCTTGGCGAGGAATTGCCGCTCGAACTCCTTGTTCTCACCGACGTAGGACGAGATCATCTTCCTGACCTGGCGCGTCCGCAGCAGCTTGCCGAGCCCCTCATTGTCGATACCGGCATTGTTCGAGGCGATCGTGAGGTCTTTGACCCCGCTTGCGACGATCGCATCGATCAGGCGTTCCGGGATCCCGCACAGGCCGAACCCGCCGGCGGCGATGGTCATGCCGTCGAACAGAAGTCCGTCGAGCGCCGCGTCGGCATTGGGATGGATTTTCTGCATCAACTTTGCTCCCGTCGAGGCGACCTAGGGCGAAGCGCGAGTGGCGGTCAACGATCAACGACACCCGTTGGTCGAATGGCTGTTTATCGGCCCGGGGCGGCAGCGCAGCCTTGGCCGATGGTTGCAAGCATCGCCGTCCTGGCGCTCACAGCCTCAGTCGCCCTGCAAGCGTTCCCCTCCGACCCGGCATTGCCGGCAAGTCTGCAGCGCTTCCGATCGATCCGGGATTTCGTGTTCGACCGCGGCGATGCGTTGTGGCCAGGATTTGGGCGGGCGCCGTTCGATGCCTTGTTCATTTCGCCATCCAATGAGCGCCTCTATTGCCGTGCCACCCTTCCGGACGGCTTCATCGTGGCTGGACGCGATCCGATCACCGGATGCTCGAGCGGCATCCGCCCGCGCGGCAGTCTGCCGGCGGGGCTGCTGGCCGCAATGCCGGTCTTCGGGCCGCCGTCCACAATCGTCATGGGCACGCCGCAAGCGACCGGCCGGAGCGATGCCGACTGGACGCGCACGATCCTGCACGAGCATTTCCACCAGTGGCAGGACGCACTTCCCGGCTTCTACGGCCGCGTCGCCAAACTCGATCTCAGCGACGGCGACGAGACCGGCATGTGGATGCTGAACTTCCCGTTCCCCTATGCGGAAGCGCACACCGTCGCGGCGCTTGGCGCGGCGTCACGGTCGCTTGCCAATGCGCTCGATGCGCGCGGCCATCTCAACTTCCGGGCGAAGCTGCAGGCTTACCTGATCAAGCGGCGCGCCCTAGCGCGAACCGTGGGCACCAGGAACTGGCGCTACGCCGAGCTTGAACTGTGGAAGGAAGGCGTTGCGCGCTGGACCGAGATACAGCTCGGCAAGCGCTTCCCCGATGCCGCCGTCCAGGCTTCGGCGGTGAAACTCGAGCAGCGCTCGCGCGATTGGCTCGACACGCCAGACATCGCCGCCGCGGGCCGGGAGTTCGTCTACCCCTTCGGGGCCAGCGAGGCGATGCTGCTGGAGGCCTGCGGGCCCGCTTGGCGGCGTGCCTATCCGTCTCAGCTCGCGCTTGGTCCCTTGCTCGAGCGAGCCGCGCGCAGGTGCCGATCCC
>NZ_JAFAVR010000144.1 GCF_019242355.1 Sphingomonas sp. | reverse complement strand
TCGGCCCCGTGATCAGCCACAGCCGATCGCTGCGGCCCAGCGAAAGATCGTTGGCGACGAACCGCTCCCCGTTCTGCCGAAGTGCCGCCTCGACGACCGGATGGCGACCGGCAACGATGTCGAGGCAGGGCTCGTCGGTAAGGTGCGGTTTGCACCAGCCGCCCTCGGCCGCCCGATGCGCGTGACTTGCCGCAACGTCGATCCGGGCAATGGCTTCGGCGGTCGCAGTGATCTGCGCCGCGGCGCCGACCGCGAGGCCGGTCAGCTCCTCCGCATGGGCCGCTTCGGCCGTAAGCGCGTGGCCGCCCGCCTCGACCACCCGGCTCGCTTCGTCGTGCAACTCCGGCGAGTTGAAGCGGACCACGCCGGCCAGGGTCTGGCGGTGGGTGAAGCCGCTGTCCGGCGACATCAGCCGATCGGCATGCCGCGACGCGACCTCGACATGATAGCCGAGCACCGCATTGTGCCGGATCTTCAGCGACCCGACCCCCGTTGCGTCGCGGTACCGGCTCTCGAGCCCCGCGATCGCCCGTCGCCCGTTCGATGCCGCATCGCGCAAGGCGTCGAGCTCGCCGTCATAGCCCTCGGCGATGTAGCCGCCCTTCGACGCATCGATCGGCGGCGCCGCGACCAGCGCCCGCGACAAGCGCTCGACCAGAGCTTCGTGCCCACCCAGCCGTGGCAGCAACCGTTCGAGCAGCGCCGGCCGATCCGGCTCTCCGCCGAGCTCGCGCCGAAGCGCATCCGCCGCGCCCAGCCCATCACGCAACGACGCTAGGTCGCGCGGGCTTCCCCGCCCCGCCGCAAGTCGCGCCAGTGCCCGAGCGAAATCCGGCATCGCCTTCAGCGCCACCCGAACCCGCTCGCGCAGGATCGCATCGCCGTGCAGCCAGGCGACCAAAGCCAGCCGCGCCTCGATCGCGCTGCGGTCGGTCAGCGGCGCCGACACATCCTCGCACAGCCGCCGCCGGCCGCCCGCCGTCTGGCAGCGATCGATCTCGCCCAAGAGGCTGCCGCTCGTCCCGCCGCCGGTCGAGCGCGCCAGCTCCAGGCTCTCGCGCGTCGCCGCGTCGATCGCCATGTGGCCCGAGCGCGCCACCCGCCGCGGCACGTCGAGCAGCACGCCTGTGCCCTTCTGCGTCGCGTCGAGATAGGCCAGCAATCCGCCCGCCGCCGCCAGCTCCGCCCGCGACGGCGCGCCGAGGCCATCCAGCGTCGCCAGCCCGAACTTCGCCTTGAGCGCCCGCTCGCCGGCCGCGCTGTCGAATCCACCCTTGCCCGCGCTCGCTCGGATCCCCGGCACCGTCCCGTCGACGATCGTCTCCGCCGGCGACAAGCGCGCCAGTTCCGCCGCCAGCTCGCCCGGCCCGCAGCCGACCAGCTCGAACCGCCCTGTCGAGATATCCGCCGCGGCGACCGCCCATTCGTCGCCTGCGCGCGCCACCGCCGTGAGCCAGTTGGGCGCCGCCGACTCCAGCAGCGTCTCCTCGGTCAGCGTTCCCGGAGTCACCAGCCGGACGATCGCGCGGTCGACCAAAGCCTTCGACCCGCGAGCCTTGCGGGCTTCCGCCGGGCTCTCGGTCTGCTCGGCGATCGCGACGCGGTTCCCCGCCTTGATCAGCCGCGCGAGATAAGCCTCTGCCGAATGCACCGGCACCCCGCACATCGGAATCGGCTCGCCCGCATCCTCGCCGCGTCTGGTTAGCGCAATGTCGAGGCAGGCCGCGGCGACCTTCGCATCCTCGAAGAACAGTTCGAAGAAATCGCCCATGCGGTAGAACAGCAACGCATCTCCGGCCTCGTCCTTCAGGCGCTTGTACTGCGCCATCATCGGGGTCGGGGCGTCGGCGCGGGCCATTGGCGAACCGTAGCCGCTTCACTCGTCATGCTGAACTTGTTTCAGCATCGATTTCGCCGTCCGCGCCGAAGCTCCCGGATTGGCCCTGAAATCATGCCAGCCTCAGGACAAACGGGGGTGGGGTGACGGAAGCAGAACGCGCGTGTAACCCACTTCATCATGTCGGAAAGCCACGTCAAATTCTCCGAAGCCGAAGCGCTGGAATTTCATTCGCGCGGGCGGCCCGGGAAGCTCGAGATCGTCGCCTCCAAGCCGATGGCGACCCAGCGCGACCTCAGCCTCGCCTACTCGCCGGGAGTTGCGGTGCCGGTCCGCTCGATCGCCGAGAACCCGACCTGCGCCTATGACTTCACGGCCAAGGGCAACCTCGTCGCGGTCATTTCCAACGGCACTGCGATCCTCGGCCTCGGCAACCTCGGCGCACTAGCCTCGAAGCCGGTGATGGAAGGCAAGGCGGTGCTGTTCAAGCGCTTCGCGGACGTCGACGCCATCGACATCGAGGTCGCGACCGAAGATGCGAACCGCTTCATCGACGCCGTCGAGTTGCTTGAGCCGAGCTTCGGCGGAATCAACCTCGAGGACATCGCCGCCCCCGACTGCTTCGTGATCGAGCAGACGCTCAAGGAGCGGATGAACATCCCGGTCTTCCACGACGACCAGCACGGCACCGCGATCATCACCGCCGCCGGCCTCATCAACGCCTGCGCGCTGACCAGGCGCGAGCTCAAGGACATCCGCGTCGTCGTCAACGGCGCCGGCGCGGCCGCAATCGCCTGCACCGAGCTCATCAAGGCGATGGGCGTGCGCGGCGACCACGTCATCATGTGCGACCGCAAAGGCACGATCCGGAAGGACCGAACCGACCTCGATCAGTGGAAGTCGGCCCATGCGGTCGACACGGACGCGCAGGACCTGACGCAGGCGCTGGTCGGCGCCGACGTGTTCCTCGGCCTGTCCGCGGCCGGGGCTCTCAAGCCCGAAATGGTGAAGTCCATGGCGCCCGAGCCGATCATCTTCGCCATGGCCAATCCCGACCCGGAGATCTGGCCGCCGGATGCGACCGCGGTCCGCCCGGACGCGATCATCGCCACCGGCCGCTCGGACTTCCCAAATCAGGTCAACAATGTGCTTGGCTTCCCCTTCATCTTTCGCGGCGCGCTCGACGTGCGGGCGACCGCGATCAACGATGAGATGAAGATTGCCGCCGCCGAAGCGCTTGCCGAGCTTGCCCGCGAGCCGGTGCCCGAGGAAGTCGCCGCAGCCTACGGTGGCCGCTCGCAGAGCTTTGGCCGCGACTACATCATCCCGGCGCCGTTCGACCCGCGGCTCATGGAAGTCGTTGCCTCCGCCGTCGCCGAAGCCGCGATTCAGACCGGCGTCGCGCAAAAGCCGATCGCCAACATGGACGCCTACCGGCAACAGCTGCGCGCCCGCCTCAACCCAACGGTCAGCGTGATGAGTCTCGCCTACGAGGCGGCCCGCTCCAACCCCAAGCGAGTCCTGTTCGCGGAGGGCGACGAGCCAAACGTCCTGCGCGCCGCGATCGCGTTCAAGGAAGGCGGTTACGGAACGCCGGTGCTGGTCGGGCGCGAGGACGTCTACGATCAGCTCCGCGAGATCGGCGTCGACAACCCCGATGACTATGAGGTTCTCAATAGCCGCAACTCGCCGCTGGTCGGTCGTGCGGTCGACCACATCTACGCCAAGCACCAGCGCCGCGGCATGCTCCGCCGCGAAATCGAGCGCATGGTCAACCAGGACCGCAATTACTTCGCCGCCGCAATGCTCGCGCTCGGCGAGGCGGACGCCATGATCACGGGCACCACCCGCCCGTTCAGCCAGTCATTGCGGCAGGTCCGCACGGTCATCAAGGACGAGGCGGGCGCGACACCGTTCGGGATCAACGTCATTGTCGGCCGCAATCACACGGTACTGATTGCCGATACCGCGGTCACCGAGCGTCCGACCGCGGAGCAATATGCAGCAATCGCGCTCCGCTCTTCCGCATTCGCGCGCCGGATGGGGCTCGAGCCGCGCGTCGCCTTCACCAGCTACACGACCTTCGGCAACCCGCCGGGCGTCCATATCGAGGAGCTGCGCGAGGCGGTGACGCTGCTCGACAGCTTCCACCCGGACTTCGAATATGAAGGCGAGATGGCGCCGGACGTCGCGCTCAACCCCGACATGCAGCAGCGCTTCTATCCGTTCAGCCGTCTCTCCGGTCCGGCCAACATCTTCGTCATGCCGGGGCTGCAGTCGGCAAGCCTGTCCGCCAAGTTGCTCAAGGAGCTCGGCGGCGAGAGCGTGCTGGGACCCTACGTCCTTGGGCTGGAGCACCCCGTCCAGATCGCTCCGATGACGGCCAGCGCGTCGGACCTGGTGATGCTTGCCGTGCTTGCTGCCGGCGATGCCCACGCGCGGTCGCAGCGGGAAGCGGCGCGCGTTTAGATCCGCTCCACGCTCGAAATCGGGTCCGCTTCCCTCAGCGCCGCGATGATCGAGTGCAAGTGCGCGAGGTCGTGCACCTCGACGTCCAGGTTGAACGTCTGGAAGCTGCCGTCCCGGTGGACCAGCCCCAGGTTGACGATATTCGCATGCTTGGCGCCGAGGATGCTCGACATGGTGCCGAGCGCGCCCGGAATGTCGCGCAGGATCACCGCGAGGCGCGCCGCTCCGCCGTCGGAGCCCTCCCCCCAGGCAAGGTCGAGCCAGTCGGCGTCGATCCCGCTCGCCAGCGTCTCGCAGCCGATGACGTGGACCTCGATCTCCTCGTCCTCCCGCCTCAAGCCGACGATCCGATCGCCGGGGACCGGGTGGCAGCATTGCGCGAGGTGATAGGCGACGCCGGGCGTCAGGCCCTTGATCGAGATGGCGGTGCGCTGCCCGAGCGGCCGGGGCGAGACGTCGCCGCCCGCTGAGCCCGGCATCAGCGCCTCCATCAGGTCCTCGTCGCGCACCCGCTTGCGCGCGATCGCGATCATCAGTTCGTCTTGATTCTCGATCTTGAGCTTCTTGAGCGCCCGCTTTTGGGCGTCCTTGTCGAGCTCCGCCGGGAGCCGCTGCACGATCTCGTCATAGATTTTCCGGCCGAGCTCGATGGTCTCCTCGCGCTCCTTGTGGCGGACGAAGCGGCGCACTCCGGCCCGCGCCTTGCCGGTCGCGACGAACCGCAGCCACGACGGTTGCGGGTGCTGCGCCTCCGACGTCAGGATTTCCACCTGGTCGCCATTCTCGAGCATGGTGCGCAGCGGCACGACGCGGCCGTTGACCTTGGCGCCGACCGTCCGATCGCCAAGTCCGGTGTGAACCGCATACGCGAAGTCGACCGGAGTCGCGCCCTTTGGCAGCTGGATCAGCTCGCCCTTCGGGGTGAAGGCGAAGATCCGGTCCTGGTACATCGCCATCCGGGTGTGCTCGAGCAGCTCCTCGGGGCTTTCGGCATGCTCGAGGATCTCGACCAGGTCGTCGACCCAGGGCACATGGAGGTCGGCGGCCGGCCGACCTTCCTTGTAGGCCCAGTGGGCGGCGAGCCCGCGCTCCGCCAGCTCGTGCATCGCCCGGTCGCGGATCTGGATCTCGATCCGCATCTTCGAATCGTGGATGACCGAGGTGTGCAGCGACCGGTAGCCGTTGCGCTTGGGGGTCGAAATATAGTCCTTGAAGCGGCCTGGGACCATTGGCCAGCGGCTGTGGATCAGGCCAAGCGCTCGGTAGCAGTCGGCGACGTCGTCGACGATCACGCGGAACGCCATCACGTCGGATAATTGCTCGAAGCTGATGTGCCGCTCGGCCATCTTCTTCCAGATCGAGAAGGGATGCTTCTGCCGCCCGGTGACCTCGGCCTTCAGGCCGTTGTCAGCGAGGTAGAGCTGAAGCCCGAGCCCGATCCGGCTGACGAGGTCGCCGCCGCTCTCGGTCAGCTGCTTCAGCCGTCGCATGATCGAAGCATAGGCGTCGGGCTCGATCTCCCGGAACGCAAGCGTCTGCATCTCGGTCATCATCTCGTACATGCCGATCCGCTCGGCGAGCGGCGCGTAGATATCCATCGTCTCGCGGGCGATCCGGCGGCGCTTGGCGGCGTCGCGGATGAAATGGAGCGTCCGCATGTTGTGCAGCCGGTCGGCGAGCTTGACCAAGAGCACGCGGATGTCGCCGGACATCGCGAGCAGGAACTTGCGCAGATTCTCGGCGGCGCGCTGATTCTCGCTCTGCGCCTCGATCTTGGAAAGCTTGGTGACGCCGTCGACCAGCCGCGCGACGTTGGAGCCGAACAGTTTCTCGACCTGGTCGTGGGTCGCAACCGTGTCCTCGATCGTGTCGTGGAGGATCGCGGTGACGATCGTCTCGTCGTCGAGATGCAGATCGGTGAGGATGCCGGCCACCTCGATCGGGTGGCTATAATAAGGATCGCCCGAGGCGCGGGTCTGCGAGCCGTGCGCCTTCATCGA
>NZ_JAFAVR010000019.1 GCF_019242355.1 Sphingomonas sp. | reverse complement strand
CGGCTTTTTCCTTCACACCCCGTTTCCCAGCCGGACCGTCGCCGTCGGGTTGCCGCACCACCAGGAGCTGGTACGGGCCATGCTCTCCTATGACCTGATCGGCTTTCAGACAGACGAGGATCAGGGCAACTTCTCCGATTATCTGCGCAACGAGCTCGGGATGACGGTGGTCGACGGCGTCGCGCGCTCGGCGTATGGGACCACGCGGCTCGCGAGTTTCCCCATCGGGATCGATGCTGGGGAATTCGCCGAACGGGCAATCCGCGCGGCAGGGCGAGCGGAGGTCTCGCGCCTGCGCCGCAGCCTTCAGGGCACGAGACTCGTCATTGGCGTCGACCGCGTCGATTATTCGAAAGGCCTGGCCAACCGACTCATGGCGTTCGATCAGTTGCTGGAGTCCGAGCCGCAGCTCAGGAGCACCGTCTCGATGCTGCAGGTCGCGGTCCCCTCACGCGGCGAGATCGATGCTTACCGCAACCTGCAGCGGGAGCTCGCCGTCCTGGTCGGCGAGATCAATGGCCGCCATGGCGAGGTGGATTGGGTTCCGATCCGCTATCTCAATCGGGGTTTCGGCCAGGCGACACTCGCGGGATTCTACCGGCTCGCCCGTGTCGGCCTGGTTACGCCGCTCCGCGACGGGATGAATCTGGTGGCCAAGGAGTACGTGGCCGCCCAAAACCGGGCGGACCCGGGCGTGCTGGTCCTCTCGGAGTTTGCCGGCGCCGCAAAGCAGCTCGATGCGGCGCTCCTGGTCAATCCCCACGACCTCGACGGGGTGGCGCGGGCCATCGGTCGGGCACTATCCATGTCGCTCGACGAACGCAGCGAGCGCTGGCAGGCGATGATGGCGGTGCTGCAGGAATCCTCGCTCGACGCCTGGTTCAAGACCTACGTTGAGGCGCTCGCCGCGACCCGGGTTCCGCCGAAGGTGGCCACGCGTGCCGACGCCATGCTGGTTCCGTTCCGCTCGCGTCGTGCCGAGCAATCTGCCGCGCTTCACTGAGTCCGAGCGTTCGCTCGCAGCGAATTGCCTTCGGGCCGAGAATGCCCGCCCTTGGCGGCAGCTGATCGGCGGGGTCGCATCATTGCAGAAGCGCGGCGCGCCGGCGCTCGACGAAAATTGGGAGGACGAAAGCCCTCTCAGCGGTCGCGAGCCGATCGGCCGCGGCTCGACAAGGCCCGCGCCAGAACCTCCGCCAGCTGGTCCTGCGCGAATGGCTTTTGCAGCACGTAGTGATCGCGCCAGCGGTCGTCGACCTGACCGTCCCCATACCCGGTCGCGAACACGAATGGGATGCCGCGCGCCGCCAGGGCCTCGGCCACGGGGAAACTCTTCTGATCTCCGAGCTTGATGTCGAGAATGGCCGCGCCCGCATCGACCTTGCCGACCGCCTCGATGGCCTCGGGAACGCTCGATGCCGAACCGACGACCTGACAGCCGAGCTCAGCCAGCATGTCTTCGAGCAGCAACGACAGCAGGCTCTCGTCCTCGACGATGAGCACCCGCAGCCCATCGAGCTCCATCGGAGCGTCCGTGCTCGGCGTCACGGCACATGTCCGGGAACAGGGGCAGACGACATGGACAAAGCTCCCCGCGCACGCCCATTTGCCTCGCGCAAGTCCGCCCGGACCCGGCGCTCCAGGCGATGATTCTAGCGCGGCCGATCCGGCCCGTCTACGAAGTCCGGCCGCACCGATTGTCAGCCGGCCGACGCGCTGCGGTCTTTGTGGCAAGCGCGCGGGCGCGACTGAAGGCGCGCCACAACGCGGGCGTCTGCTTGATCAGCCGCTTGGTCCGCCGGAACGCCAGGGTCGTTCCGATTACCGCTGCGCCGCGCCAGGTCTCGGCGGCAAGGTGATCAAAGACGCGAACCTCGGTGTCGCACCAGTCACGCTTGTATGGCTCATCGCCGATCGTGAAGTCGAACCGCTTAAGACCGCAGTCGATCGCATGCCGGATGACGGCGTGAAGGTGCGCGCGACCCGGTCCGAGCCGCGAAAGCTCGCCGTCGTCGTAGCTTGACAGGATGAGATAATAGCAGCCACGAAACGTCAGCCCGAGATT
>NZ_JAFAVR010000010.1 GCF_019242355.1 Sphingomonas sp. | reverse complement strand
GATCTCGGGCTTCGTCAAGGTCGAGTGCTTCTGGTAATACTCGCCCGTGGGGACGATCGTCTTCGAGAGCGTCGGGTTCGCCAGCCAGATGCGATGCGGCCCAGGGACGAGGCCGCGCAGGCTTTTGGTGAAGTCGTAGGCGTCCTTCATCTGCTCGGACATGTCTGCAACCGGGGTCTCGCGAAAGCGGCCGAAGGTGCCGAAATCCTGATCGTCGCTCATGCCGATAATGCTCCTTCCTGGGTCGCCGCATACAGGCACTCGGCATTCACGGATGGTCGCTGGCGTCGAGAAGCGCCCCTGCGGCTCGCTATGAGATAGCCGGAGACCTCGCCGGAACCAGACGGCTACATCAGGCGCTCTCGCATGTTGATTATTCACCAAATGAATGAACGCTCTCGTGCTCACCACCGACCGGTTCGACCTCCTGCGGCTGTTCGTTCGCATCACCGAGACAGGGCAGATCTCGGAAGCGGCACGGTCCTTGGGCATGTCACAGCCATCAGCCAGTCGCCTGTTGAAGCGGCTGGAGGAACTGACGGCGGCGCAACTCGTCGAGCGTTCGCCGCACGGCCTGGCGCTCACCGCGGCCGGCCGTCACTTCCTCGGGTCGGCGCGCGCGTTGCTGAACGATTGGCATCGCGCGGTCGATGCGTTGAAGGTCGATAATGATGCCATATCGGGTCACATTCGGATCGCGGCGCCCATAGCAGTTGGCCAAGGTTTTCTGGCCGAGATCGTCGCGCGTTTCCTCAACCGCCATCCGGACATCCGTATCGACTGGGAGCTGCGCGATGACGCGGTGGACGTCGCCTCCGCCGGTTACGACCTATGGATCCGGGTCGGAGAGATCCACCGCGACGACTTGATCGTTCGCGAGATCTATCGCGTCGAACGAGCACTCGTAGCGACGCCGGACTTCTCGCCGGCGGAGCATCCACGCGAACTGCAGTCGGCGCGAGCCGTGCGACTCCGGACGTTCGTCCCCGGCGCGATCGAACTGGTGAACGACGCCGGCGAGGCTTATGTGCTGCGTCAAGCGGCGGTGTTCACCACGGACAATCTCTACGCGGCGCGCACTGCCGTGCTGGCGGGCGTTGGCTATGGCGCTCTGCCGCTCTGGTGCATCCAGCCGGAACTGCGCCGCGGTGATATAGTGCAGGTGGTTGCGAAGTGGCGACCGCGCCCTGTTACGCTCTCGCTTGCCAATACCCCCAGCAGCAATCGCTCGGCGCGCATTAAGGCGCTCGTAAATCATATCCGCGCCGAGCTCAGCAGCGATGCGGGGCTCGGCATCGTCTTTCTGAGGGAGGTGGGCGCCCTAGCGTCGGTCGCGCGGCTCGGCACAGGCGGCGCCGGCTGAACGATGTATCATCCTGCTGGCCGATTACTCCTCGTCGTCCGCCGTACGCCGCGTCAGCACCTCGCGCTTGCCGACGTGGTTGGCCGGGCTGACGACGCCCTCCTTCTCCATCTGCTCGATCAGCTTCGCCGCGCGGTTATAGCCGATGTTGAGGTGACGCTGGATGAAGGACGTCGAGGCCTTGCCCTCGCGCGAGACAAGCGCCACCGCCTGGTCGAACAGACCCTTCTCGCCCTCGCCCGCCGCCGCGATGCCGCTGAGCGCCGGGTTGGCGCCGTCGTCGCCGGACTCATCCGCCTCAGTCACGTCGTCGATGTAGGACGGCTCTCCCTGCGCACGGAGGAAGGCGACGATCTCCTCGACCTCGCGGTCCTCCACGAACGGACCGTGGACGCGCCCGATCCGCCCGCCGCCCTGCATGTAGAGCAGGTCACCCTGGCCGAGCAGCTGCTCCGCGCCTTGCTCGCCCAGGATCGTGCGGCTGTCGAACTTGCTGATCACCTGGAAGGAGATGCGTGTCGGGAAGTTGGCCTTGATCGTGCCGGTGATGACATCGACGCTCGGCCGCTGCGTCGCCATGATGACGTGGATGCCCGCCGCCCGCGCCATCTGCGCGAGGCGCTGCACCGTCACCTCGATGTCCTTGCCGGCGACCATCATCAGGTCTGCCATCTCGTCGATGATGACGACGATGAAGGGCAGCGTCTCCAGCGGCAGCTTCTGCTCCTCGAACGTGGGCTTGCCCGTCTCGGCGTCGAACCCGGTCTGCACCCGGCGCGTGACGATCTCGCCCTTCGCGCGCGCCTCGGCAACGCGCTCGTTGTAGCCGCCGATGTTGCGCACGCCGAGCTGGCTCATGGCGCGGTAGCGCTTCTCCATCTGGCGCACGGTCCACTTGAGCGCCGTCACCGCCTTGGCTGGCTCCGTGACAACGGGCGCGAGCAGGTGCGGGATGCCTTCATAGACCGACAGCTCCAGCATCTTGGGGTCGATCATGATAAGCCGGCACTGGTCGGGCGAGAGCCTGTAGAGCAGGCTGAAGATCATGGCATTGATGCCGACCGACTTGCCCGATCCTGTCGTGCCGGCGATGAGCAGGTGCGGCATCCGGGAGAGATCGGCGATGATAGGCCGCCCCTCTATGGTCTTGCCCAGGGCGAGGG
>NZ_JAFAVR010000179.1 GCF_019242355.1 Sphingomonas sp. | reverse complement strand
AGCGGCCAGTTAAGCCGCGCCGCGACCTGCTCGATATGGGTCGACTTGCCGGTGCCATGATAGCCCTGGACCATCACTCGCCGGTTGCGTGCAAACCCGGCGCAGATGGCGAGCGTCGTGTCGGCGTCGAAGACATAGGTCGGGTCGAGGTCGGGCACGCGCTCGTCCGCTTCGCTGAACGCGGGCACCTCCATGTCCGACTCGACTCCGAACGTGTCGCGGACCTTCACGACCTTGTCGGGGCTGGCGAGCAGGGTCTCGCTTCGGCTTTCGGAATTGGCGTTGGGAAGGTCGGTCATGAGGGCGCCTTAACCCGCCTTGGGTGGGAGGGGGAAGAGCGTCAGGAAACGCTTCGCGAGGCCCAAGTCTCCTTCGACCGTGATGGTCTCGAATGGTGCGCCGCCGTGGATGACGCCGGTGACGTCGTTCGAATTGCCGGAGAAGATCACGTCGCTTCCCGCGGCGTCGGTGCGCTCGATATCGACGCGCTCCCTGCCGACGCTGGCCACATATTCCGATTCGCCGAGCCGAAAGCCGACGCGCGCTTCGAGGCCGGCGGCCCGTTCCGGCGAGAACAGGGTCTGGAGCGACATCATCAGCGACACGGGGCTCATCGGCAGCGTCGGGTTATGATTCGGGCTGCGCGCCGCCCACTTGCCGAGAGCCCCGATCAGCGGCTCAATCTCCAGTCCCCACTCGGTCGCTTCATAGACCTGGACGGAAGCCGGCGGCGGAAGCCGCGTCTTGCGGACGATCCCGCGCCTCTCGAGCTCGGCGAGCCGCTGCGTCAGGACGTTGGCGCTGATCCCCGACAGGTCGGCCTTCAAACCCGAGAAGCGCCGAGGCCCGTAGGCGAGCTCGCGCAGGATCAGCATCGCCCAGCGTTCGCCGACGAGCTCCAGGGCGTGGGCAAGACCGCAGGCATCGTCGTAGCGGCGTTTGTCGTCTCCCGCGAGCGATTTAGTTACTTTTTCTAACTCCACAGTTGCAATTTATGACTTCCTGCGGTTAAGATCAAGCGAATCGAGTCGCCAGGAGGAAAGAATGAACCGCATGATCTTCGTGAACCTGCCGGTGACAGAGCTGGAGCGCTCGAAGGCGTTCTATGAAGCGATCGGGTTCCGCAACGAGCCCAAGTTCTCGAATGACGCAGCGGCGATGATGGTGCTGTCCGACACCATTTCGGTGATGCTTCTCACCCATCCCTTTTATGCAACGTTCACCCGCAAACCCATTGCGGACGCGAACAGCAGTAGTCAGGTGATGCTGTGCATCTCATGCGAAAGCCCGGAGGAGGTGGACAGGATCGTCGATGCCGCCGGTGCCGCAGGCGGGAAGGTCGACCAGTCGCTGCGCAGCGAAACCGAAGAGGACGGACCGATGTACGGCCGCGACTTCGAGGACCCGGACGGCCACCAGTGGGAGCCGATGTGGATGGACCCGGAGTTCGCCGCCAAGGGCGCCCATCCGGTTGAAGAGACGGCGGCCGACGCAGCCGCGTAACATTCGGCGACCAGGAGAGGATCGTGGCAATCAATCCCAACGCATCGATCGAGGTCACCGCATTCCGCTGGGTGCCGGAAGGGCCGCGCGGCCTGGTCAAGGACTTGCGGGTCCGTTGGGCGCTCGAAGAGGCAGGGCTCGACTATCGCGTCCGCCTAATCGGCGCCGAACGGCCAGCGGGTTATGAGATGGAGCAGCCGTTCAACCAGGTGCCCTGTTTACGCGACGGCGGCGTCCAGATCTTCGAAAGCGGGGCCATTCTCCAATATCTCGGAGAGAGGAGCGAAGCGCTCCTGCCCCGCGAGCAGGAGGCGAGATACCGCGCGATCCAATGGACCTATGCAGCAGTCAATAGCGTCGAGCCGTTCGTGCAGTTCCGCGCATTGTTGAACAGCTTCTGGGCGGAGCGCGACTGGGCGACGCCTGCGAAACCGACCTTCGACGAGCTCGCCCAACTGCGGCTCGGCCAGCTGTCCAAACGGCTTGGAGACAAACCCTGGCTGGAGGACCGTTTCACCATCGGCGACATCATGATGGTGACGGTCCTGAGGCTCGCCAAACGTAGCGGCCAGCTGGACGCCTTCGATAATCTCACCAGTTACGTGAAGCGTGGCGAAGAGCGCCCCGCCTTTCGGCGCGCTCTCGCCGACCAGTTCGCCGCATACGATCAGAACGAACCGCAAGGAGAAGCCGCATGACCTACTTCGAAGGATTCGTCGTCGCCGTTCCCGAGGCCAACAAGGATGCATATACGAAGCATGCGAACTCGCTGGTGCCGCTCCTTCGCGAAGTGGGCGTGCGCCGGCAGGCGGAGGCGTGGGAAAGCGACGTTTCCGACGGCAAGGCAACCGACTTCCGCAAGGCCGTGGCTGCGGAGCCGGGCGAGAAGATCGTGTTCGCCTGGTTCGAATATCCCGACCGCGCGGCTCGCGATGCCGCCAATGCGAGCATGATGAGCGACGAGCGCATGATGGAGGTCGGCGGCGACCCGCCGTTCGACGCCAAGCGCATGATCCTCGGCGGCTTCGACGCCATCGTCGAGGAAGGCTCGGGCGGTGGCCGATATGTCGACGGCATCGTGGTCCCGGTGCCGACGAGCGCGCGGGACGACTACGCCGGCCTCGCCGGCCGGAATGCAAAGGTGTTCGTGGAATATGGGGCGACGCGGGTCGTCGAGACGCTCGGCGACGACGTGCCGCAAGGCAAGGTCACCGACTTCCATCGCGCAGTGAAGGCGGAGCCGGGCGAGACCGTCGCTTTCTCCTTCATCGAATGGCCCGACAAGGCGACTCGTGACGAGGCGTGGCAGAAGATCATGCAGGACCAGCGGATGCAGCATGGCGGCGGCGTCTTCGACGGCTCGCGCATGTTCTGGGGCGGATTCGACACCGTCATCGACAGTGCGGCGAGCGGCGAGGCCGCGGCCCAGGCCGCCCCGCTCACAGCCTGAGGACATCCAGCCAGCAACGGAGGATCCAGTCATGACCGACACTCGTGAAGCACCCGCGACGGATGCGCGAAGCAATCGTTCGACCGGCGGCTATATCTGGTACGAGCTGATGACGAGCGACGCCGAGGGCGCGAAGGCCTTTTACGAGGCGGTCGTCGGCTGGTCGATCGGTGAGCCGATCCCCGAGGCCAGCGGCTATCGCATGATCGGCCGCAGCGACGGCGGCTTCGCTGGCGGCGTGCTGCCGATCAGTGACGACATGCGCGAGCATGGCTCACGGCCCGGCTGGCTGGGCTACGTGCACGTTGCCGATGTGGACCGGGCGGTGCGTGAGATCGAGCAGGCCGGCGGCAGGACGTGGATGCCGCCGACGGACATTGCGATGGCCGGGCGCATAGCGCTCGTCACCGATCCGCAGGCCGCGCCATTCTATGTGATGACGCCGACCCCGCCGGAGGGCAATCCCGACGCCCAGAGCGATGTCTTCGCCACCGATGCCGTGCAGCGCTGCGGCTGGAACGAGCTCCAGACCAGCGACGTCGATGCGGCGCGGCGCTTCTACCAGGAGCAGTTCGGCTGGGGCAGCGACGAGTTCATGGATATGGGCGAGATGGGCCAGTACCGCTTCTTCGACCACGAGGGCACTCGGATCGGCGCACTGTTCAACGCGAGCAACGGCCAGATGCCGCACTGGCGTTACTATTTCCGCGTTCCGTCGATCGCCGCCGCCAAGCGGACCGCCGAGGAGAAAGGCGGCACGATCCACATGGGCCCGCACCAGGTGCCGACCGGAGACTGGGTCATCATCGGCTCCGACCCGCAGGGCGCGGAGTTCGCGCTGGTCGGTGGCGAGTAAGGAGAGCACGAATGGCTTCGAACACGTTGACGACCGTCCTGTGGTTCGACCGCGGCGAAGGGCGCAAGGCCGCCGAATTTTACGCGCGGACGTTTCCGGACAGCCGCGTCGGCTCAGGGACGGACTCGCCCGCCGACAACCCGTCCACGCCCGCGGGCGAGGAGATCACGGTCGAGTTCACGCTGTGCGGCCAGCCCTTCATGGCGCTGAACGGCGGTCCGAACTTCAAGCCGAACGAGTCCGTCAGCTTCATGATCCTGACGGACGACCAGCAGGAAACGGACCGGCTGTGGAACGCCATCGTCGAGAATGGCGGGCAGGAAAGCATGTGCGGCTGGTGCAAGGACCGCTGGGGCTATTCCTGGCAGATCACGCCGCGGCGCCTGATGGAGCTCAACGCGGAAGGCGGCGAGCGCGGGAAGCGCGCGTTCCAGGCGATGATGTCGATGAAAAAGATCGACATCGCCGCACTGGAAGCGGCCGCCGACGGAATACCAGCCGATGCGTAGGATCGTCGGCGCCATCTTCCAGACGCTCGACGGCGTGATGCAGGCGCCGGGCGGGAAATCCGAGGACCCGACCGACGGTTTCGCCCACGGCGGGTGGCAGATGGGTTATCGGGACAAGGTGGCGGAAGCGGCGATCGGCGAGTTGCTGAAGCCGCCGTTCGCGCTGCTGCTCGGGCGCCGGACCTACGACATCTTCGCGTCCTACTGGCCGTTCGTGGAAGGCGAGGAGCAAGGGATCGGCGAGGCTTTCAGCAAGGCCGACAAATATGTGTTGACGCATGGCGAGCCGCGGCTCGACTGGGAGAATAGCCACCGCGTGTCGAGCATGGACGAGCTCAGGAAGATCAAGGACGGCGATGGGCCGGACCTGCGCATCTGGGGAAGCGGCGCGATCTACCCGGCGCTCATCGAGGCCGGACTCCTCGATAGCCTGACTTTGCTGACCTACCCGCTGGTGCTCGGCGACGGGAAACGCACGTTTCGAGGAGGAACGCCCGCGTCCGCGATGAAGCTCACGAAGCACGAGACCGGGCCAAGCGGCGTGCTGATCACCACGTTGGAACCGGGTGGCGAAATCCCCAAAGGCTCGATCAGCCAGGCGCCGCCGAACGAGCGCGAGGAACGGCGGCAGAAAGAGATGGCGGAGGGTCGCTGGTGACGCTCGATCTCTACGGTCACCCCTTTTCCTCCTACACCTGGAAGGCGCTGATCGCGCTCTACGAGACGGACACGCCGTTCACCTTCCACAATGTCGAGCAGCCGGAGGAGCAGGCTGCCCTCACCGCTCACTGGCCGGTCGGCAAGTTTCCGATGCTGGTCGACGATGGCGAGCCGATCATGGAATCGACCATCATCATCGAGCACGCCGCGCCCGCCATGGTGCCTTCGGACCCCGCCCTGGCGCGGGAGGTGCGGACGATGGACCGCGTCTTCGACAGCTGCGTGATGACGCCGATGCAGGCGGTGGTTGCCGAGCACCTGCCGTTCATCACCGAAAAGCCGGACGAGGCCCGCATCGGCAGGGCGCGCGGACAACTCGACACGATCTATCCATGGCTGGACGAGCGGCTGGCGGGACGGCGCTGGGCGGCCGGCGACAGCTTCACCATGGCCGATTGCTCGGGCGCGCCGT
>NZ_JAFAVR010000009.1 GCF_019242355.1 Sphingomonas sp. | reverse complement strand
CAACGCGCCTACGACCAGGTCGTGCACGACGTCGCGATCCAGAACCTGCCGGTGCGGTTCGCGATGGACCGGGCGGGGCTTGTCGGCGCGGATGGGGCGACGCACGCGGGCTCGTTCGACCTCGCTTACCTCTGCACCCTGCCCAATTTCGTGGTGATGGCCGCCGCGGACGAGGTCGAGCTGACGCATATGGTTCATACCATGGCAGTGCACGACCGCGGGCCGATCGCGGTTCGCTATCCGCGCGGCGAGGGCAGGGGGCTCGCGCTGCCGGAGATTCCGCAGGTGCTGGAGATCGGCAAGGGGCGGGTGGTTCGAGAGGGCAAGAAGGTTGCGATCCTCTCGCTTGGCACCCGGCTGGCCGAGGCCGAGAAAGCGGCGGAGCAACTCGACGCGATGGGTCTGTCGGCGACGGTCGCCGACCTGCGCTTCGCCAAGCCGCTCGACGGCGAGCTGATCCGCCGGCTGGCGACGACGCACGAAGTGGTCGTGACGGTCGAGGAAGCGGCGATCGGCGGCCTCGGCGCGCACGTCCTGACGCTTGCCAGCGACGAGGGATTGGTCGACGCCGGCCTCAAGATCCGCACCATGCGCTTGCCCGATGCCTTCCAGGAGCATGACAAGCCCGAGAAGCAATATGACGAAGCCGGCCTCAACGCCCGGCAGATCGTCGACACGGTGCTGAAGGCGCTGCGAGTGAACAGCGCCGGCGTCGAGGAGGTTCGGGCCTGAGCTGGTGCACCTTCGAATTTTGGACGCGCGGTCTGATCATCGCCGTCGCGTGTCTTTTGAGCTTCGTCCTCTTTGTACTCGGCCTTCTCGGCGCGATATTTTCGCAAGGCTGCGGAGCCCTGTGCTCGGCGCCTGATCATCCGAGTCTTGGGGCATTTTTGTTCGTCCTCGGGATATGGGCGGTGATGCAATATGCGATTTATGCAGGCGCGAAGTGGGTGCTTCGAATATTCGAAGCGTGGATCGACCGGCGCATCTGATCGCCAGTGAAACGTCGCGCGGACCAACTGCTCGTTTCCCGTGGTCTCGCGGAGAGCCGGACACGGGCGCAGGCGCTGATCATGGCGGGAGCGGTGTTCTCCGGCGAACGCAAGATCGCCAAGGCGGGCGACATGCTGGCCGAGGACGCTCCGCTGGAGGTTCGGGGGAAGGACCATCCGTGGGTGTCGCGAGGGGGGATCAAGCTCGATCACGGTTTGACGCATTTCGGGTTCGACGTGACGGGCGCGGTTGCGCTGGACGTGGGCAGCTCGACGGGCGGGTTCACGGACGTGCTGCTGAGCCGGGGCGCGGCGAAGGTCTATGCGGTCGACGTCGGCACGAACCAGCTCGCGTGGAAGCTGCGGCAGGACCCTCGCGTCGTCGTACATGAGCAGACGAATGCGCGCTCGCTCGACAGCAGCATCGTCCCGGAACTAGTCGACATCGTCGTTTGCGACGCAAGCTTCATCTCCCTCGCCAAGGTCCTCGAGGCGCCGCTCCGGCTCGCCGGGCCGGGCGCGCGGCTGGTGGCCCTGGTCAAGCCGCAGTTCGAGGCGGGACGTGGCGAGGTCGGCAAGGGCGGCGTCGTGCGCGACCCTGGGGTCCACGAGCGGGTCTGCACCGAGGCCAAAGGCTGGGTTGAACAGCAGGGCTGGACCGTGCTCGGGATCGAGCCGAGCCCGATCACGGGTCCCGAAGGCAACGTCGAATTCCTGCTTGGAGCGGAGAAGAATGGCTGAGGCCGGCAACCGCATATGGTGGAAAATCGCGCTGGCGACCTGCCCGATCATCGTGCTGCTGGGCTCAGCGAGCGGCTGGCTCTCGAATTCGGGCTTCGGCAATCCGTGGTTCGATCGTCTCGCCAAGCCATCGTTCATGCCGCCCGGCTGGGTGTTCGGGTTAGCCTGGACGATACTCTACGTCCTGTTGGGACTGGCGCTGGCGATGATCCTTGCGGAGCCGCCATCTGATCGGCGACGGACCGGGCTGACGCTGTTCTTCGTCCAGCTAGGCCTGAATTTCGCCTGGTCACCGATTTTCTTTGCCGCACATGACATCAGCCTGGCCAAATGGGTGATCTTCGCCATGGCCGCAATTGCGGCAGCGGCGGCCGGTCGGTTCCTTCGGCTGCGGCGAGCGGCCGGCCTTCTGCTGGTTCCCTATCTCGGCTGGCTGGTGTTCGCGGCCACGCTGAATGCCACCATCGAGCAGTTGAATCCTCGCGCCGGATCACCGCTAGTGGGCATTCGATAATTGGGGATAGTTTCAGCGACTTGGGGATAGGTTGGGCCGCCAGGGTGGCGGACCGACAGGCTAGCCCTTATTTCCCGGCGGAAAGGGAGAGTTAGGATGCAGTCCGAGAACCGGATGTTCGACGACTTCGTGAAGATGGTGAACGGCTTTGCCGGGACCTTCGCCGGAATGGGACGCGAAGCGGAGTCCTCGGCGCGCGAGAAGATGCGCGAGTGGATGGCGGGCTCCGACTTCGTTGGCCGCGACGAGTTCGAAGCGGTGAAGGCAATGGCCGCGGCTGCTCGCGATGAGAATGAAGCGCTGAAGGCGCGGATCGCGGCGCTGGAAGCCAAGGCCGGCGGAGCTGCGGCGGGCGCCGCTGGTCCGAAGCGCTCGCCCAGGCCGAAGGCGGACCCCGCCGCGTGAACCTCAGCGAAGAAGACGTCCAGGAGGAGCGCGACGATGGCGCTCCGATCGAAGTGCTCGAACAATATTTCGAGGCGCGGGGCTGGGCCTGCGACCGCACTGGCGAGGGCGAGATCGTCGCGTCGGCGACAGGCAGCTGGGCGACTTATGAGCTTCGCGGCGTTTGGCGTCCTGAAGACCAGGTGCTGCAGTTCCTCGCCTTCCCAGACATCAAGGTCGGGCCGGAGAAGCGCGCCGCGATCCACGAGGCGCTCAGCCTGATCAACGAGCAGCTCTGGCTCGGTCATTTCGAGATTTGGTCGGCATCGGGCCTCGTCGTGTTCCGCCATTCGACCATCCTCGATGCGCGTGAGGACGACGGCCTTAGCCTGGAGCAGGCCGAGGCGATCGCCGAGGCGGCGGTCGAGGAGTGTGAGCGCTTCTATCCGGTCTTCCAGTTCGTGCTGTGGGGCGGCAAGTCGCCTGGCGAAGCGATTGCATCCGCGCTGATCGATACCCACGGCGAAGCCTGAGGGAGTTACCAGAATTGACTGAAATCCCACGAATCGCCGTGCCTACCTGGTTCGTCGGCTGCGGCAACATGGGACAGGCGATGGTCGCGGGCTGGCGTTCGGCCGGAATCGACCTGTCGCCGGCCGTCGCGATACGGCCGAGCGGCCTTCCGGTCACAGGCGTCCGCACTGTCCGCTCGCTCGGCGAGGCGGGTGCTCCGCCGAGATTGGTCGTGCTCGCGTTCAAGCCGCAGAAGCTCGACGAAATCGCGCCCCAGCTGAAGACCTGGATTACCGGCCGAACGACGATCGTGTCGCTGCTTGCCGGAGTGGAGGCCACGACCCTGCGGCAGATCTTCCCGACGGCGGCGTCGATCGTTCGGGCGATGCCCAATACACCGGTGGCGATCCGCCGCGGCGTCATTGCGCTCTACAGCGAGGATGCGGACGACAAGACGCGGACCGAGCTCTCGAGCCTGTTTGCGCCCCTGGGCTTCGCGCCTTGGATGGCGGACGAAGCGAAATTCTCGGCGGTCAGCGCGATTGCCGGATCGGGCCCCGCCTATGTCGCCCGCTTCATCGCGGCCCTCGTCAAGGCGGGCGAGGAGCGCGGGTTGGCGAACGAGACCGCGTCGACGATCGCGCTCGAGACGGTGCTCGGTACCGCGTGGCTCGCGGCATCGGCCGGCGAGGGCATGGACGAGATCGCGCGGCGGGTCGCAAGCCCCAACGGAACGACAGAGGCAGGTCTTGCGGTGCTCGACCAGAAGCTCGACGCGCTGGTTGATCAAGTCATTGACGCCGCGAGCGAACGTGGACGCCAGCTTGCCGAGGCCGCGCGCCTGTCCTAGGCGCCGGACATGGCTCCACGAAACCAAGGCCCGTTCGACGATCGCGACGGCTGGATCTGGATGGACGGCGAACTCGTCCTGTGGCGCGACGCGCGGGTGCATGTGCTGACCCACGCGCTCCATTACGCAAGCAGCGTCTTCGAGGGTGAGCGCGCCTATAACGGCGTGATCTTCAAGCTGTCGGAACATAGCGCTCGGCTGAGGAAGAGCGCGAGCCTGCTAGGGTTCGAGCTGCCCTGGTCGGTCGAGGAAATCGACGACGCCTGCAACCAGGTGCTGAAGGCGAACGGCTGGACCGATGCCTATCTGCGCCCGCTGGCCTGGCGCGGATCGGAATCGATGGGCGTTTCGCCTGGTCAGACCAAGCCGCACTTGTCGATCGCCGGCTGGCAATGGGGCAAGTATTTCACTCCCGAGATCGCGGCGAAGGGCATTCGGCTCGATATTGCGCCGTGGCGGCGGCCGGCTCCTTACACGGCGCCATCGGAATCCAAGGCCGCGGGCCTCTACATGATCTGCACGCTGTCCAAGCAGCATGCGGA
>NZ_JAFAVR010000243.1 GCF_019242355.1 Sphingomonas sp. | reverse complement strand
CATCTCGTCGAGGTGCCACGTGCCGCTCGGGCGAGACCGGCTCCGCCGCAGCCTGCGCGCAATTAGCGGGCCGAATTTCAACCACCCAGCGCCTAACCGTCTCGTAGGAAACATCGAGCCCTCGCTCGGCCAGGAGCTCCTCGACATCGCGATAGCTCAGCGTGAAGCGAAGATATAGCCAAATCACGTGCTGGATCACCGTGGCCGGAAATTGATATCGACGATAGGACAGCTCAGGCATCGCCCTACCTACCACACTCGGCTGCCAAGCCCTCAAGGCGTGACAGCGCCTTCGTGGCGCCGCGCTCAAAGCAGTAGAATCCGCCAGTTGGATCAGCATCGGCCGGTGACGGCTCGCCTAGCAGACGGCACAAATCAAGAAAATGCTCTTGCGCCGCCGAGCGCTCCTTAAGCTCGACCGCAGGCCATTTCCGGATGAAAGCATCAACGGTGAAAGAAATGGACAATTCGACTGGCCCTCCGCGAGCCTTCAGGCCGGCCCTGCCATAACGTGCAGCTCGACGCCGGCGCGCTTCTGCAGGTAGCCAATGACGTTGAAGAGGTTGCGGGCCTGCGGGTTGCCACGCGGACCGAACATGCGGATCAGGCTTTTGGGCGGCGCGCCGGTTGCCTCGCCAAGCTTCTCGAAGCCGATCGTGGCCTTGATGTAATCGCGCAGGATCGCCTTGCCGGTGTCGACGTCGCCGCTCAGCATCGTGTCGATGCCTTCGCGCAGCAACGCCTCGGCATAGGCCGGATCCTCGGCGACGTGCCGTTGCACCAGTTCCTTGAAGCTTCGCATCAGTGGCATGCTGCCTCCATCACCGCCGCGGGCGCTTGCGGCTCTTGTAATCCGCCCACATCTCGATCGCCGCGGCGATGTCGCGCTGCTGGCGCTTCTTGGTACCGCCGGTCAACAGGATCACCAGCGCCTCGCCGTCCCGGCCGAAATAGACCCGGTAGCCCGGCCCAGAATTTATCGGTGTTCGAGCACTCCCTCCCCTACCCCTTTGACCTTCGAAAGGTTGCCCTGTTCGAGCCGGACGATCGCGGTCGTGACCTTCGCCCGTGCCGCCGGGTCGAGCCCCGCGAACCACTTTTCGAACGGGCTCTGGCCGTCCGAGGTCAGGTAGTAGCGGCTTTCGAGCACGGCTTAAGGTAACACGAACGTTACCTATAGTCAAACCCCCTCCCCATCATCGTTGCAATCAACACCCCGCCGGAGGCCCGCCAGGCCGGGACGGCCTGACCCATGAATTCATGAATTCATTATCGGTGCTGCGGCACTGACCGACGCGAGGCCGCCTGACTTGGCCGCCCGGCCCGCCGCCCCGGCTCTGTCGCGGGAACGATTCAAAACAGATTAGCAAAGTCGAATTGGCAGATGTCATGCAGCTGCAACCGCATCGCGCCATTGCACCGCCGCTTCCGTCCTGAAAGTCCGCAGGGTCGATCTTGAAATCAGGTGACGTTGGAGGTTGGACGTATTGTGGACGGCTGCATGGATAGTGAGGAACCGCTGTGCCGATCTCGCAGACTTGAAGAGCTGCATCTTGCGCTCGCGTCGCCGGACCGCCTGGTGGCTGTTCTCGGCTCGATTGTTCAGTCGCAAACCCTGCTCATGACGGCAGGTCAGTCCCAACCTTCGCAATGCCGCGCCGTAGGATCGCAGCTTGTCCGTGACCAGCATCTCGGCGCGAAACCCTGTTTGCGCAGCAGCTTGCGCATTAGCCGGAGCGCCGCCTTCGGCATTGTCACGTTAAGGTCCTGTGCTAAGCTGAATAGGTCCGTGGCGGGGGTCCTGGGTTGGCGAAGCGCTGAGCGCACCTATTGTCCTGCCCCGAAACGAGGGAAGCAGGACAGAAGGGGTCGGACCGAGTCGTTAACGTGACAATGCCCCAGCGCTGGATGCTGTCGCGTATCTTGAGATCCCACGGGTCCGCCGGCGACGAGCCGGAGCTGGCTCGCACCGACCGCCGAGAGGTCGAACCAGAACTCGATGCCAGCGGCATGCAGCCGGCGACTCAAGTTGTGCACCGCCGCGAGGTCCTCGCGGGCATAGCTGATAAAGACCGCATGGTTCGGCATGTCGCGAAGCGGCATCGGCGGCGGCTCGGGGCCACTGCCGTCGGAGGGCGGCGGAAAGCGCGCGCACCACTGCTTGTGGAGCTCGGCGACGAATCGGGGCGCGTCGCCCTTGAAGATCTTCGTCTTCGGGGTAAAGCTTTTGAGGTAGCCGATCAAATCGCCATCCGATTGGCTGCGCTCGTCGGCAAGGATTTCAAGTACGTCCCGCTTATCGGAGAGCGGTTGTCCCTTAGCTGTACGTAGGAACAGCCTCACCAGCCAGCCAGGAAAGTCTCCGCCAATCAGTAGCAGATTGTTGTCGCGCAGCGCGTCGAAGAGGTTTTTCGGTCGGCGCTCCTGCGCCTGGAGCGCAAACACGAATTCGAGCAGGTCGTCATCGGAGATGGCGTAGCTAGCGGCAGTCGACATGCGGCCGAGCAGGTAATAGACGGTGGGTCGGTCAGTCGTGTCGATATCACGAGGCTCTTTGAGACCGTAGGAGATGCTCTGCGCCCTCGGCTCGCCTTTGAAGCGCATACGATTGACCGCGCTTTCGAGCAAGGGGTCGAAGCTGGTAGTGACGAATAGATTGAAATGGCTGATTGAGGCGAGCTGAATCAGGGTTTCCGGAAGGGCAAAATCCGCTTGCTCGACGATTGTCTTGATCGCGCCGCGCACCGTTTGCTCGCGCTTGCCTTGTCGCAGCAACAGGGCGACGACATTGTTCAGCGATACTGGGGCCAACTTGTCAAGCGCCAAGCGGGTTTGTTCGGCCAGCTTCTCTGCGACAAAGCGGTCAACGGTCGTCTTGCGGCCGTCGATCTCGACGTAATAGCTGCTCGGACCGATGATAGGGATAACGGCGCTGTCCCCGATCGCAGTGAGCAGATCGCCCCAGAGATCGTCGTCTCAGAGCGGCCATTCCTCGTCCGATACCAGTTGTGTTTGCGCCACCCCTCGCTCTATTGCGATGTTGGATGCAATTTGGCTTCGGCCCATCTTCGACAGGCTCGTTCGGATTTGCATAGGGCATAAGGTGCGTGACCTGGTTCGCTGAGCTTACGCCTTCACCCCCGCCTCCGAGAGCTGCATCCCGCCGGCGTTGGCTTTCCACCTCTAGAAAGTCGCGCCGCTGATCCCGTGCCGGCAGCACACCTCCGCCGTCCTCGCCCCGCTTCCTGCTCCCGCAGGATCGCGATTACGTGCTCCTCGCTAACGTGCTCGGCCAGCAGCTCCTCCGTAATCGCGATTGCTTAGCGTGAAATGCAGATAAAGCCAG
The DNA here is from genome assembly GCF_019242355.1 of Sphingomonas sp. Lineage (GTDB taxonomy): Bacteria > Pseudomonadota > Alphaproteobacteria > Sphingomonadales > Sphingomonadaceae > Sphingomicrobium. The sequence goes on along the minus strand of NZ_JAFAVR010000243.1, from coordinate 1,500 downwards.
ATCGCGTGCTGAATGATCGGCGGAGGGGAGCGGTGACGGTGGTCGAGAGCATGCGTCAGCCTACGCCCCAAGCGGCTCGCTCTCGACCCATTCCCGTGACAGTGCCCGCACGACCCCGATTGAGGAAGTGCTTCCCGAGTTGGGGTCAGGCGCTAAATGGGCGCCTGTGGGCCGCCTCAGGTGCGGGCGGCGGGATGACGTTATCTGCCGCATCTAGCGCCTGCGTCAGCTCTTCCGGCGCGAGCGTCTCCGCCAAGACCCCGAACGGCTTGGGCATCTCCAGCCGCACGGTGATCCCTTGCTGTTGCAGCCTGCGCGCCAGCCAAACGTCCTCACGACTCGTGAGCTTCAGCACTACAATCGGTATGTGGCCCGCGCGCTTCCAGTGGTCGGCCTCGCAGACGATTTTCTCGATCGCGTCCGGTGCCAACACCCGTGCCGAACCGATGCTGATTTGCATTTCCCGGCGGATCGCCGCGTCCGCCGAGGCGAGAAGCTTTGGTAGGTTGCGTACCGGGAGACGGTCCTGGTCCTTTCGCTCTTCCTCGAGCTTTTCGTACGGCACTCGCAGATCATGCTTCAGAAGCTCGTCCTGCCTCTTCTCCCCCGACGTCCAGCCGTCGAGCCAGCGATCGACGCACCAGCGCCAGTGTTCGACCGCCGCTAATCGCTCGACCTCCTGGTCCGAGAAGACGAAAGCGCTGCCGCCCGGCTGCGGCACCCGGCGGAATCCCGCATACGCTAACTTGACATCGATATGCTCGGCCTGCGCGCGGGATGACGAGCGGAAGGTTTCCAGGAGATGTTCCCATGGCGCGGTGCCCGGGCTTGCGGGATCACCAAAGGGCCCGCGGAGAAAGTCCTCGTGCACCGCGCGCGCCATCGTCTCGTCAAGTCGGTGCAGCACTGCCTTCGGTGCGTATTGCTCATCGCTGGAGCCGAAGGCGTAGATGCGCGAGACGTCGGTGGTCTCGGTCGCGATCAGCTTCTTCAGGGACTCGAGCGCTAGGTCGCTGCCTTGCTGCCGCACGAGGATCGGCGGCGTCCAGAGTTGCTGAGTCCGCGCGAACCGGCGAAGTTGGACCGCGACGCGGAAATTGCTCTCATCACTTTCGCCGCTGACAATAATGGCGGCCAGTGGCAGCGTGCGTAGCACCTTAACGACCGGCGCGCTCGCGAGAAGCGCCGAACCGATATCAGCTGCGATGAATCGAGTCCCGGAATTTCACCAAGCCCAGGCGCATGCGCGAAAAGCTCTGCCTTTGTAACCTCCTCGTCGCGATCAACTAGGACGAGCTCGAAACCAGGAGGCCCGTTCCGCAGCAGGCGACGGTAGATCGCGGGCGCCGGGCCGGACCAGCCGATCAGGACCATCGCGGCCGGACCAGTCGCCGAGCCGAGCAGCGGCAGAAGTCGCGGCATCAGGCCCCGCGCGATATTGTCCTGCGAATCGAGCAAGCGGTATTCGATGCGTTCGTCACGGGCTTGGTTCAAGGAGAC
>NZ_JAFAVR010000134.1 GCF_019242355.1 Sphingomonas sp. | reverse complement strand
ATCTGCGGGCTATCGGGCGGCGTCGATTCAGCGGTCGCTGCCGTGCTGATCCACGAAGCGATCGGCGACCAGCTCACCTGCGTGTTCGTCGATCACGGACTGCTGGGCATGGGCGAGGGCGAGAAGGTCGTGGCGCTGTTCCGCGGCCACTACAACATTCCGCTCGTGCACGTGAACGCCGAGAAGGAGTTCCTCGACGCGCTGGCCGGCGTCACGGATCCGGAGGCCAAGCGCAAGACCATCGGCAAGCTGTTCATCGACGTGTTCGAGGCCGAGGCCAGGAAGATCGGCGGCGCTGACTTTCTGGCGCAGGGCACCCTTTATCCCGACGTCATCGAAAGCGTCAGCTTCACAGGCGGTCCGTCCGTGACGATCAAGAGCCACCACAATGTCGGCGGCCTCCCCGAACGCATGAACATGCAGCTGGTCGAGCCGCTGCGCGAATTGTTCAAGGACGAGGTCCGCGAGCTTGGCCGCGAGCTTGGCCTGCCCGACGCTTTCGTCGGCCGCCACCCATTTCCCGGCCCCGGCCTCGCCATCCGAATCCCCGGCGAAGTCACCGAGGACAAGTGCGACATTCTGCGCAAGGCCGACGCCGTCTATCTCGAGGAAATCCGCAACGCCGGCCTCTACGACGCGATCTGGCAGGCGTTCGCCGTGCTGCTGCCGGTCCGGACGGTCGGCGTCATGGGCGACTATCGCACCTACGATTATGTCTGCGGTCTTCGCGCGGTGACCAGCGTCGACGGCATGACCGCCGACGTCTACCCGTTCGACGCCGCCTTCCTCAGCCGCGTCGCCACCCGCATCGTCAACGAGGTCCAGGGCATCAACCGGGTGGTGTACGACTACACGTCGAAGCCGCCCGGAACGATCGAGTGGGAGTGAGATACGCAATCAAGGCGGCGGTGCTGGACGCGTCCGCTCCACACTTCGGTTTCGACGCTCAGAAGACCATGTACGGCGGCAAGCATGTGGCCGCCGGCGACACGGTCTATATCTTCGCAAGCGAGAATGGCGGCGGACAGGGTCTCGTCGCGCGGGGTAGAGTCACCCTGGCCATCCCCTCCCCCAAGCCCACCGGTGTCGACCGTTACACGCCGCGCGTGAGCATCGCCGTTGAACGGACCGGAATCGCCCGGCGCCGCCTCGGGCGCGCCGAGCTCAAGCCGTTCGATCGCTGGAGGGACGGACGCCCGGAAACTGAGCTCAACTTCAAATTCTATCGTCAGGCGACCGACAAGATCGTCGCCCTGTCAGGCGGAGCGGGCGCCTTCCTCGACACTTTTTTCTGAGCGCTGTTAACCTGGCATTTGCCGCGACATTGACTCGGCGCGCGCCGTTCGGATGATCAGCCGGGATGACGAAGAACTCCTGCCTGATCAGGTGGATTCCTGCCATTGCCGCGGTTGTGCTCCTCGCCGGTTGCGAGACTGCGCCGGCACCGAAGGTCGTGCAGGCTCCGCCGCCGCCGGCACCGGCCGCCCCGAGTCCCTATCAGTGGAGCGAGGGTGACGCGCCGCGCGCGCATCAGGATGCCGTCGCCCTGTTCGGGCCGCTGAACCTCAAGCCCGGCCAGTATCTCTGGGCGGCTACGATCCCGGACGCCAAGGACACCCGCATTGTCGTCGACCTGCTTGCGCAGCTTTTCTACGTCTATCGCGGTGATAATCTCGTCGGCGTCGCCACCATCTCCAGCGGCCGCAAGGGCAGGGAAACGCCGCTCGGCTTCTGGTCGGTGATGCTAAAGAAGAAGCTCGGTTACAGCCGCAAGTACGACAATGCGCCAATGCCCTACATGCAGATGTACGACCCCAAGGGCATCGCCTTCCACGCCGGGCCCAATCCCGGCCACCCGGCCAGCCACGGGTGCATCCGCCTGCCGCTGAAGTTCGCGGCAAAGCTCTACGAAATGACGACGGTCGGCACCAAGCTCGTGATCGAAGGCTAGCCGCCCCGGGGACGCCCGGCTGGCCAGCGTCGCTTCCCCAGGATGCAGCGCATCAGGGTCGCGGGCGGCATGATGGTCGTCTCGGCGTTCAGATGCGCAAGGGCAAGCGCGGCCGGGGTGCGGACCGCGCCTGCCGGCGTCGCTCAATGGTCAGCGCTTCCTGAAGTCGGTGTTGCTGTTCTCGCTATTGGTGGTTCCGAGCGTCGCCGTGCTGTCGGGCTCGGTCGTTGATTGCGGTGCGTTGCGCGGATCGGTGCTTGCGCCGGCGGTGCCGTCCATGTTGTGCTGGGCGGTAAGCTCCAGTTCGTCCATCTGTCCGAATTGCCGAGATCCGCTTCCGGACTGGCGATTGCGGCGCCAGCTGTCGAAATCGCTGTGGAATTGTTGCTGCCGCTCGCGGCAATAGTCGCGATAGTCCCGGTCGAGCGCGTCCATCTGCTGCTGGCGCCAGCTCAGGTAATGATCGTCCTGGCTCCGATAGCGGTCCTGTCCGCCACGCTCGCGGGTGCTGTAGCGGTCCTCTCCGCCGTGCCCGCCGGCGCCCCGAGCGAAGAAGCCGCCGCCGCGGTTCTCCGACCAATCGCGGTCGGCATCCCAGCCGCGTTCACGCTCGCGCCCCTCGAACATGAATCGCCCGCGGTCGCTGTCGTCGCGATCGTAGCGGCGGTCGCGCCATTCGCCTTGCTGCTCGCCGCGCCAGCTTCCGCGCCACTCGCCACGCTGATCGTCGCGCCCTTCTCTCCGCCGGTCGTCGTGACCGCCGTCGGGATCGCGATCGCCATATTTGCCGTAGCCGTCGCCGAGATATCCATGTGCCATGAGTCCAGTCTCCATTCCCGTGAAAGCAGCGCGTCGCCACTGTCGCGGCTACAACGAACGAGCCGTCGCGCGGCTGCGTGGCGGACGGCGCGCGGCGGCAACGCTCCGCCGCAGCAGAATGAGCGTCAGCCCGCCGAAGCGTCGGCCGGCTCCGCCGCCGGGTCGTCCGACACCGGCAGCTGAAGGCTCGCGATGAGGCCCGGCGCGTTCTCGTCGAGCACCAGCTCGCCGGAATGAAGGTGGGCAATCGACCGCACCAGGGCCAGCCCGAGCCCGGCGCCTTCATCCGAGCGGCTGGAATCGAGCCGGCCGAAGCGCTTCAGCGCTTCGGTCCGCCGTTCGGCGGGGATGCCCGGTCCGCGGTCGGCGACGACGATCGTCAGCTGCTGCCCGATTTTTCCGGCGACCAGCAGGATATGGCCGCCGGCCGCCCCGTAGCGGATCGCATTCTCGATCAGGTTGCTGACCGCCTGGGCGATCAGCTGCCGGTGCCCGAACAGCCGCAGCGGCTCGCGCGGCCGCTCGATCTCCAGCCGCGCGCCGGCTTCCTCGACCACCGGATCGTACATCTCGCCAAGCTCGCTGGTCAGCTCACCGGCGTCGAACCAGGCGAATTGCTCGCGGCCAGTCATTGCTTCCGACCGGCTGATCTCCAGCGCCGTCGCAAGCATTCGGGTCAGTGAATCCGCCTGGCGCAGCACGTTGGCGAGAGCCTGGTCTCGCTCGGCCGGATCGCCAGTCTCGGCCGCCGCATGCGCCGCCGCGCGCAGCCGGCCGACAGGGGAGCGAAGGTCGTGCGCGAGTGAATCGGTCACCATCCGAAGCTCGTCCATCAGCGCCGTGATTCGGTCGAGCATCTCGTTGATCCGGTGGCCGAGCCGGTCGAACGCGTCGCCATTGCCGGTCAACGGCACGCGCCGGCTGAGGTCTTTCGCCGTGATCCGGTTGGTCACCGCGACGATGCCGCCGATGCGTCGGCTGACATAATTCGCAAGGATTACTCCGCAGGCGAGGCCGAGCAGGAGCGCAAATGCGAGCGCGATCAGAAGCGAGCGTTCAAGCGTCTGGCGAAGCGCGAAGCTGTCGCCGACGGTCCGGCCGCTGACCAGCCACTGGCCGGTCGGGAGGCGACGGAACTCCAGCGCCGCCGCTTCCGGCGTCGTTTCGCCCTGGAAGCGCAGCAGGCCATTGCTGAAACCGTCGCGGACCGGCTCGGTCGTGTGGGGCAGCGTCGCGAGGTTGCCCATCTGTTGCCGCCCGGAACCGTCGAACAGCCCGACCGCCGTCTGGGGATCGCCGTATGACGTGCTGTCCTGGATCGCATCGGTCAGCGCCGGCATGCCGCCGGTTCGGTAGACATCGGCCAGGACGGCGCCTTGCTCGGTGACCTGGCGCTGCAGGGCGGAGGCGGCCTCGTCATGGGTTCGCCAATAGATGAACCCGAGGACCGCAAGATTTGATAGAAGGGCGAGAAGCCCCGCCAGCAAGGCGATCCGGACGCTGGTCGGCAAGGCGCTCTAGGCCGCCAGCATGTAGCCCGCGCCCCGCACCGTGTGCAGCAGCGGTCGCTCGAACCCGTCCTCGAGCTTGCGGCGGAGCCGGCTGACGTGGACGTCGATGACATTGGTGCCCGGGTCGAAGTGATAATCCCAGACCTGCTCCAGGAGCATGGTGCGGGTGACGACGCGGCCCTCGTTGCGGGCGAAATATTCTAGCAGCAGGTATTCGCGCGGCTTCAGCTCGATCTTCTTGCCGCCGCGCTTCACCGACCGCGACAGGGGGTCGATCTCGAGGTCGCCGACCGTCAGCCGGTGATCGGCGGGATTGAGTCGCGCTTCGCGGCGGCGGAGCAGGGCATTCACCCGCGCCAGCAGCTCGGCAAAGGAAAAGGGCTTCACCAGATAGTCGTCCGAGCCCGATTCGAGGCCGTCGATGCGGTCGCCGACCGATCCTAGCGCCGACAGCACGAGCACCGGCGTCGCGACCTGCGCGGCCCGAAGCGCCTTCAGCACCGCGATTCCGTCGAGCACCGGCAGCATCCGGTCGAGGATGATGAGGTCGAAGCTTCCGTCGCTACCGCGGAACAGCCCTTCCTGGCCGTTGCTTGCGATCTCGATGCTGTGCCCTTCCTGACCAAGGCCCTTGGAGAGGTAGGCGGCAGTCTCGGAATCGTCTTCGACAAGCAGGATCTTGCGGCCCATTGGCCCTCCCGGATGAACGTCTACGTCCAACTGGCTGGTGTCGGCAATGCCGTGGGATCGGGCGGTACCGCGCGGCGCGGCTGGGTCGGTTCGTCGGGCATGACGTTCCGCACCGCGCGGTGTTCGCTTTGCTCGGCTCTTACTTGCTGGTCGAGGTCGAGGTGTCCGTCGTCGTCGTGGTCTTGGCGGGCTTCGCGGCCGACTTCACAACCTTCTTCGAGTGGTGACGGACGCGGCGGTGGTGCTTGGCCTTGACCGAGCCCTTCTTCACCGGCGTGACCTTCGTCGTCACCGTCGTCGTCGCCTTGACCGTGCCGGCCTTGTTGGTCGTCGTGATGGTCTTGGTGCTCTTGGCTGCCGGCGCAGCAGCGGTCTTGGCCGGAGCGGCGAGAGCCGGAGTGGCAACCAGGCCGAGGGCCGCAAGCGATGCAATCAACGTCTTCATTATGGTCCTCCATGAGAGTCCGGCAAGGATGCCGGGGGTAGTCGAGGCTCTACGGACGCAGGTCATGCATGGCGCTGAATTGCGCGTTAAATGCAGTTCATCGGTCCGTGCTTGGTCCGCCCGGCGCGAGAGGGGAACTTCCCACGCCGAGCGGTCGAGCAAGCGGCTGCGGGTTAGCCCCGGCCGCATCTCACCGGCCTGTAGCGGCGATGAAGAGATGTTCAGATGACGCAAAGTTCACTCGCGCTCGGGGCCGCGAGCAGGGCGGGAGCGCGCGGCCATTGCGCTCGCGCGGCCCCGCGCTAGGGTTGGCCAGTGCTCGCACAGAAGACCCGATATGCTCTCCGGTCCCTGCTGTTCCTGGTGGAAGAGGGCGGCGGCTCGCCCGTCCAGCTCGCCCGGATTGCCGAGACCCAGCACGTGCCGCCCAAATATCTCGAGCTCATCATGCTCGACCTCAAGCGGGCCGGGCTGGTGAAGAGCGCGCGCGGGCCCAAGGGCGGCTATCAGCTCGCCAGGGCGCCAGACCAGATCTCATTCGGCGAGGTGGTTCGCAGTCTGGAGGGCCCGATCGCCCTCGTCTCCTGCGCAAGCGTCAACTTCTATGCGCCCTGCGGCGATTGCCAGGACGAGGCGAGCTGCGCGATCCGCCGCGCCTTCACCATCCTTCGCGACCAGAGCACGGCCGTGCTCGATTCGATCTCGCTCGCGCAAGGCGCCGGCTGGGAACAGCGGCTGGGCCAGGAATAACCGTTCGGCTTTGAACCCACTTGCCGATTGCGCTACATCGACGGTCGGCGAAACGGGGGATTTGCCATGGCGACGACGAATGTTCGACGGGTTCCCGGCTGGTATTGGGCCGCCGCCATCGCGGCGGTTTTGTTCATGGCGGTCGGCTGCGCCGGCATGGTCATGGACATGATGACCGATCCGCACTCGCTCGAGCCCGCCCAGCGCGCGCTCTACATCGCTCGCCCGCCCTGGATGAAGCTGGCATACACGCTTGCGGTGTGGTCCGGGCTCGCCGGCGCTCTCGTGCTGCTGGTTCGATGGCGTGCGGCCGTGCCCGTGCTCCTCGTGTCCCTGGTGGCCACCGTCTTCACCTTCCTCCCCTATGCCATCGTGCCGGGGGTGCGCGCCGCGGTTCAGACCGGCGATGTGGTGGCCGCCGTCATCGTCATCGCCCTGGTCGCCCTGACCTGTGCGTTCGCGCGTCATTCGCGGCGGCAGGGCTGGCTCCGCTAACCGGCGCTCGCTAGAGGGCGACCAATGTCGACCTTCACCATCGACACCAGCACCAGCCGGGCGACGCCGTCACCGGTACCCGGCAAGCGGACCACCGTGCCCGCGATCCGGTCGCGCAAGCTTCCCGCGGAGAACGGCTTCGCGACCGCCGAGCCGATCGTGATGCTCACGGCCTACACGATGCGCATGGCCCAGCTGCTCGATCCGCATTGCGACATGCTGCTCGTCGGGGACAGCCTCGGCCAGGTGATCTACGGCCTGCCTTCGACCATCCCTGTGACGATGGAGATGATGTGCGCGCACGGCGCCGCCGTCGTCCGCGGCAGCTGGCATGCGCTGGTCGCCGTCGACATGCCGTTCGGGAGCTATGAGGGATCGCCCGAACAGGCCTTCGCAAGTGCGTCACGGATCATGAAGGAGACCGGCTGCGCAGCGGTGAAGCTGGAGGGCGGCGAGGCGATGGCGCCGACGATCGCCTTCCTCTCCGGCCGGGGAATCCCGGTCGTCGGCCATGTCGGCCTCACGCCGCAGGCGGTGAACGTGCTTGGCGGCTACGGCGCCCGAGGGCGAGAAGAGCAGGAAGCCCGCAAGATCCTCGCCGATGCGCGCGCGGTCGCCGATGCCGGTGCCTTCTGCATCGTCGTCGAAGGCGTCCTTGAGGACATCGCCACTGATGTTGCACGAAACGTCGCGCCCCCGGTCATCGGCATCGGCGCATCGGCCGAGTGCGACGGCCAGGTCCTCGTCACCGACGACATGCTCGGGGTATTCGAGCGCACGCCGCGCTTCGTGAAGCGCTACGACGACCTCGCCGCCCGCATCAGCGCGGCCGCCGCAATGTATGCCTCGGAGGTCCGCGACCGGAGCTTCCCGACCTCCGGCCAGACCTACCGCCCGAAGAGCGGGAGCTGACCGCCGCTTGATGAACATGCGCGCCGCCGCGCACCTGAAATCTTGCGTTTCACCGCTCGTTCTATAGACGGTGCGCCACCAGCTTCCGTTCATCTGCGGTGGGGAAGGAAGCCGCCGGCACGGACGATCCACTCTTTCTCGAGGCAGATTTGGCGCAACCCCCGGACATGAGCGACACGTTCGTTCGCGAAGTCGACGAGAATCTGCGCCGCGACCGCGCTCGCGATTTCGTTCGAGGCAATGCCGGCCTGCTGATTGGCGCGGTGGTCCTGTTCCTCGTCCTGTGCGGTGGCATCATCTATTGGCACCAGTATCGCGGCCAGCGCGCCGAGGGTCAGGTCGAGCAGCTCGCCCAGATCAACGTCCGGCTCGATCGCGGCAATACCAGCGGCGCCGCGCAGCAGCTTGGCGACCTGTCGAACAGCGGCAGCGCCGCGGTTCGCGCGACGGCCGAGTTCGGCCTCGCTTCCGTCGCGCTCAAGCAGGGCGACAGCAAGCAGGCGATTGCCCGTTATCGCGCAATCGCCGCCGACAGCGGGCTGCCGCCGCCATTCCGCGACCTCGCCCTCGTTCGCCAGACCGCGCTCGAGTTCGATTCGATGCAGCCTCAGGCCGTCATCGCCCGTCTGCAGCCGCTCGCAAGCCCCGGCAATCCGTGGTTCGGAAGCGCGGGCGAGCTCACTGCGATCGCCCTCGTCAAGGAAGGCAGGGCCGCCGAGGCAGGCAAGCTGTTCGCGACCCTTGCCCGGGACAAGGATGTTTCCGACGGCATCCGCGGCCGCGCCGTTCAGATGGCAAGCACGCTCGGGGTCGATGCAAGCGACGCGATCCCGGCAGCACCCGTACTATAGGATAGATGATGACCAGACGGAAAAGCCTTCAGGCCGGATTGCTCCTCGGCGCGCTGCTCGCGGCAAGCGGCTGCGGCATCTTCAAGAAGGGCACGCCGAGTACGCCGGTCCTCGGCCAGCGGATCGACGTCCTGTCGACCGAAGGCGACATATCCGTCGACCCCGCGGCCAGCGCCCAGCCGATGACGCTTCCCGACCCGGTCGTGAACGGCGAGTGGACCCAGTCCGGAGGCGCCGCCACGAAGTCCATCGGGCATGTCGCTCTCGGCCGCACGCTGGCGCGCGTCTTCACGGTCCCGGCCGGTCGCGGCAGCAGCCTAACCGCGCGGCTCGCGGCATCGCCGATCGTCGCGGGCGGCCGCGTCATCGTCATCGATACGCAGGGGATCGTTCGGGCGTTCGACGTGCAGACGGGTGCGCGAGCGTGGGAGACCCCGACCCCGGTCGACCGCGGCAACGAGGCATCGCTCTACGGCGGCGGAGTCGCTGCCGACAACGGCATCATCTACGCGACGAACGGCCTCGGCTACGTGACCGCGCTGGACGCCCGCAACGGCGGCGTGATCTGGAAGGTCCGCCCGGGCGGTCCGCTGCGCGGTGCTCCATCGGTCGCCAACGGGGCGATCTACGTCGTCAGCCAGGACAATCAGATCTACTCGCTGAAGGCCTCGGACGGCTCGACCAACTGGTCGGAAGCCGCGTCGCTCGAGGTCGCCGGCGTGTTCGGCTCGGCCTCGCCGGCGATCGGCCAGGGCACCGTGGTCGCCGGCTTCTCGTCGGGTGAGCTCAACGCCTACCGCTACGAAAATGGCCGCCAGGTCTGGCAGGACATCCTTCAGCGCACCAGCGTCACCACCAGCGTCTCCTCGCTTGCCGATATCGACGCCGATCCGGTCATCGACCGGGGCCAGGTGTTCGCGATCGGGCAGGGCGGACGCATGGTCGCTCTCGACATCACTTCGGGGCAGCGGCTGTGGGAGCTCAATATTGCCGGCATCTCGACCCCGTGGGTCGCCGGCGACTGGCTGTGGGTCGTCACGTCCGATGCGCGTCTGCTGTGCATCTCGCGCGACAACGGGCACATCCGCTGGATTCAGAAGCTGCCGCGTTACGTGAAGGCGAAATCGAAGAAGGGCGAGATCGATTATTCGGGCCCGATCCTGGCCGGCGGCCGGCTCATCCTGACCGGCTCCAACGGCGCGATCGTCTCGATCGACCCGGCGACCGGCGCCTTCCAGGGCCAGACCAGCGCCGGCGCCGACATCAGCCTGCCGCCGGTCGTCGCCAATTCGACCCTCTTCATCCTCGACGACCAGGGTCGACTGACCGCGTTCCGCTAGGGCGTCGCTCGGCTCCTCGCATTGGCGGCGTCCATCGGCTAGGCGCGCCCGATGCCTCTGCCCACCGTCGCCATCGTCGGCCGCCCAAACGTCGGCAAGTCGACCCTGTTCAATCGCCTGGTGGGCAAGCGCCTGGCGCTGGTCGACGACCGTCCAGGCGTGACGCGCGACCGCCGCGAGGGCGAGGCGAGCCTGCTCGGGCTCGACTTTCGGGTCATCGACACGGCCGGCTTCGAGGACGAGGATCCTGAGACGCTCCCTGGACGAATGCGCCAGCAAACCGAGGCTGCGGTCCGCGACGCGGATGCCGCTCTGTTCCTGATCGACGCGCGCGAAGGCCTGACTCCGCTCGACGAGGAGATCGGCCGCTGGCTCCGCGCCGAATCGACGCCGGTGATCGTCGTCGGCAACAAGGCTGAGGGCCGCTCCGGCGAGTCCGGCCTCCTCGACGCCTTCCGCCTCGGCCTTGGCGATCCGGTCGCGATCAGCGCCGAGCATGGCGAGGGCGTTGCCGACCTCTTCCAGGCCCTTCTGCCGCTCGTCGAGCGTGACGAGCCGGACGAGGACGGCCGGGATGCCGAGGCCGACCCGACGCTCAAGATCGCCATCGTCGGCCGCCCCAACGCCGGCAAGTCGACCCTGGTCAATCGGATGTTGGGTGAGGAACGAATGATCACCGGCCCGGAAGCCGGGATCACGCGCGATTCGATCAGCCTCGACTGGCAGTGGAAGGGCCGGGCCGTCCGACTCGTCGACACCGCGGGCCTCAGGAAGCGCGCCAAGGTCGAGGACAAGCTCGAGCGCCTGTCCGCAGCGGATACCCGCCGAGCGATCGACTATGCCGAGGTCGTCGTCCTCCTGCTTGACGCGACGCGCGGTCTCGAGTCGCAGGACCTCAGGATCGCCAATCAGGTGATCGAGGAGGGTCGCGCGCTGATCATCGCGCTCAACAAGTGGGATGTCGCTGAAAACGCCTCGTCTCTCTTCAACGGCGTCAAGGCGGCGCTTCAGGAAGGCCTTGCACAGCTTCGCGACGTTCCGCTGCTGACCGTCTCGGCGAAGACCGGCAAGGGCGCCGACACCCTGCTCGAGGTCGCCTTCGACCTGCGCGAGGCGTGGAGCCGCCGCGTCGGCACCGGCGAGCTCAATCGCTGGTTCGAGGCCGCGACCGAGGCCAACCCGCCGCCCGCCCCCAAGGGCAAGCGCATCAAGCTTCGCTACGTGACCCAGGTGAAGACCCGCCCGCCGAGCTTCGTCGTGTTCGGCAACCGCACTGACGAGCTTCCCGAAAGCTATCGCCGCTACCTCGTCAACGCGCTTCGCCGTGACCTGGGGCTCGGCGCCGTGCCGCTCCGGCTGGAGTTCCGGGGCCGCTCCAATCCCTTCGATCGCTCGCGCGGCTAAGCCGCCTCGGTAAGGCAAATTTTACCACTCCGCGCCTAGGCGGAGAGGACGGGACCATGCCCGACCTTATCGGGATACAGGGACGAGACATTGACCGACGAAGCAGCCGAAATCGTCGACTGGGTGCTGTTCGAGAAGAACCGCGCCGAGCTCGGGCCCGGATTCATCCGGATCCTCAGCTACTTCCGTGAAGACGGCGCCAAGTCCGTGTCGCAGATCGAGGATGCGATGCGCCAGGAAAACGCCGTCGCGCTCGTCCTGCCTGCGCACACCATCAAGGGCGAATCGCGCCAGCTCGGCGCCGAGCCGCTGGCAAGGATCGCGGAGCTGATCGAATCGACCGCGCGGCTGTGCGTCGAAACCCATCGCTTCCCGGACGAGCTCGTTCCCGAGGTCGTCGAGCTTCGCAGCCTGTTCGCGAAGACCGTGGCGCTGTTCGACCAGGCGACCAACCCGCTCGTTACCCGCGCGGGCCCGGCCGGCTTCGGCCGCAAGGTCACCAACCAGAACTTCGGCCGCATCTAGGACTCTCGCGTCAGGCGGCGAGGCCCGTTCCCTCAGCAAGGTTGCGTGAGCGGCGATGCTGGCGCCAGGTGCCGATGGCGAGGATCAGCACGATCGGATAGCTCCAGAACATCAGTGCCGCGCCATACGCGCGGCCGAACAGGGCGCTGTCCAGCGCCTTCATGACGTGGCCGAATATCGTGGTCAGCTGAAGCCCCGCGACCCACAGCGGCCAGAACCGGTCGGAGCGCAGCGCGACCCACAGGAAGCCTGCGAGGACTCCGACATCGACCGCCATCACGCCGATTTCGACGTTCGTGAATCGATCGTGCAGGGGCGACCAGGCGAAATGCGTGATCAGTGCACCGACGACGCAGATCGCGCCGACGTCGCGCTCGTCGCGGCTCCCTCGCACAAAGGCGTAGAGCGCGACGAGCGCGAGCAGGATGCGAAAGAACAGCGGGGCCATGGCTTAGCCGTTCCCGAACACGCCAGGGCCCCGCGGTCAACGTCCGTTAAGCGACGACGCGAAGATCGACGGTCGCCTTGGCCGGCGGGCAGTCGTCGTCGCCGAACGCAACCGTGCGCAGGCCGGGGATCGTGCTCTTGGTTTCGACCAGCGCCGAATGGCAGCCGCCGATGCTGCCGCGTGCGGCGATCAGGTCGCGGGTCGTCGCGGCCAGCTGCTCGAACGCGGCGTGGCTGCTGTTGATGTTGGCATTGGTGACGCTGCGCGCATGGACCATGCGGGTCTGGAGCTCGGCGAGCTCGACCAGCGCGGTCTCGATGCTCTCTTCGACCGAACGGATTTGCGTGGCGACTTCGAAAGCGGCGTTTTCCATCATTTGTTTGCGCATGACTGCTCCTTCCCCGGCGCTGCCGCGCCGGAGTGGCTGTCGGTCCGATCCGAATGTCGACGCTTGCCTAGCTGTGAAGCAGCCTTGAGAGGCTTTCGAGCCCGGCGAGATACATGCCCGCCGAGAACGCCGCTCCGATCGCGATGACCGCGATCCACAGCAGCCTCTTGCCGACGCTCATCTCATTCCGGGGGTGGCTCCTGGTTGCGAACGGCGGTTGCAGGGAAGGAACGAAGGCGACGGCCCGTTGCTCGGTCCGGAAACCGGCCCCTTCGTCCTCCCCTGCACGGTCAGCGTGCCGAATCTGAAGTCTGACCGCCCCGTCGGAATGATCGCTGGGCTGGTCGCCGCCAATGTGCGGCGATTGATGTATCAAGCGCTGATATGGTCCGCAGTGCTGCGCCACGAGGCGCGCCGCCTGGGTCCGCCGCTCGACCCCCAGGATATGGAGCGCGCCCCGGATGCGCTGGTCGACCGTGTGCGGCGAGATCGACAGCTCGGCCGCGATCTCCTTCGAGGAGTGATGCGCGTCGACCAGCCGCAGGCAGTCGAGCTGTCCCGAGCTCAGCCGGGCGATCCGAGCTTGGATGTCGGTCGCTCCAGGCAGATCCGATCGGCCTCCAGCCACGGTCCGCGTCTCCAATCCAATTCTGACGGCCGAAGCCATAGTTCCCCCAAACCAGACCGGACCGATAGCTGATTCATGCGTCCGAATCAGCGCCTTAGATAGATTGCTGGATGCAACTTAGTCCAGCCGGGCCGACCGCCCTCCCTACCGCAGCTTGGCGATCCGGACCCCGTCTTCCTTCGCTCGCTGCTTCACCGACTCCTCGCTACGGGTCAGCGCCTTGGCGATCGCCTTCAGCGCCATGCCCTTGCCCGCAAGAACGTGGAGCTTCTGGACCTCGTCCTGGCGCCATGGCTGCCGGTGCCGTTCGAACCGCTCGCTCATCTGCTGCAGTTTACGACAGAAAATCAGCAAAAAATCAATTGAGCCTGACGCGTACGAAGCCCATCGCGCCGGTCGGATGGTTTCCGCCATAGGAAGGCGCAAGCGTGCCGGGCACGAAGTCGACGGACGCCAGGCCACCGACTCCGGCCAGCAGATGGCTGGCGATGCGGAAATCGCGAATCGCTCCCACCGAGATCTTCCCGACCCGGAAGGCCGGCCCGTCGCCTGCCGCAGCCAACTCGCGGTTCTCG
This sequence comes from Sphingomonas sp., assembly GCF_019242355.1. Taxonomy (GTDB): domain Bacteria; phylum Pseudomonadota; class Alphaproteobacteria; order Sphingomonadales; family Sphingomonadaceae; genus Sphingomicrobium. The sequence continues at coordinate 4,478 of NZ_JAFAVR010000134.1, read as the reverse complement.
ACCGCCTCGCCGCGCCCGAACACGGTCCAGGCGGCGTGCTGGACCGATGCTTCCACGGCGGCGCCATCGTCATTGTGCCCTTGAGACGATTTGCGGCCCCAGGCCAGGGTTGCCGCCGCTCGCCAGTCGGGCGCGATCTCGTCCGCCCACAAGGCGCTTGCCGACCAGCGCGTCTGGTTCAGGCCCGGCTCGAGCTGCTCGGGATCGATGAACCGCCCCCAGCTTCCCTGCAGCGCAACCGTCCGGGTCGGATTCCACGACACTCGAAGCGCGGTCCAATCGAGCGGACCGGTCTCGATGTCCCAACGATGTTGATCCGGTTCGCGCGCATTGAACCGGCTCGCCTCGATCTTGACCCGATCGAGCACGAGGCCGGCCGTCAGCACGCCGAAGCTGATGTGAGTCGAATCGAGCCAATGGTGCGTGATCGGAGCCTCGGGCGAATCCATGATCGCCTCGCGGTGCATGAAGGCCGGTGGCCCGAACGCCGGCTCGCCGGGCAGGCCGCCGTAGACGAAGACGCTGCTCTTGCTGCCCAGCGGCTGCGATGCCGACGCGGACAGCTCCATGAAAAGGTCGTGCGGGTGCTGCCGGTCGACCAGGCGCTCGCTGCCGTTGGCGGTCTCGCCGCTCGCCAGCAGCAGCGGATAGCCGCTCGGCCCCATCAGCGGATCGGGACTCAGCATCGCCTTGAGCTGGAGCGTCCCGTCGCCCAGCGGATGCTGGGCCATGCCCATCAGCATTCCGCTGATGAAGCCCTTGTCGTCGCCCCTCGGTCCCGACTGGCTATCCGCGACGAGGTTGAGGACGCCATGCGCCATCAGCATCCAGCCGCCGCTCATGGCTCTGAGCGCCATGTCGCGCGAAGAGTCAGGCTGCCACGCCGTGCCCGAGGCTTCGCGCGCCATCGGATAGGAACCAAGCGCGCCGGTCATCGCCATCGCATGGTCGCTCATCGGCATGGATTGGCCGCCCATCGGCATGGCCATCGCTCCCATGGCGCCATGGTCCATCGCGCCGCCGGGTGCCGGCGAGGCGGGCATCGGCATGGCCATCGCTCCCATGGCGCCATGGTCCATCGCGCCGCCGGGCGCCGGCGAGGCGGGCATCGGCATGCCCTGCCCGGACGGATGGTCCATCGGCATCGTCATTCCCGGCATCGGCAGCGGCTTTGGAGAGGCCGCCGAACGCGGCGCATGACCCGCGCTCGCGTGCGTCCTGGCGATCGAATGCTTGTGCGGCGGGACCGTTCTGCCTGGCGCGTTCGCCTTCGCCTTCGCCTTGGCCTTCGCCTTCGCCTTCGCTTTCATTACCGGTTTCGCCGGCATCGGCATGGTCATGCCGGCCATGGCCTGAGCTGACGCATATGCCGGGATCATGACAAGGGTCGCCGCGCCCGCAGCCGCAAACACAACACGCTTCACGACAGCACTCCAACCCCCGGCGATCACGTCCCGAACATGAGGATGTCGGGCGAAGATTCAAGACGACGCGCATGCGCCAGGCTGCGACGCGAACCGCTCGACTTCCGGTCAGCGGCGGCGGGTCACGCGCCCCCACGTATAGGTCGTCCGGACTTCGCTCGCCATCGGCGTTCCGGCCGAGTTGCGGGCGGGGGCGAACCGAAGCCGCTGCTCGACCAGCCCGCAGGTCCTGGCGTCGAGTGACGGATCACCGCTGCTGGAGACCGCGCGGCAGCCGCTGACGAGGCCGTTTGGCTCGACCGTGAAGCGGACTCCGACGGTTCCCTGGAAGACTCCGCGCGGGTTGTCGCTGTTCATGATGCCGCCGCCGAGCCAGCGCGGGAAGGGCTGCACGGCCCTCGCTGGCGGCGCCGGTGGCGGCGGCGCGGCGACCGGGGCGGCAACGGGCGGGGCCGCGGATGCCTGCTGCGTGGGGGCGGCGGGCGTCGCCGCGCTGCTGCCCGAAGCGCCGGGCGCGGGTGCTGGTGCCGGCGCGGGCGGCGGCTTGGCTTCGGCGGTGGTTGAAACGGGCGGCGGAAGGGGCAAGGTGATCGCGGTGCCTGGCCGCGCGACCGCAACGACCGTGTTGCCAGGCCGGGACTCGGCCGTTCCGAGAGTGGCGACCGATTGCGCAGTCGGCGCGGAGGGAACAGCCGTGGGCGCGACCGTCGATGCGGGCGGCGCCTGGACGGTGGCCGGAGATCCGGTCGTCGTCGGGGGGGCGTTCGCGGCGACTTGCGGGACGTTGCGCAACGGTGCTTGTGCGGGATGGCCGCCGCCACGCATCAGAAGCAGGCCGCCGATGCCCAGCGCAATCACCAGCGCTCCCGCAGCAAGCACGCCGCGATGGAGGCCGCTCGATCGCTCGGCTTCCCAGGGCACGACCCCCGTTTCGTCCGCGCCTTGCGCATCCCTCGCGGCGACGAGCGCTGCGCCGGCCGCGGGCGCGGCTACCGGCTCATCCTCATCGACGGGAGCGACGGCTTCGGGAGCAGCCTCCGGCACAGTCCGAGCGTCATCGACCGGCCAGGCCGGCTCTTCGGCGACATCGTCAACCGGCTGGACAGGAGGCGCGGCAACCACCGGCGGCGGGACCGGCCCGGCCGGCTCTTCGACGATGTCGTCGACCGGCTGGACAGGAGGCGCGGCAACCACCGGCCGCGGGACTACCTCCGGCTCGTCCGGGACCTCGGCCTGTCGCGCCTCGACAGCGCCAGACCGCAGCTCCCCCGCGCGGGCGTTCTGGACCTCCGGCTCGGCGAACATGACCGGCCGCTGGGGCTCGCGCGCCACTGGCTCCGTGCCGGCATCCGGCTCGGCTTCCGCGGCCGCTCGCGCTTCATCATAGGCGCGCCGTTTGGCAGGGTCGCGCAGCGTCTCATAGGCAAGCCCGACCTGCCGGGCCCGCTCGCGGATCGGCTTCTCGGCAACGTTCGCATGCTGGAGGTGCTGGCGGACGCGGGCGTGGAACGCCTCCTCGACCTCCTTGCCGGTGGCATCCGGCGCAAGGCCGAGCGTCGCGTAATGATCCGGCTGAGAACTTTCGAAACTGTCCATCGAGACCTCGCCTGCAACGAAGGGACGGGCGCGTAAGCTCCGGATTGTGCGCTAATTTCCCGGGAAGGTCGAATCCGGTTAACCATGTTGCCGGGCACCGCGGCGCTGGACATGAAAAAAGGGCCGCCCCCCGTGGGAAGCGGCCCTTTGTCCGTCGAGCCTCGAAGAGGCCGTCATGGGAGTGGTAGATCCCGTGACTCGTCTCTTGCCCAGCTTACGGCTGCAGCGCAGCCGCTTCGCCAGGCCCGGCGCTTCAGCCGAGCATCTCCTGCTCCAACTTCTTGGCCATTTCCTCGATGTTCTCGGGCGGCCATCCGGGGATGTCCATGCCGAGTCGAAGGCCCATGCTGGCGAGCACTTCCTTGATCTCGTTGAGACTCTTGCGGCCGAAGTTCGGCGTGCGGAGCATTTCCGCCTCGGTCTTCTGAACCAGGTCGCCGATGTAGATGATGTTGTCGTTCTTCAGGCAGTTGGCGCTGCGCACCGACAGCTCGAGCTCGTCGACCTTCTTGAGCAGGTAGCGATTGAGCTGGTTGGTGTCGGTTTGGGTCTCGACCGGCATCGCCGCGGTCGCGCCGATGATCGGCGACGGAGCCGAGCGCACCTGGCTGTCGTCGAAGTGGACGAACAGCTGCAGCTGGTCCTGAAGGATGCGGGCGGCATAGGCCAGCGCGTCCTCGGGCGTCACCGTGCCGTCGGTCTCGATCGTCAGCGTCAGCTTGTCGTAGTCGAGCTCTTGGCCGACGCGGGTGTTCTCGACCTTGTAGGCGACCTGGCGGACCGGGCTATAGAGGGCATCGACCGGGATCAGGCCGATCGCGGCATCGGCCGGACGGTTGGCGGCGGCGGGCTGGTAGCCCTTGCCGATGTCGGCGGTCAGCTCGGCGTTGAGCGTCGCGCCTTCGTCCAGGTGGCAGATGACGAGGTCCGGGTTGGTGACTTCGATGTCACCCGAGGTCGCGATCATGCCCGCGGTAACTTCGGCCGGGCCGGTCGCGCTGAGGTGAAGCCGCTTCGGACCTTCGCCTTCCATGCGCAGAGCGATCTGCTTCACGTTGAGCACGATGTCGGTGACGTCCTCACGGACACCCGCGAGGCTCGAGAATTCGTGAAGCACGCCGTCGATCTTGATCGACGTCACGGCGGCGCCCTGGAGCGAGCTCAGCAGCACGCGGCGAAGCGAGTTGCCCAGCGTCATCCCGAAGCCGCGCTCCAGCGGCTCGGCGACGAACACGCCGCGGCGGCGGGAGTCGCCGCCCGGCCTCTTCTCGAGCGCGTTGGGCTTCTTGAGTTCCTGCCAGTTCTTTGCGTTGACGGCCATTTGTCTTCCTGCCCTTTGGCGGGACGTCTCCCGCCGATACAATCTAGTTTCGCCGCGGCATTGCGAGGCCGCGGCAGCGGCGCGCCTGACGCTTAGACGCGACGCCTCTTGCTCGGACGGACACCGTTGTGCGGGAT
>NZ_JAFAVR010000069.1 GCF_019242355.1 Sphingomonas sp. | reverse complement strand
GGCTTCACCTCGCAGGCGATGCGGCACTTCTGATCGCTGGCGTCAAAATGCGTGATCGGCCCGGCGCCGCTCTTGCTCGTCAGGATGTTCTTCCAGCTGGTCTCGACGTCACCGCCCAGCGGCGTGACGAGGCCCAGACCCGTGACGACTACACGTCGCATATTCTCAACTCCGGTCTGCTCTTCCAAAACAAACGGCCTCCCGAATGGGTTCGGGAAGCCGTTCGTGCCGCTGTTCGGCGCGCCTGAGGCAGTCCTGGGCCCGATCAGCTCTTGTGCTGGTCGATATAGTCGATCGCGTCGCGTACCGTCGTGATCTTCTCCGCGGCGTCGTCCGGGATCTCGACGCCGAACTCTTCCTCGAAGGCCATGACGAGCTCGACGATGTCGAGGCTGTCGGCGCCCAGATCGTCGATAAAGCTGGCGTCCTCGGTGACCTTTTCGGGTTCGACGCCGAGGTGCTCGACGACAATCTTCTTCACCCGGTCGGCAGTCTCGCTCATGTGACGCTTCCTCCGTTATAGCTTTGCCGTTGCCCTAGCGTTGCGCCCCAAACGCCGCAAGTGGCGCCGGGAGCCGTGGCGCGGTATCGCCGGGCGATGGACGGACGGCCGCTCACGCCCGGAGAAATCGCACTTGCCCGGCCGATCTTCGGCGATTCCATCGACTATTCGAAGGTCCGGCTGTTCCGCGGCAAATGGTGGCCCTTCCAGCCGAAGCGAAGCGCGATGGCGCCCACCGGGAACATCCATTTTCACCCCGACGGCGGCGGCTATTGCGACGATTTCTCGAAGGAGCCGCTAGGCCAGCAGGCGTTCTGGATGCATGAGATGACGCACGTCTGGCAGGCGCAGGCCAAAGGCCGCTTCTACCTGCCGCTGATGCGCCATCCCTTCTGCCGCTACGAATATAGGCTGAAGCCCGGCCGGCCGTTCGACCGCTACGGGCTCGAGCAGCAGGCAGAGATCGTCAAGGACGCCTTCCTGGCCGCGCACGGGGCGCTCGGCAGGTGCGTTCCCCCGCGCGAGCTATTGCCGTTCTGCTCGAGTTCTCTTTTGCGGACGAGGAAATAACTAGATAGCGTTCGATCAGGTATTTTGACAGCTGCCCTTCCACATCGTGTTAAAGGTGTCTTGGACAGATTGTTTGGCCTGTTCCTCAGATGCTCTTTGGCATGATTCTTGGACCAATGAGGGCGAGCTGTAGTCGTTCGACCGTGCCGAATTGCACAACTCTTCCGCAGACGCAGCGTCGCTTGGATCTGCTTGAGGGTCCACCAAAGCGGTATCCGAATCCTTCAAAGAGAGAAAGCGCGTGAAGCCGGCGTAAGCACCCATGCGGTTCTTGCCATTTATCTCACCACAAACCGCTAGGTTGTGCACGCTCTCGTTGCGAAACATTGCAGAACTAGGGTCGATAAGCTGATCGGCGGCAAACTTCTCAGCGTGCCGGATCAAATAAGCGTTCGTACCTGGGATTCTGTCGCATCCGCCGGCGCACACGAGAAGGGCGACGGACAATATGCGCAACTTCATGGCTCTCTCCCCCTAGGCGGCAGGAGTAGCACAATCAAACAGGTGTAGAAGCACCAGTTAGTTAGAGCGAGCCACTGCGACCATCGCCGGGCGAAGCAGCCGATCCTTCAGCATGTAGCCGGGCTGCATCTCCTGCACGACGGTGCCGGCCTCGGCCTCGCCGGTGGGGACCTCCATCATCGCCTGGTGCTGATTGGGATCGAGCTTCTCGCCGACGGACTTTACACGCGTCACCCCGTTACGGGTGAACACGGCATCGAGCTCGCGAGCGGTGGATTCGATGCCGGTCAGGAACTGGCTCGCGACCTTGTCCCCGCGAAGCTCGTCCGACACCGCGCCGAGCGCGCGGTCAAGGTGATCCTTGATCGCCAGCATGTCGCGGGCGAAGTTCGCCGCGGCATAGGCGGAGGCCTGCGTTTTCTCCTGCTCCAGCCGGCGGCGCACGTTCTGCACCTCGGCGGCGGCATAGAGCGCCTTGTTGTTCGCTTCCGCGAGTTGCTCGCGAAGCTGCGCAATCTCGTCATGCTCCTGAAGCTCGGGCGAATCCTCGGCGGTCTCGCTCCGGATCTCCTCGGCCTCGTCGTGCAACTTTTCGTCTTCGGTCATGCCATCAATCTCGTCAGGGCTTTTGCTGTGAAATCCACCATGGGGACCACGCGGGCATAGTTCAACCGCGTGGGTCCGATCACGCCGACAACGCCGACCACCTCGCCATGGCTCCCGCGATAGGGCGCGGCGATCACCGACGAGCCCGAAAGCGCGAACATCCGGTTCTCCGAGCCGATGAAGATCCGGCAGCCGGGAGCGTCGCGAGCGCCTTCGAGCAGCCGCGCGATCTCCTGCCGGTCCTCGAGCTCGTCGAGGAGCCTTCGGACGCGCTCCAGGTCCTCGGCCGCGCTGTCGTCGATGAGGTTGGCCTGGCCGCGCACGATCAGCACTGGGCGGCGTTCATGGTCCTGGGTCCAGGCGGCAAGGCCCGACGCGACCAGCTCTGCTGCGGCGGAGTCGATCGCTTCCTTGCGCTCGCGGATTTCGGCCCGGAGGCGGCCCTCGGCTTCGGCGAGCGTCAGGCCGGACAGCCGCGCGTTGATGAAATTGCTGACTTCGGCCAGTCCCGCCGCCGACGTCAGCCCGTCGAGCTCAACAACGCGATTCTCGACCGACCCGTCGGCGCCGACCAGCACTGCCAGCGCCCGATCGGGGCTCAGCGGCACGAAGGACAACTGCCTCAGCCGCATCTCCTGCTTTGGAGCGAGCACCACACCGGCCGCCTGTGACAGACCCGACAGCGCCGCAGTCGCCGCCGCAAGCGCATCCTCGATCGGCTGGTCGCGAACGATCCGCCGCTCGATTTCACGCCGCTCGCGCGGGTCCGGCGCCGACGCCTGCATGATGCCGTCGACGAACAGGCGAAGCCCGCTCTCGGTCGGAATCCGCCCCGCCGAGGTATGCGGATGAGTGAGCAGCCCCCGCTCCTCCAGCTCCTGCATCACACCCCGGATCGACGCAGGCGACAGGCTGACGCTGCCGGCAAGCATCTTCGATCCAACGGGATTGCCGCGGTCGAGATACGCCTCGACCACCAGCCCGAAGATATCGCGCATGCGGTCGGTGAGCTCGCCGATGGGCTGGGTCATGTATGGCATGTAGGAGCATCGCCGGAACCCCTCAATCCGTTCGTCCCGAGCGAAGTCGAGGGACGCTGCAAAGGTGCCTCGACTTCGCTCGGCACGAACGGGTAATGGCGGCCCGCACCAGTATCAGGAGATTCTATGCGTCCGTCCGGCCGCGCGCCCGATCAAATGCGCGAACTCACGTTCGAGCCCGCCTTCACAATGCACGCCGAAGGGTCGTGCCTGGTCAGCTTCGGCAACACCCGGGTGCTGTGCACTGCTTCGGTCGAGGAGAAGGTGCCGCCCTTCCTGCGCGGCAAGGGTCAGGGCTGGGTCACCGCGGAATATGGCATGCTGCCTCGGGCCACCCTCACCCGCACTCCGCGCGAAGCAGAGCGGGGCAAGGTCGGCGGCAGGACGCACGAGATCCAGCGCCTGATTGGGC
>NZ_JAFAVR010000280.1 GCF_019242355.1 Sphingomonas sp. | reverse complement strand
CGGCGGCGGCGGAGGCGGAGGCGGCGCTTCGCTGAGGTTGAACACGCGAAGCGCCGACTGCGGGTCTGTCAGGTCGATCCTGCCCGACAAATGGAGCAGCATCAGCAGGAGCAGGACGTGGATCGCCGCCACCGCGACGATCGCTCCGCCCTTGTCCCTGGTATTGAGGCCCGACCTGTACATGCGCCTGTGAACGCAGGTGTCGAGCCGGCGGTTGCGGGCCTGTCAGCCCCCGCCCCACCGCGAGACGCGACCGGCGTTAGCGGGCGCTGGCAGCCTTCCGGCCGCCGCCGTGACTGGCCTTGCCACCCTTGCTGGCGATTTCGCGCTGTTTCGCGGGGTCCATCGCGGCGAATCCGCGCTTCGATGCGGTCTTGGTCGTTGGCATGCAATTCTCCTTGGGTGCGAGTCTCCCAATGCGCCAACGCCACCTTTCAAGCGCAGTTCAGAACTATGATGCAGGTTAACGACAATTACCGCGGAGGGCGCCCCGGCGGGCCCGGTCAGCGCAGCCGGACACCCAACCACAAGGTCCGCGGGGTCGCGCGTTCAATCGACTCGTCGGCATTGATGCCTGCTTCGACCAGCATGTCGGTCAGGTTCTCGCCCCTGACGATGAATTGTACCCGCCGACTAAGGGGCCAAGCCGCCGACGCGTCGAGCGTGGTCGCGGCTCTGAGCAGATGCGTGTTGAGGTCGTCGTCGAACTGCGCACCGAGGCGGCGGACGGTAACGTCGAAGGAACGGCCGTCCTGTTGCCAGCCGCCGGACAGGGTCGCGGCGAAGCGCGGCGTCTGGGCCGGCCGGAGCCCGTCCAGCCGAGCCGCCGCGCCATGGTCCCGGACCCGCGCGTGGGTCAGGCTGACGCCCGCCAAAAGGCTCCATGGACCACTGGTCCAGCTCGCCGAGGCCTCTAGACCGCGCACATCGACCGCGCCGATATTCTGCCGCTCGCTGTAGGCGCCGTTAACAAAGCCGACGCCGGGAAAGATTCCCGGTCCCTGCCCGAGCGTCACATTGGCGATTGCGTCCTTGAGCCGATTGACGAACCCAGTCGCCGAGAGTCGAATCGCCCCATGCACGAACTCGGCGCCGGCCTCCGCTCCCGCAAGCCGCTCGGGATCGAGGTCCGGGTTTGCCGCCGTCGCGTCCGCGCCTGCCCGAAATGGTCGGAACAGCTCATTGAGCGTCGGCATCCGCCAGCCGAGATAGGCGGCCGATCGCAGGTTGAAGCCGCCACCGAGCGCAATCAGCGCCCCGCCCCGCGCCGTTGGAAGCCAGCCCTGGCGCGTCGGGTCATGGTCGTCACGCGTGACCTCTCCGGTCGCCAGCAGCCACTCGCGCAGATGTCCATGCGACACTTCCCAGTGGTCGACGCGCGCGCCACCGGTCAGGGTCAAGGGCCCGACGTCGGCCGTCGCTTCGACGAACCCGCCGACGGTCATCGTGTCGCCGCCGGCCTTGCGCCGCCGCGTCGGGTCGCCGTCGATGTAGCTGTAGAGCTCGCGCGATTCGCCGTCCGTCCGACGCGCGTCCGACCCAAACCTGAGTTCAATCCCGCGGGGCATCGGCGGACGGAGCTCTATACTCGCGCCCATGCCGCGCGCAGGAACGTCGTCCTGAAGAGACACTCGGCTTGCCGTCACCCGGCCGGGGGAAACGCTGGCGAAGCTGCTCATCAGGTCGCGCGCCTGCCAGTAGCCGAGCGCCGACCATCGCCATGCGCCTTCCCCGACCAGGCGCAGGGAGGCGTCGGCGCCGTTGGTGCGGTTCTCGGTGTAATCGACGCCCCGCGTCCGCCAGTCGTGGAATCCGTCGAGGCTGGCCTGCAGGTTCACCGCCGGCGAGAGCGGCGTTGACCAGCGGCCACGAAGATCCCAGTTGCGATACGGGGCGCGCTTGTCGGCAGGGCCGCGCGTGGTCGCAGTGACCGGAATGAAGCCGTCGCCGCGCTCCACCCGCGCGGACAGCGCGATCAGGCCGGAGCCCGCATCGAGCGCCAGCCGGCCACGTCCCTCGAGCGAGTCGCGGCTGCCCGCATCAAGTTCGCCGGACGTGCCGCCATCGTCGCGGCTCGTCATTTCGATCGTCCCGGCGAGTGCGCCCGGCCCGTTGGCGACGCTGCCGCCGCCGCGCACGACCCGGATCTGCCCCAGGTCTAGCGGATCGTAGGCCGGCCAGTTGACCCAGCCGCCGAAGGGATCGGTCTGCGGCACGCCGTCGAGCACCAGGAGCGCCCGGCTCGACGCGTTGCCGCCAAGTGCGCGCAGAGTTACGCCCTGACTAGTCGGGTGTCCGCTATGCGCGTCCGAGCGGCGGAACAGCTGCACGCCCGGTACGTCCTTCAACAGCTGATCGAGCTCGTGAGTCGGAGACTGCTCGATCTGCTGGCGGGTCAGGCGCTCGACCGCATAAGCACGGTCGGCCTTTGCTTCGGGAAGCGCGTGGCCGGTGACGATGATGGCCGCCGGCGCCGGCTGGTCGAGAGACACTGCCTGCATTCGATCAGTGGATGTCGGTGACACCGAGCATGAGGAGCGAGGCCCGTCGGAGCCGCTGCGGGACCGGAATGCCGATCCCATGATCCTTCCGTGCCATGAGTGGCCTGTGCGCTACTCGCACTCGCCCGTCCAGTGAAACCCGATCGTCAGTCCCGGGCGCCGCCGAAGAAGCCGAGATACCACGGCAATGCCGCTTCCAGGCCGCGGCGGACCGTGTGGGTCGGCGCATAGCCGAGCATCCGCTCGGCCTTGCCGATGTCGGCGAGCGAGTGACGCACGTCGCCCGCCCGGAACCCCGCCATCACGGGGTCGCGGTCGTAATGGACCTGGTGGTCGCGCAGGCCGTCGCGAATCAGTCCGAACAGCTCCATAAGGGACGTCTGTTCGCCGACCGCGACGTTGAACACCTCACCCTGAGCGTCGTCCGGCGCCAGCGCGGCGCGAATGTTCGCCTGGACGGCATTCGCGACGAAGCAGAAATCGCGGCTGGTCTGGCCGTCGCCGTTGATGACGAGATCCTGCTTCTCGATCATCGCGGCCGTCCACTTCGGGATTACCGCCGCATAGGCGCCGTTCGGGTCCTGGCGCGGGCCGAAAACGTTGAAATAGCGCAGGCCGGTCGCCCGGAAGCCGTAGCTGCGGGCGTAGATGTCCGCATAGATTTCGTCGAACAGCTTGGTGGCCGCGTAAGGCGACAGTGGCGATCCGATCCGGTCCTCGCGCTTGGGAAGCTCAGGACTATCGCCATAGGTCGAGCTCGATGCCGCATAGACGAAGCGGCGCACCTCCGCCTTGCGAGCGGCATCCAGCAGGTTGAGGAAGCCGGTGACGTTGACGTCGTGCGAGGTCAGCGGGTCGGCGATCGAGCGCGGGACGGAGCCGAGCGCCGCCTGGTGAAGAACGTGGTCGACGCCCTCGACTGCGGTCCGGCACGCATCGCGGTCGCGGATGTCGCCCTCGATGAAGCGGAAGCGCGAGCCATAGGCTTCGGGAAGGAGCCGCTGGAGCTCGTCCAGGTTGCGGCGACGTCCAGTCGCGAAATTGTCGAGGCCGACGACATGCGCTCCCGAGCGGAGCAAGGCCTCGGCAAGGTTCGAGCCGATGAATCCGGCCACTCCGGTAACGAGCCATTTGCCGCCGCGTTCGGCGATCCGGGCCGCCAGGTCTTCGCTGATTATGACTGCACTCCTTGGTTCCGGCCAGACCGGGGGAGCCGGCAAAGCGAAAGGGGGACGGACCGAAGTCCGTCCCCCCAGCTTGGACCGGCCGTTGCCGGACGGTCCGAGGCAAGAGCCCTTACTGGCCCCGCTCAGGCGCCGGCGGCGGCGGCGGAGGCGGAGGCGGCGGTGCCGGGCACGTGTCGGTCGCCAGGATCACCGAGCCATCCGGGCAGGTCTGCGTCGCCGGCGGAGGCGGCGGCGGAGGCGGCGGGGGCGGCGGGGGAGGCGGCGGCGGCGGCGCGACTTCGGCACCGAAGTTATAGGTCAGCGTCGCCAGGAACGAGTGAGACTTCCAGCGGCCGAGGACCTCTTCCACCGGAGTTTCCT
>NZ_JAFAVR010000165.1 GCF_019242355.1 Sphingomonas sp. | reverse complement strand
GGGCCAGCTTTTCATCGCCGCCGACAACATCGTGCAGGTGGAGGGGCCAGATGGCGCATAGGCCCCTCGAAGCTGACCCTTGGGACGGAATGTCGCCCGACGATGAGCGCGGACCGGCCCTTTCCCGGCGCAGCCCCGGCTTGCTGCAGGTCGAATGGGCCGAGGAGATCGAGCCCCACCTCAATTCGCTGTGGCTGATCAAGAAGACGCTTCCGCAACAGGGCTTGGCGCTGATCTATGGTCACCCGGGCAGCGGCAAGAGCTTCCTCGCGATCGATCTGGCGATGCACGTCGCGCTCGGCTGGGATTGGAATGGACTCCGCACTCGTCGCGGGGTCGTCGTCTATGTCGGCGCCGAAGGGCAAAAGGGCCTCCGCAACCGCATTGTCGCGTTCAAGCGCCATCATGGCATCAGCGGACCCATACCGCTCGCGCTGATCCCGACGCCGATCGACCTCTACAACTCGGCGGCCGACCGCGCTGCCCTGTCAAACGCCGTCCGAGCAGCGGCAACCCGCTACGGCGATGCGCCGGCGCTCATAGTCGTCGACACGCTCTCGAAGACGCTCGGCGCCGGCAAGGAAAACACCGACGACCTGGCAGTCTATGTTGCGAACTGCGGCGCCCTCGCCGCCGAGTTCGAATGCTGCGTCCTGCCCGTGCACCATAGACCGAAGGACGCCGAGAGCACCGAGCCGCGCGGCCATGGCAGCCTCAAGGGCGGCGTCGACACGGTCGTCCTGGTCGAGGCCGGCAAGACCAAGCGCGCGCGCATCACCAAGCAGAAGGACGATGAGGAGCGCGAGCTCTTGATGTTTAACCTGCAGCCGATCGAGCTTGGCAATGACGACGACGGCGATCCAGTGACGTCCTGCGTCATCGTGCCAACATTCGTCGCGACCGATGAAGGCGTCAGCGAATTCGACCGCAAAGTCGCCCGGCTGCCGGCCGGGCCGCACCTCGTTTACAGCCAGCTCACTGAGCTCCTGGAGCAGGCTGAAGTCGCGATCCCTAGCGGAATTCCGGACGACGAAATCAACCGCGGCAGGGTTGGAAAGGTCGCCGATCTCGCCGCATGGCGAGACAAAGCAATCGCCGCCAGCGGAACACTCGATGTCCCGGCAATTGTCCCGGCAAACGCAACCTCCGGGACATGCCGGGACAAAAACCGGGACACGGCGAAAAAGGCCTTCAACCGTGCCCTCATCAGGCTCAGAAATGACGGAATTGTGCGGGTTTGGGAGCAATGGGCATGGATCACATACGAGCTGCCCTCATGACCGGGACAAAGCCGGGACAATCGGCGGGACAGCAGCCGGGACACCGGGACACCCGGGACATGGGTCTTTAGACCCTGTCACGTGTCCCACGTCCCGGCAGTCGGTTTTTGCGAGCGACACGCACGAGAGGTCGAAAACGACGCGTTACGCGTGTCGAACGCGGGCCTCCTGAAAATGGCGAGCGCTGCACCCACACTGCAGAGGTTCATCACCGGCAACTGGCGTCGATTTAGATAGGCGCCGAACTGCCTCGGCCAGCCGCCACGGAAAGCGTACGGAAAAGCGGGTGCTGAAATGCCTCGTCGCCGGCGGGCTTACGCTTTCCGAATGTCCGCCGCGTAAGTCTTGATGCCATCGATCGGGTCGGCGTTATCCGCACCTCGCAGCGCGTAGCCGAAGGCCTCCTCCGCCCGCGCGATTTCATCTTCGGAGTACGTCGTCTCCTCGCCGCAGCCAGGACAGGCGAACGGCTCGCGGATGCTGTCGAAGGCGATCTCGAAAGGCTGCCGGCAAGCGCAGCAGGTCAGTTTCACGACGGCGCTGTGTGGGGTCTTCATGGGCCTGGATTACCACAGCGAGCGAGGCCCTTCCACGCTTCCGGCTGCCGCAAGGGGGCATTTTCAGTGAACGTATAACCGCGTCTCAACGCGCGATATGATCCGCCTGCCCGCCTAATGCGGCCAGGAGAGCCCGATGTTTTGCGATCGCCACGGCCGTCCGGATCCCAACGGTGATTACGAGATCGTCAACGGCACGATCTGTGTCCGTGATGGCCGTCCCATCACCTTCTCCAGGATGTTCTTCGACAGCGCCGCAATGCCCATCGCCGACGGCAAGCCGTCATCCCCCGGATCGATCGACGAAGCTCTGCGCGAGCGATTTGCCACCATGGCGAAGACCAGCGGAACAACTGTGGCGGAAATGCTCGCGACCATGTCCCAGCAGGACATCGAAAAGGCCGCTTCCGAAGTCGCAGTGGCGTTTGTGAGCGCGCAGGCAGGTAACGGCGTCGCCGCGACCTTCGCAAAGGATGCTGCTGTGTCGCTGAGTGACGCCGAGCGAAGCATGATCATCGCGAAGGCTCGCAACGATCACGATCTCTGCCACGGTTACTTGCGCTCCCCACCCGCTTTCACCGCAGCCGATGCAGCCAAAGCTGTCTGTGCCGCGATCAAGCAAAAGGCGGGTGCAAGAGCCTTTCTCGACGAGCAGGCGGTGATCAGCACCACCCTAAAGGCTCGTCAGGACGAAGCCTACGCAGCCTCGAAGCAAGCGCTGCGGGACGCGCATCGCCAGCGGTAACCGAGATCCAGCCCCTCCTCCCGAGGTGAACCCATGCCCAAGTCATTCGAAGAGCGCTGCCAGGCAGCCATCCAGCCAAGCTCAAGGGGTCCGGACGTCCGCTCGGTCCTCGTCGACCTCGAGAACCGCGTCGTCGAACTGACCGCCAAAGCCCAGGGACTCCGTGCACTTTCGCTGGACCCGGAAACGGCGCCGGCCGCAGCGCTGTCGGCGCGCCACGAAGAAGCCGACGCGACATTCGCGATCGAGCGCCTCGAAGCGTTCAAGCCGCGGCTCGAGGAGCGACTCAGCCAGATCGAGGAAAACGACCGCAAGCGGGCGGAGGATGAAGGGCGCTCGCAGCTTGTCGCGCGGACGAGTGCGCTTGCGGATCGGTTGCGCGACCGCTGGCCCGTGCTGATCGGCGAGCTGATCGAGATTCTTGGCGAGCTCGAGGAGAATTCGGAGGCGGTCGAACGCGCCAATCGGGGCACGGCGCAGCATGCGCGAATCGTCTGCGCCGAGTTCCAGGCTCGCGGCGTCGAGGGCCCAGTCTGGCCCAACCTTGGCGGCTGGGTCGAGCGCCTGTTCAACATGCGGATTCCGGAACTGACAGGACCGCGGGTCGCCTGGCCGATCGACAAGCATCAGATTGCCATGGCGAAGGTCATGGCCGACGAGCATGCTCAAATATTAGCGGCACAGGCAGCGCGAACCCCTGCAGCAATCGCGGCCGCCAAGCGTCGCGAAGAAGCGCGTTGGACCCGCTACAGGGTCAGCCAGAAGCCTTACCGTGGCCACATGGTCACCGGAATCGGTCACCGCGAAGGCACTTCCAGCGTCGCGCAAGATCCTGTGACCCTTTGGATGCACGCCGGGCAGCGGGCGAAGGCCGAGGAGATGGGGCTGCACGTTGAGCCTCTCGAAAAGGTGCAAGCACGATGAGCTTTGCCCGCTCCCTGAATGGCGGGCAGAGGAGCGAGGACGCCACACCTCGCGCGCCGGCGGGAGCGTTACGGCATTTCGCTTCCGTCGGCGCACCCCTCAAGGGCGGTGCATGTGGCCGCTGAGACCGGCGTCCTGCCAGAGCGCGACGTCGGCGGCCGGCCGTCGAAATACGACCCGGTGCATTGCGACGCGGTCATCGCCTACTGCGCAACAGGCAAGTCGCTGACCGCTTTCGCGAGCTCAATCCGCGTGAGCCGGCGCACGCTGCTTTATTGGGCCGAGCAGCATCCGGAATTCGCTGAGGCGACCCAGATCGCGAAGGCAGCGGCCTGCTCATGGTGGGAAGATCGGGCTCTGGAAATCGGCGCCGGCGAAGGGGGGCCCGGTGCGGCGTCGATGGCGCAATTCGCATTGAAAAACCTCGCCCCCGAGGACTTCTCCGATCGCCGAGAGGTCAGCTATTCCGGCGCCATCAATCATAACTTGACGTACGAGCAGGCACGCGAGGAGGCCCGGCGCCGCGGATTGCCGGAGCGGGTGCTGATCGCCGAGACCGTCGAGCCCGACGACGATGGCGAGCCCGAAGGATGAGGTCCGCCGGCGATCTCGCCGTCCTCGAGGCGCTCGCTGCTGGCGAAGCTCAGCAGAGCTTCTGGGCATTCCGTCAGTTCATGGACCCGGGAATGATCCTCGGTTGGTGGCAGCGGGACGCCGCGGAGCACCTGCAGGAGTTCCACGCCGACCTCCAGGCGGGCAAGCGCCCCAAGCTGATCATCCAGGCGCCACCACAGCACGGGAAGTCGGAGACCATCATCGACTTCGTGGCCTGGTGCTCCGGCCGATCGCCCGACGTCCGAACGATCTATGCGTCTTTCTCGGAGCGGCTCGGGATTCGAGCCAATATGTCGCTGCAGCGAAAGTTCGATCTCGAGCGCTTCCGCAAGGCCTTCCCGCAGCTGCACCTCAACTCGCTAAACGCGGTCACGCAGGCAACGGGCCAAGCGCTTCGGAACCGCGAAATCCTCGAGTTCGTCGACCGCAAGGGCTACTTCCGCAACACGACGGTCGGCGGCGCCGTCACGGGCGAGAGCGCGGACCTGATCATCCTCGACGACCCCCTGAAGGGACGCGAGGAGGCCAATTCCGAGACGGTCCGCAACAAGACGTGGGCCTGGCTGACTGACGACCTTCTCACCCGCGCATCGAGCAACGCCGGGCTGCTCTGCATCCTGACTCGCTGGCATATCGATGACCCTGCGGCGCGGCTGATCAAAAGCGACCCGTCGGTGAAGGTGCTGAGCTATCCCGCAGTCGCGGAGGACGGAGATCAGCGCGGCGTCGTCGATCGTCGGCATCGCCAGGCCGGCGAAGCGCTATTCCCCGAGCTGAAGCCGCTCGACCAGCTCGAGCAGATGCGCAACGTGATGGATCCGGGCTCCTGGGCCAGCCTCTATCAGCAGCGCCCGACCATCGCCGGCGGTAACCTGTTCCATATCGATCAATTCCAGCGTCACCGGCACGGCGAGGAACGGCCGTACAAGCGCCGGATGATCTTCGCCGACACCGCTCAGAAGACCGGCGAGCGCAACGACTATTCGGTGTTTCAGTGCTGGGGCCTTGGCACCGACGGCGCGATCTATCTGATCGACCAGGCCCGCGGGAAGTTCGAGGCGCCGGAGCTCGAAAAGCTCGCGCGGTCCTTCTGGAAGAAGCACCGGAACTGCCGCGATGAGGACGCGGGCTACCTCACGGCGTTCGGCATCGAGGACAAGGTGAGCGGGACTGGGCTGGTGCAGCAGCTCCAGCGCGGCCCGGACAGCATTCCGATTCGGCCCATCAAGCGCCTCACAGACAAGTACTCTCGCGCCATGGACACGCTGCCCAGCGTCGCCGCCGGCCTGGTTTCAATCCCGGCCGATGCGCCCTTCACGACAGATCTGCTCGCCGAACTGGCGGAGTTCCCGGCCGGCACCCATGACGATCAGGTGGACCCGCTGCTCGACGCCGTGGCGGAGCTGCTGCTCGGCAGCGGCTATGACTGGGGCAACATGGACAGCCTCTGTCGCATCATGGGCGGCGGCGAGCACGACGCCTTTCGACAGTATCTCACCGCCAGCGGACGCCCGTTATGGACATTCTGAGGGAGCGCGCCCCCCCCAGTGAGGCCGCCGGCCTCGTCTCAATTCCGAAGTCGATGGGCCAGATCAGCCAGACGCAGATCACCCTCGACAAAGCGCTTGGGGCGATTCCACCGATCGCCCTCGAGGCTGGCCGGCGCGGCGTCCACAGGTTGCCGAACGGTTGGATGCTCGCGGTCGCTCGCGTCACTCGGGCGGGAATGTACCAAGCGTCGGAGGCCGAATTTTGCGGCGCGCCAATGGTCTATCGGCCACCGGAAGAGGTTTTCGCGCAAGCATCGCTCGAAAGCTACGCGGATGCTTGCATAACATTGAAGCACCCGGCTCACTTTCCAAATCACTATCTGCGAGATGACCCGCGGCGAGATGACTGCTCGGTTGGGCGGACGCTCGGAATCGGCGTGCGCGTTGGCAATTTCGTTGAAGTGCCGTTCTTAATCACCGATCCTGTTGCAATTTGGGCCGTTGAGAGCGGCATGTCTGCCGAGCTGAGCGTCGGCCAGCGTCGCGCCTTTTTCTCATGGGAGACCGACCAATTCACGCCAGCAGGCGATCGCTATCGGCATGCGGAAGGAGACATTCGCGTCGACCACATTGCGCTCGTCGAAAGGGGCCGCATGGGCCCGGAGTGCAGGGTCGAGACCGTTAGGCTGAACGGATTGCAGTCATGAGGGCCCCCAACAGCCTTCTCAATCCAATCGATTGCATCGGCGCTAGTCACGTGCCGTGCACTTGGGCAAACCGAAACCGCTTGTTCGAGGACCGCACCATCCTTGCCTGGACCGATGCGACGACGACGCCTGAGGCCGGGCAGACGACACTCATCCGGCTTTGGAAAATCGACGGCGTCACACTGCTGGCAGAGCATGCCGGCCTGATTGGGACCAGCTTCGACATTCCGGTCGCGTCGTTCGGTGCGGAACAAATCGCCATCGTCGAGTTCAAGGCATCACGCACAGATGCGTATGGCACTTTCGAAAGCCTTCAAGGTCATCGGCTCTATGTCCGGGTCGCTGCAGCTGCCAGCAGTGGAGCATTTGCCGGCGTTGGCACGGCGACGTTCGTCAGCGGTGTCGTCAGAGCGGCTGCATTAAGCGCTTCGGGCTCCGCATCAGAAAGCGCCGCTGGCTCGACCGGCACGACAGCCGGAACGCTTCTCGTCGGAAACAGCACGAATGGACTCATTGCAGCCGGCCAAGCTTCCGCAAACGTTCAGGTAGGGACAGCCTTTCAGGCGGTGGCGTCGGGAACAGCCACGACGGTAAAAGTTATTTGCGGCGCCAATAGTACAGCAAATTATCGGATGTGCGTTTATGGTGCTACCAGCGATGCGGCCTGGGGCGGGTCTTTGCTAGGGCGGACCGCAGATCAGTCTGGTATGGCTGATGGCATCGACGCGATTAAGTCGATTCCACTCATCGCTCCAATCAACATTGTAGCAGGCAATTGGTACGCCTTAACGATCCACGCCGACGGCGGCGTTTTCTTCCGCTCACCGAACACGGCTGCGACTGAGCGTTATTTCGCGGATACCTTCGCGGACGGACCGCTATCGAGTGCTCCTGCCAGCCCCGCCCTCAGCTCGTCGGCTGAGCCCGCAATCTGGCTGACGACCTGAGGCGGAGTTTCAAAGAGGACGTCCCCTGGACGATTTATGCCATGTTCCCGAATCGTTCTCATCGGCGTAGCTGCCGGGAATGTCGACCAAGCACGTCCGAACGACCGGTGATCTCGTTCGCTTCCGGTGCGCCCTGCTGGTCGAATGCACCCATTGCAGGAACACCCGGACCTTCAATCCGCGAGAGGCTGTGATGGCGCTCGGCAACTGGCCGCTGGACGGAATATCGAAACGGTTTCGCTGCCGGCGATGCGGGTTCAAGCAGGCGAGGGCGCGAGTGCTCAGCCCCGTCTAAGACGCCTCAGCGTTTCACCGTTGGCCAAGACGAAGGTCTCGTCGTCGATCCGCTCGACTGCATCGCCAGTATCGAGCTTGAACCTTCGAACGTGGCGGATGAAGCGTCGATCCTCGAATTGATAGATGGTTACGTGATCGCCGTTGCCGTCGATCACGGGAATTGCAGTTACCTTGGACAATGGTCCGCACTCCTAAGCGGACGATTCGGCGACGCGCAGTTCTGCCCAGATCGCAACTGCATTCAAGTCGGATGAAGGTTCATCCGTAGTGGCGGGTTGCAAGATCGGAGAGATGGATTTAGGCCTGCTAAAGCTCGGTCCACAGTCGCCGCCTACGGGCGCTGGGAAAGGCCGCGTCATGTCCCGCCAAGACAAGCTCACCCTTCCGAAGGTCGGGGATGGATCGCCGGAGCTCCCGGCGACCGACGACCGGCTGCAAGTCGACCTCAGGCTCAGCTTGGATGAGGTCGCGACAGCGAAGGAAGAGGAGTTGCGCCACAGCGCCCGTAGGCTGCCATCGTCACACGACCTATTGAGACTAGCTTGCAAGATGTATGAGGCCCGCCGAACGCGGGACAAACTGCTCGGTAATGACCTGTTCGGAGAGCCGGCCTGGGATATGCTGCTTGCCCTCTATTGCCTCCCGAAACGCGGCGAGCTGCTTGGGGTTACCTCCCTGTCTCATGCAGCCGAGGTTCCCGCCACAACAGGCCTTCGCTGGCAAAAGTCCCTCATGGCGGACGGGCTGATCGAGCGCGGTCCCGATGAAGTTGACCTGCGCCGGCAAATGGTGCGCCTGACACCCAAGGGTAAAGCGCTCCTAGAGAATTACCTTACGCGCCTGTTCTATTGCGACACGCCGGCGCCTCCGGGTCGATGACGGCCTAAAGCCCGATTTGCATTGCTGTTTAAAGGGTTGCAGCTTCGTCGAATCGACGGGGTGGCAGATGATGAGTGAAAGAGTGGAATGCGATCGCGAGTGTGCGATCCGTGTGTCCCTGAGGCTGGTAACGGAAGCAATGGATCTTCTCGACGCGCATGATGGGCCCCCCGCCGTCAGCGCTCACCTGGCGCTGGCACAACAGGGATTGCGCGAGGCTAGCAATGTCGTGGCGGCCTCGAGCTCGCTCGATAGAGGACCATCAGACGCCTGAGTGGGATGCCTCATCGGAACGTATGAATTGACCGATGTGACTTAAAATCTCGGAGGCCGGGGTTGCGACATTGTCTTGACCCGGTCGGCAGCAGGCTGCGTACTTTCTGAGTATGCCGCGAACCTGAAGGCCGTAGACGAACAGCCGCCGCTTGCCAGTTTCGGTGGAAACTATCTGGAAGATCGGTCCACCTGAGTTGCCGAGCATCGTAGCGCAGTCATTGAGCAGAGCGAGCGGGCGGACGGATGTGATACTGCAGTGAGGATCGATCAGCGGTCCGCGACTAGCAAGATGCAAAGTCGGAAAACCAGCACTGTTCACGATAGCGCCCGAAACCTTCCGCGGGTCCGCATCCACTAACGTTGCGTACCCAAATTTACTCCCGAGGCATTGGTCTAAGCGAAGCAATGCCCAATCGCTGCCTGGTACCTCGTAGGGGTCGTGCCCATCGACGTATCGCTCATAGCCGCCGGACGCGACAGTAGTTGCTGCCGTCTGCACAGGGTGATGGGTAGCTAGGGCTGCCGTAAACCAGACGCGCTGTCCGAGGACAGGACCGTCGTAGCGAATGACGTGCTGCGCGGTAATGGCATAGCACGGCGAGACAATGACCCCGGTGCCCCGGGTCCGGCTCGATTCGATGAGGCCGATTGGATTGTAGATCGCTGCAGACGCTGGGGCAGCTCGGACCCTGTCATCTGGACCAAAGATGGCCGCACTGCTCAATACCGGCTGCGCAGCCGCCAAGAGAAAAGTTAAACTCGCTGACCACCGCATGGACCAACGGATAGAGCCAACTTCGTCGAGCTGCGCTCGCAGAAGCCACCGAAATGGACCGAGTTAGTCGGCCCTGATCAATTTTGTGAAGCATTCCCCGGCCGTCGTCGCCAATCGGCCTGCTGCGTCCGTCACGAGTCGGCTGCCATCCGCGAGCTCGAGCCAATCTCCGTCGCGCTCATCATGATATTGGGTTATGAGGTGAGCGCGGCCGTGATCATCCTTCGATCTGTAGCGTGCAATGGCCATCATCGTACTTCTCCATCGTCACCGATCTGCCACGAGTTTCAGTGACGGATTATCCGCCGCGAATCCTTAATCGTCTTCCACGATCGCGTCCGCCCCGGACGATTCCGCTGATGAGCCTTTGAGCGGACCACCGTTCGCTAGCGTGCTATGGTGACAATGAGTCGATCGCCCTGCTCGGAAAGTCGGGCGCCTGGCTTCGGTGCGGCCCGTCTTTCAACCTCCTGGTTGCGGCGGGCCGTTACTGCTTGTCTTCGGCCTTCCGTCGTCGCGCCTTTTGCTTCGCGAAATGTTTGACAACCTCTTCATGGGTCAGGGTGTTTCCTTCATCGAGCGACCGCATCCCTTCGAGTGTTAGTTCGTAGCGCCGCTCCTCGTCGGCGAGCCATTCATCGAGTGCATGGCGAACGATCCAACTTCGGCTTCGCTCGATTCGATCGGCTATACTGTCTAATCTCGCCACAAGGTCCTCAGGCAGGTTGGCTGTTACCACTCGTCGGCCTTCTGACATGGATGCACCTCTCATCGGTCACCTGCCACAGAGCAGCAGCTGACTGTGTCATAACGCACTGCGTCGCAGATCGGTGCGCGTGCTCTTTCCCAGATCGAGCCGAGACCGGCCATTCTTGCGATAACGGCTAGCTTAGACTGGGCTCAAGGCGCACGGCCGAGCGGTTGGGCGATACAATCGCAATCAGGCTGCGCTTGGCGGCCTTCGCCGACTGGTCGTCACAGACGTGATCGCCGAAGTGGCCTCGGCATGGAGCGCTGTCCCGGTAGTCCGGCGTGTCGATTCCGAGAAGCCTAATCTCCCCGACGTTAGAGCAGCGGATGCTGTCGCCGTCGATCACCCAGGCGGCGGCGCAGAGGATGGGTGCGAGGATCATCGGGCGGTCCATAGCGAGCGTTGGACTTGCCAGCGAATCCGCGCGACGTGGAAGCCGCCGGCCTATGCGCGCGACGCCGGATTTGCTATCCTTCGCCGGCCACGCCGTGAGGCGTCGTGTCCCGATGGATGGAGATGAGCATGGCCAAGATCACCGGCCAGGATCGAGTGACCGCCCGCCTCAGTCGGCTCGCCAGCGAAGCGACGGTTCGGAAGGTCGGCGCCGCGCTATTCGCTGGCGGCCAGCTTATCGAAGCCGAGGCCAAGCACCTCATTACAGAGGGCGCGGTTAGCGGAAAGCACCATATCGCGTCGAAGCCCGGAGAGCCGCCCTCGAACGACACTGGAACCCTTGTCAGCCACATCGAGACGACCCAGCCTGAGCCGTTGAAGGTCGAGGTCAGCAGCAACGCGCCCTACGCCGCCGTTTTAGAATTCGGCGGGAGCAAGATGGCTGAGCGGCCCCACATGCGGCCCGCGACCGACCGGAAGCGCCAGGAGGTCGTCGAGCTCGTGCGGAACGCCGTCAACGAAGCCATCGGAGGGCGCTGACATGGCCGTCGAAGCTGACAAAGTCGTCACCGAACTGGTCGCGCAAACGGACAAGTTCAACGCCGACATCAAGGTTGCCGCTAACACCTACCAAGCCAGCATGGGCCAGATGGAGAATGCGGCCGGCGGCGCCGAAAAGGCGACCGGCAAGCTGTCCCTCGCCGCAAACAACAACCGCGTGGCGATGCTCGAGCTGCAGCACGTCGTGCGCGGTTCGACGGACCAGTTCGCGGCCGGCGCCCCGCTCACTCAGATTTTCGCTCAGCACGTCGCTTCGGTCGGCGAAGCGGCGGCGCTCGCGGGCGGAAGCATGGGCAAGTTTGGCGCTTTCCTCGCAGGGCCTTGGGGACTCGCTGCAACGGCGGCCGTCGGGATCATCACGACCTTGATCGCGAAGTATCACGCCGAAAGCGACAGCGTCGAGGATCTGATCGGCAAGCTCCGCGAGCATTTCGAGAAGACGCAAAACAGCGAAGAGGCAGATCGACAGTGGGCTCAGACGATCGACGGCCTGATCGAGAAGCAGGAGAAACTGAACGAGGTCCTGGCGAAGCGGGTTGGGCCTAGCGCGCAGGGTCAGAGCTTCATCGACATCGACACTACCGAGAAGAGCCTCAAGAAATTTCAGGAGGATCTGGACAAGATCACGAAGGTCCAGCTTCCGCAGGCGAACAAGGCGCTTGCAACCGCCAAGGCATTGCCGACCCTCGGCGGCGATCCGCAGGAAAACGCCGCCCTTGCGATTGCCCGCAACAACGCAATCTCGGAAGCGCAGGGAAAGATCGATCAGCTCAACCGGCGGGTGGATCAGCTCAACAAGCAGATCGCCGCGGCTCAACAGGCGGTCACGAACGGTCAGCTGGCGCTCGCCAATTCGGCTGCCGACGCCAGCGCCGACGCGACCGCGGCGATTGAAAGCCAAAAAACGGCGCTACTCGACCTGCTGAATGCCGCCGTCCAAGCGAAGAAGATCAATGTCGACGTCGCTCAACAGGCGCGGACAGCGATCGATCAGTATGCCGAGGCCCTGTCCAAAGCCGCGACGGCTGGCGTAACTTTCGACGCAAACCGTTTCGATCAGCAGGTCGCCAGCATGGCGAACAAGCTGGCCAAAGGCAAAGGAGACGTCGACGCCTTTACGAAGGCGCTCGATGCACAGACCCGCGCGCTCGAGCGGGATACCAAGGCAGCGCAAGATCGGAAAAAGGTCGATCCGGTCAGTCAGTTCAAACGAGATGTGATTGGAGCCGAAGGAACCGGAGCCAACGCGGCGGGGTCGTCTGCATATGGCCTTGGGCAGTTCATGCCGGGCACCTGGCTGAGCTATTTCAAGCGCACCTATCCTTCACAAGCGTCGGGGATGAACAACCCCGACATTCTAGCCCTGCGCGACAAGCCGAGGGTCGCCAGCGCGATCATCGACGCGGCCACCGACGACTACATCAAGGTGCTGAAGGCCGCGGGTCAGAGCATCACCGAGGCCAATCTCTACACCGTGCATGTCCTCGGCGAGCCGGCGGCTAAGAAGTTCTTCGCGGCCTCGGATAGCGCTTCGGCTCGCTCTGTCGTCGGTAGCAACGTCGCGAGCGTCAATGGCAACATCTTCACGGGCACCGTCGCCCAGGCGAAGGCGGAGCTCGCCAAGCGCATCGAAGACAGCTCTCCGGCAATCTCGCAGGGCGCCGCCGAACTGGCGCAATTGCAGCAGCAGGAGGTCGAACAAGCCCGCCAGTATGCGGACAAGATGTCCGGTCTCGACGATCAGGTCCTCGAAGCCCGCAAGACGCTTGGGCTCTCGGCTCAAGAGACGGCCGATATCGAAACCGCAGCCGTCAAGCTGTCTCACGATCGGTACGAGGCCAACGCCAAAGAGCTCGAAAAGGAGGGCAAGCTCGGCGGCAACCTGGGCGAACTGCTCGCGAAGAACGACGCCGTGGAGCAGGCCAGGCTCAAGGTCGTGCAAAGCCGCCTCTCGCTCGCGCAGGCGGCGGAGCGCCGGGAAGCCGCCGACAAAGCTGCGGCGACGGCCGAGGCACAAATCAACGCCGAGCAGGACCTGTTGCGATCCTCCGAGCAGCTGGTCACCTCGACAAGAGAGCGCCGCGCCATCGAGGACCGGCTGATCGCGCTTCAATTCGAGGAAGAGCGAACGGCACTCGAGCGGCAGATCGCGCGCGCGGATGAACTGCAGGCGATCGCCGCGACATCGAAGAATGCGGAAGCCATCAAGGCAGCGAGCGATGCGGAGGCCGCCGCCGCGATCGCCCGGGCGAAACTGAAGAACCTTCCGCAGCAGGAGGCCAACACCCTCGCTGCCAACGCGCAGCAAAATGCGTCACCGCTGCAGGCGTTTTTCGGTGACGTTCGCAAGCAGGCGGGCGATGTCAACGATGCCCTGGAGACCATCGCGGCGAATGGCCTGCAGAACGTCGTGGACGGCCTCTCGCAAGCCGCGGCAGGATTTCAATCGCTTGGCGACGTCGGCCGCTCGGTCCTTCAGACCCTCACCGCAGCTCTGGTAAAGCTCGCTCTTCAGGAGATCATCGCGCACACGATCGGTCGAGCGGCAAGCGCGGCGTCAGGGGCCGCCTCGATCGCTCAAGCGACTGCCGTTGGCGCGGCGATCAGCGCAGCGATGGCAGGCCCGGCTGCTCTCATGTCGCTGGCGACCAGTGGTGCGAACAGCATTGGCGCTCAGGCTGGCATCGCCAGTACCATAGGGCTTGCGACGATCCTCGGCGCTCCCAAGGCCTTGGGCGGCCGCATTTTCGGCCCTGGCGGCGACACGGCGGATAACATCCTCACTCCGTCTTCGCGCGACGAGTATATGATCCGGGCGTCGTCGGCGCGCGCGATCGGATATGACGTCCTTGATCACATGAACCAAACTGGCGCGCTGCCGAGCTTCGGCGGCCCCGTGAATGGCCGGGCCTCGGCGCCGGGCGGGGCCTACGGAGGCATCTCTCCCCGCGACATCGAGCGGCTTGAGGCAGCAATCCATGCCTCGCGGTCTGACGTTTCGGTCTATGCCGGCCTCGACCCCTCGGAGATCATGCAGCGCGCTTTCGGGGCGCCCGCGGGGAAACGAGCATTCCTCGCGCACCTCTCCGCCAATTCGGCCGCCATCAACGCTTCCCTTGGCCGCAAAGGCTGACTTTCAAGTCGGCGCCAACGCGGCTATATCCGCGCCAAGCTGCGGGCCGGTTCGGCCGTACAACTCAGGGCTCGCCTTTCGGGGTTGACTGCATTGAGTACCGCAGTCATCCCTTCAGCGATCGCGGAGCGCCTGCTCCAGCAATTGCCTGATCGCCGCTGGCCTCGATGGCCGCGGCTCCGGCTGCTTCGCGATCCAGTGGTCCAGCTTTTGCTCGAGTTCGGGATATAGCCGCAGGCCCATTGCCGGGCGGATGCCGGTCGCCGGCCGTCCCCTCCCTCTTTTTTCGCTATCGCCTATTGCGCGGGCCATGGTTAACGGCTATCGGAAAAAGCGAGCCGAGGCAAGGCGGCAACCTTGCTCCCGGCTCTGACCAGCACCGTCCTAAGGAGACGATCATGGCTTCGAACGTACTACAGTTCCCGCCGCAGCCTGCCAACGAGAACCCTGGTGACGCGCCTCCCTTTGACCCCGCCGATGCCGCCCACGTGCGCGCGTGGCGCACGCTCTGGCTGCTTGCAAACGAAGAGCTCCGCCAACGCATGATCGGGAGGCGGTGATGACCGCGGAGCCGAAACCCGCAACTTCTCGCAATCTCGAAGATAACGGTCACGAACAGGGATCTGCGAGCGTTTGCTCGACTGCCGAACAGGCGCGGGCGGGCCTCAGCAGGAGACAAATCGTGGCTACATTGGCAACAGCAGCATCGCTTCCGGCCGTCGCGATGGTTCCGACGGGAGCCTTCGCGACGGGGGCGCCGGCAGCACTCAGCAGCTGGCATCGACTATTGGCGGCTTGGCAGACCTGCCACTCCGAAGCGGAGACCGCCTCGCGCGTGTGTGACAAGATCGGAGAGGACTACGAGGCTGCCGTAAAAAAGGTGCCTCACATCACGATCGGTTACGACTGCGCCAACAAACCGATAACCACAGCTTGCGCGGTGATGCTCGCCGATGCTCGGCGGACGGTCTCAGGCGTGAGGTACCTCGAGAATTATCCCGGCAATTACGAGCGCCACCGGAGTGCGCAGAAGCTGCTAGACGCTCAGGAGCGACGTTTCGCAGACATGAAGCGGATCGATACTCGCCTCGGCTACTCAGCGGCAGCGACAGCGTGCGATGATGCTTGGGAGCGGGAAGGCGAGGCGAAGCGGCGATTGATGGACATGCCGGCGCCTAATCGCGCAGCGGCGCTTTGGAAGCTCGAGGAACTGTTCGGGCCAAAGCAGCTCGAGGACGAGGGTGGCGGCATTCCACCTTGGACCGCTGACTATACTGCGCAGTTCTTCGATGACGTCAGGCGCTTCCTAGCGAACTGATCTCGCGAGCCCGCCGGAGTGCGACCGGCGGGCTCTCTTGTCAGTTCGCTACGGAGTTTGGGGCGGATTCCCGCCAGGCGAAGAGGTGACCTGCAGTTGCGGCTGCGAATGACCCGGATGGCTTGCGCGGCGCGTGTCGAGGCGGAGCGTCACCATTTCGAGAGTTGGGACAATAAAGTCTCTCGCGTCAAGCACATCTGGTTAATGAATGCCCGTACTTTTTCCGTACAACCGCCGCACTGCATCGGCTAAGTCATTGAAAAGGCTGGTGGAGCTGAGGGGAATCGAACCCCTGACCTCTGCAGTGCGATTGCAGCGCTCTCCCATCTGAGCTACAGCCCCGCGCCTCCAGCTGGCCCCGGAACGCGACGTGATCGCCCGCCGGGAGAGCGGCTCCTAGCCGCGATTTCTTGCCCGTGCAATCGCCTGTCCCGCAGCCGTTTCGGCCCGTCGCTTTGTCGGGCTCGACCGGAGGCCGGGGAGGAACAGCCTCAGCGCGCCAGTCGTTTTCCCCAGTGCATCGACCGGACCGGAATCCGGCAGCTTCAGTGCATTGGAGGACCAAATGGCATACGACCGCTATGATACGCGCGACGACCAGCCGCGATGGCGCGACCGTGACGATGGGCCGCGCTCCCCGGGCCGCGGCGACAACCGCGGTTTCTTCGAGCGCGCCGGCGACGAGATCGCCTCGTGGTTTGGCGACGACCGCGACCGCGACCATCATCGCTCGAGCCGCGACGATCGCCCGTGGCGTGGGCGTGACGAGCACGGCTGGGACCGCGATCGCGAGCGGAGCCAGCATCGCGACCACGATCGCGGTTATGGCCGTGATGCGCAGCGCGACCGCTCGGACCGTGAGGAAAGCTATCGCGGCACCGCCTGGCCGTCGAGCGAGCGCGATTATGACCCGTCGTGGCGGAACGAACTCCGCGGCGGCCAGGACGCGGGCGAGCGCAATCGCGACCGCGGCGGCTATCGTCCGATGACGGGCGACTATGGCCGTTCCGAACGCGCGCCCGGCACAGCCGCGGCCGGCGGCTTCGCGGCCGGCGAATGGGATCGCAACCGGGGCTCCGGCAACCGTAGCGAATGGGCCAGCGATCCCTATCGCAGCAGCAGCCGCGCCGGCTCGCGTGACCAGTCGGACCGAAGCCAGGACTTCGATCCGCACTACCGGTCATGGCGCGACCAGCACATGAGCAGTCTCGACCGCGACTATGACGATTACCGGCGCGAGAACCAGTCGAAGTTCGACAACGACTTCTCGAGCTGGCGTGACCGACGCACGCACAAGCGCGGCCTGCTCGGCCAGATCCGCGAGCATATGGAGGTCGTCGGCAGCGATGACCAGCATGTCGGCAAGGTCGACAAGACCGCCGGCGACCGGATCATCCTCGCCAAGTCGGATCCCGACAGCGGCGGCGTCCATCATTCGCTGAGCTGCGCGCACATCGACCGTGTCGAGGGCGATCGCGTGATCCTCGATCGATCGGCCGATCAGGCCCGCAAGGAGTGGCGCGACGAGAGCCGCAGCCGGGCCCTGTTCGAGCGCGAAGACTCTGGCGAGATGGGAAGCCACACACTGAATCGCAGCTTCGAGGGCACCTACCGGTAACCTCGAACCGGTTGCCTCCCAACCGCGGGAGGCTGGGGTCCGGTCGCAAGGCCGGACCAAGACCAGGCCCGGCCGTGTCCTCCCCTGCACGGCCGGGCCTTTCCTGTGCACCGTCGGCGTCGCCGCGCAATTCAGGCTGTCCTACAGGCGACCTTCCGTGCCTTAAGACTAGGGATGCGCTATCCGGTGATCATCCGCTCTGCGTCGAACCTCACGCTGCACGCATGCTTTCCGCGCGCCCGGCACCACGCGCGCGTGATTGGCATTACCTTTGTGACTTTCCGCGTCACCGCCGCTGCGGCGGTCAGAAGGTGCAGGCGTCCATGTTGGCGCTTTCATATCCGCGCCGGAGCGCTTCCATCCGCTGCGCCGAGCTGCCGTGAGTGAAGCTGTCGGGGACGACCGTGCCCTGGGCCTGCCTTTGCAGCGTGTCGTCGCCGATCGCCTGCGCAGCCTTCAGGCCCTCCTCGAGGTCTCCGGCCTCCATGATCGGCTGGCCTTGCGGGTCGCGGGCATTCGCCGCCCACACGCCGGCGTAGCAGTCCGCCTGAAGCTCGACCTTGACCTGGGTCGCGTTGCCCGCGGTCTCGCTTTCGCGGGCCTGCAGGTCGTGCGCCTGGCCGAGCGTGCCGGTGAGGTCCTGGACGTGATGGCCGACCTCGTGCGCGACGACATAGGCTTCCGGGAAATCGCCGGGCGCCTGGAAGCGCTGCGACAGCTCCTGGAAGAACTCGGTGTCGAGGTAGATGCTGTTGTCATTCGGGCAGTAGAAGGGTCCCATCGCGGTCTGGGCGGCGCCGCAGGCCGACTGCTGGTCTCCTTCGGAATAGAAGTGCAGCTTCGTGGGCGTGTAGCGGATGCCCTTGGGCTGAAGCAGCTTCGCCCACGTATCCTCGGTCGAGGCGAGAACCTGAAGCGTGAAATGCCTGGTGTTGGGATCGACACTGCCCTGGCTCTGCGAGGAGGTGACCTGCGACTGCGGACCGACACTTGGGTTGCCGCCGCCGCCAAGGCCGCCGAGCGAGCTCAGCAGGAAATAGCCGACGAGAAGGACCACGACGCCGCCGATGCCGAAGCGGCTGGCGACCAGCGGCAGCAGGCAGCCAAGGCCGCCGCCACCGAACCCGCCGCCGCCGAAGCCGCCGCCGCTGCCGCGGCCGTCGTCGACCCAGTTGCTGCTTTCCCGTTCGTCGCCGAGCCTCATCATGCCCTCCAGTTCGGAGGCGTAATGCTTGAACTTCTGCCACGGTTGCAAACGGCCGGTGGCCGGCGCTAGCGGCAGAGCGGGTTCGAGGAGTCACACATGCAGTTGCAGGGCAAGGTCGCGCTGGTCACCGGGTCGACGTCGGGGATCGGCCTCGCCATTGCCAGGGCTCTTGCCGGCGAGGGCGCGAAGCTGATGATCAATGGTTTCGGCGATCCTGCCGACATCGATCGCGAGTGCAGCGCTCTCGGCGCGATCCATGACGGCGCCGACATGTCCGATCCGGCCGCGATCGAGCGAATGATGCGCCGCTGCGCCGACGAGCTGGGCGGGCCCGACATTCTCGTCAACAACGCCGGCATCCAGCACGTCTCGCCGGTCCAGGACTTCCCGCCTGAAAAGTGGGACGCGATCATCGCCATCAACCTGTCGGCGGTGTTCCACACGACCCGGCTCGCACTTCCCGCGATGAAGTCGAAGGGTTGGGGCCGGATCATCAACACGGCATCGGCGCACAGTTTGGTCGCCTCCCCCAACAAGTCCGCTTACGTCGCCGCCAAGCATGGCGTCGCCGGCTTCACCAAGACGGTGGCGCTGGAGGCGGCGCGCGGCGGCGTCACGGCCAACTGCATTTCTCCGGGCTACGTCTGGACGCCCCTGGTCGAGAAGCAGATCCCCGACACCATTAAGACCCGCGGCCTGACGCGCGAGCAAGTCATGAACGACGTCCTGCTCGCCGCCCAGCCGACCAAGCGCTTCGTGACTCCCGAGGAAGTCGCTGACCTTGCCGTCTTCCTGTGCAGCGAGGGTGCGCGCTCGATCACCGGCGCCAACCTCAGCATGGACGGCGGCTGGACTGCGGCCTAGGCTTGGCCTGAATGCGCCTTGCTCCCCTTCTCGTTGGTCTCGTGACCCTGGCCGGGTGCAGCACGATCGAACGGTCGACGAGCATGTTCCCGAACCGAAGCCGGGACTGGCGGCTGGTTGCGACGCAGGACGACCAGAAGCGGCTGCGAGACTGGCGGTCGAGCTTCGTCGATGCGATCGCGGCGGCCCGGGGCGCCGGCCAGGGCCCGGCGATCGATCGCGAGGGCGCGCTGCTGCAGCCCGATGCCGTGCTTGCAGGGGGTGCGCTGGCCGATGGCGTCTATGGCTGCCGGCTGGTCAGGGTCGGCGCGAAGAACGCGGGTAACATGGCCTTTGCAAGTTCCGGCCCTCTCACTTGCCGGGTGAGCGCCGACGGGCGGCTCCAGCAGCTGGTGATGCTTGGCGGTGTCCAGCGGCAGATGGGCCTGGTTTTTCCCGGCGACCCGGTCCGGCAGGTATTCCTGGGTACCCTGATGCTTCCGGGCGAAGACCGCGCGATGCAATATGGCGCAGACGAGAACCGCGACGTGGCGGGCTATGTCGAGCAGATCGCTCCTCAACGCTGGCGGCTGATCATGCCCGCGCCGCATTTCGATTCCAGGCTCGCCGTGCTGGAGCTTGTACCTGCGCCAATGGGCGTGCGTTGATCAGGACGACCGGGAACCGCTAAAGCCGATCACACCGGACCGTGAAGGGAGCTGACCAATGCCGACCTCGTTCATCGGGCTTTTCCTGTTCTCGACGGCATTGTCACTCGCGGCGACCTTCACGGTCGTTGGCGCGCAGGCGCTCGTCCGGCGCGCTCGCGCCCGTCAGCTCAACGGGCCGCCGCGCATCCGATAGACGCCGTCTAGGCCGGCACGGCTTCCGCGCTCGCTGCATCCAGCCGCGCGATCTGGTCCGCGCTAAGGTCCAGGTGCATCGCCGCGGTGAGGTCGGCCAGCTGCCTGACGCTGGTCGCGCTTGCGATCGGCGCCGTGATCCCGGGCTGCGCCATCGTCCAGGCGAGCGCAATGGTTGCCAGAGCCGCGCCGGTTTCCTCGGCAATCTCGTCAAGCGCAGCAAGGACGCGCATGCCCTTCCCTTCGAGATAGTCGGCGACGCGGTCGCCGCGAACCGATTTGCCGAGATCGGCCCTCGACCGGTACTTGCCGGTCAGGAAGCCATTGGCGAGCGAGAAGAAGGGGAAGATCGCAAGGCCGTGCCGCGTCGCGACATCGAGCAGCGGCCCTTCCAGGCGCTCGCGCTCGACCAG
This sequence comes from Sphingomonas sp., assembly GCF_019242355.1. GTDB lineage: Bacteria > Pseudomonadota > Alphaproteobacteria > Sphingomonadales > Sphingomonadaceae > Sphingomicrobium. Next base: position 3,359 of record NZ_JAFAVR010000165.1, on the reverse strand, counting down.
ATTGTACCACGGCTGCAGAGCGCAGGGCCGGGCAAGGCCACGGTCCTGAACGGTGATCATGGCCTCATCCAGTCGCTGCGGCGTGAACTGTGACAGCGCAAGCGCTCGAACCTTCCCGGCCTTCACCAGTTTATCCATCGCGCCAAGGCTGTCCGCCAGCGAGACGCTCTCATCGTCCTTGTGCTGGTAATAAAGATCGATGGTCTCGATCCCGAGCCGCCGCAGCGATGCCTCACATGCCGCTTCGATCACCGCCGGCGCGAGGCCGCTCGTGAAGCCGACCTTGGTGGCGATGACCACCCTGTCCCGATTTGAAGGATCGCGCTTCAGCCAGCGGCCGATCAGGGTCTCGCTCTCGCCGCCCTGGTGACCCGGGACCCAGGCCGAATAGACGTCGGCGGTATCGATCATCGTACCGCCGGCATCGACGAAGGCGTCGAGCACGGCGAAGCTGGTCGCCTCGTCCGCCGTCCAGCCGAAGACATTGCCGCCGAGGGCAAGCGGCGCGACGGTGATGCCGCTGTCGCCGACGGGGCGCTTCTCAATCATTGATCCTCCTTGCGACGCCTGAGTTACGTCATGGGCCTAATGTCCCAGACGGCCAAGCGTTCACGACTTGTTTGTAAAGTTTGGCGACACCGTCGGCATGTCGGAAGAATTTACAGGCTGAGCGCGTGCGCGACCTGATCGGTTTCTGGAGCTATGCGCTCGCGGCCTGCGCCTTTGCGTCCGTAACCTTGTGGCGGCTCCGCTCCCGGGTCGACCGATCCGACCAGCTGCTGCTCGGCGCCTGCTTCGTCACCGCCGTGTGGGCCGTGATAGCCGGCGTGTGCGGCCGGGAAGCGCCACTGACGATGATCTTCGGAAACCTCCGAAGCCTTGCCTGGGTGATCCTCCTCTACGACATGTCGGCGGGCGTGCGCAGCCAGGCGAGCCGCGGGCTTCGCCTCGTCTTCGGTGCAGTCGCCCTGGTGATCGGCCTCAGCCTCGTACTGAGCCTGCTCAGCCTGGCGATGTCGCGAGGGACGGACGAATTCGAGCAATTGCTGGCCGCCAGCCGGCTGCTCAGGATTACCATGTCAGCGGGTATCCTGGTGCTGGTGCACAATGTCTACGGGCATGCCGCGCCCGATAGCCGCGTGCGCATCCGCGGTCCGATGCTCGGGCTTACCCTGATGTTCGGCTATGATCTCAACCTGGCGACGGTGGCCTATCTGAGGAGTGACGGCGCCGGCGATCTCTACCGGCTGCGCGGCCTGTTCCTCGCGCTGACGGCGCCCTTCTTCACCTCCACCGGTGGCGCCAAGGACAGCCTCAAGATCAAGCTGTCGCGGGCGGCGACGTTCCAGTCGCTCTCATTGTTCGCCATCTGCTGCTACCTCGCGACGATGGCCGTGCTGGCGGGCACGTTCCGAAGCCCGACCTGGGGCCTCGCAAGCGCCGGCAGCGCGTTCCTTTTCCTGCTCCTCGTCGCGGGCGCGGCAACGCTCGTCCTGTCGGAGCACGCGCGCGGCTGGATCAAGGTCAAGCTCGCCAAGCATCTGTTCGAGCATCGCTACGACTATCGCAGCGAGTGGCTTCGCTTCACTGAGACGCTCGGCCGGTCGGGACCGGAAGCCGCGCCGCTCGGCGATCGCATCGTCAATGCCTTTGCGGCGATCGTCGATTCGCCCGGCGGTCTTCTGCTGGTCAACGACGCAGGCGGCACGATCGCTGCAGCCGCGGCCTGGAACTGGCCGGGAGCGCACCCACCGGCCGGCCACCCCGAAGCGGACGCCAGTTTCTGGTCGGAGGTCGAGGCGCGCGGTCGGATCATCGAGTTCGAGGCGCTCCGGCGCGGCTGGGGCGACGTCGTCGACCGCTCGCTCGCGGTGCCGACCTGGATGCTCGAGGATCCGTGCGTGTGGGCGGGAATCCCTCTCGTCCATCACAACCGCCTCGTCGGCATCGTGCTCCTCGCGGCGCCCGAGTATCGCCGCCCGCTGGATTGGGAGGATTTCGACCTTCTGCGGACCGCCGGCCGCCAGGCAGCGAGCTCGCTCGCCGAGGCACATGGCCAGGAAGCGCTATCGAACGCCCAGCGATTCGAGGAATTCAACCGCCGCTTCGCCTTCATCCTGCACGACGTGAAGAACCTGGTCAGCCAGCTGTCGCTGCTCGCGCGCAATGCCGAGCGCCACGCCGAGAACCCCGAGTTCCGCGCAGACATGATCGCGACCCTCAAGTCGTCGGTCGGCAAGATGAACGACCTTCTCGCTCGCCTTTCCCCGCACACTGGTGCCCGCGTCAGCAGCACGGATAGCCAGCCCCTCCGCCCGCTGCTGATCGAGGCGATTGCGGGCAAGCGCCGCAACCACGAGGTTCGCCTGACCGGCGAGACCAACCGCCATGCCGAGGTCGACGCCGCGGCATTCGAACAAGCGATCGGCCACCTTCTCCAGAACGCGATCGAGGCGAGCCCAGCCAACGAACCTGTCACCGTTCGAGTCACCGAGCGCGGCGAAACCGTCGCGATCAGCATCATCGACAAGGGCTGCGGAATGGACGTCGACTTCGTCCGCAACCGCCTCTTCCAGCCCTTCTCCTCGACCAAGCAGGGCGGCTTCGGCGTCGGCGCGTTCGAGGCGCGCTCGCTCCTGGTCGCCATGGGCGGGCGAGTGTCGGTCGACAGCCGGCCCGGAAAGGGCACCACCTTCACCATCCTCCTGCCGGCATCGCAGTCGCGATCCGAGCCGGCCGGGGACAAGCTACGGATCAGTGCATGACCGAAATCAGCGAACTTCCCGTTCTTCTCGTCGTCGAGGACGACGAGGGCCTGCAGCGGCAGCTCAAATGGGCTTACGACGGCTATCGCGTGGTCTCGGCGGGCGACCGGACCAGCGCGATCGAGGCGCTTCGGGCGAACGAGCCGGCGGTGGTGACGCTCGACCTTGGTCTCCCGCCCGATCCCGACGGGACCGAGGAAGGCTTCGCTACTTTGCAGGAGATCCTGCGCCTCAAGCCCGACACCAAGGTCATCGTCGCAACCGGCCACGGGGCCCGCGAAAGCGCGCTCAGGGCGATCGCGCTCGGCGCCTATGACTTCTACCGCAAGCCGGTCGACATCGACGATCTCGGCCTCATCGTCGCGCGCGCTTTCCACCTGCACGAGATCGAGGACGAGAACCGCCGGCTGGAGGCGGGCGGCGGCGGGACCGCCGTGCTCGGTTCGATCATCTCGGCGGCGCCGGAGATGCTGAAGGTCGCCAAGACCATCGAACGCGTCGCCAGCGCGGACGTGTCGGTGATGCTCCTGGGCGCAAGCGGCACCGGCAAGGAATTGCTCGCCCGGGCGGTGCATGAGAAGAGCGGGCGCAAGG
>NZ_JAFAVR010000142.1 GCF_019242355.1 Sphingomonas sp. | reverse complement strand
AAACGCTCACCGAGTTGGGCGCCGAGGTTCGCTGGGCGTCGTGCAATATCTTCTCGACCCAGGACCACGCCGCCGCCGCAATCGCAGCGCACAACATCCCGGTGTTCGCGATCAAGGGCGAGACCCTTGAAGACTATTGGCAATATGTCGTCCGCATCTTCGACTGGGGCCACGACACGACTTGCAACATGATCCTCGACGACGGCGGCGACGCCACCATGTTCGCGTTGTGGGGAGCTCGGGTCGAGGCGGGGGAGCAGCTGTTCACCCCATCCAACGAGGAAGAGGAAGTGTTCGTCGCGACGCTGCAGCGCTTCATCAAGGAGCGTCCGGGCTATCTCACCAAGACGGTGCAGGCGATCAACGGCGTGTCGGAAGAGACGACGACCGGCGTCCACCGCCTGTACGAGCTCGCCAAGCAGGGCAAGCTTCCGTTCCCGGCGATCAACGTCAACGACAGCGTCACCAAGTCGAAGTTCGACAATCTCTATGGCTGCAAGGAGAGCCTGGTCGACGCGATCCGCCGGGCGACCGACGTCATGCTGGCCGGCAAAGTCGCCTGCGTCGCCGGCTATGGCGACGTCGGCAAGGGCTCGGCCGCATCGCTTCGTAACGGCGGTGCCCGCGTGCTGGTCACCGAGATCGACCCGATCTGCGCCCTGCAGGCGGCGATGGAAGGTTATGAGGTCGTGACGATGGAAGAGGCGACCAAGCGCGCCGACATCTTCGTCACCGCGACCGGCAACATGGACGTCATCACCGTCGACCACATGCGCGCGATGAAGAACATGGCGATCGTCTGCAACATCGGCCACTTCGACAGCGAGATCCAGATCGGCGGCCTCGCCAACATGAAGTGGACCGAGATCAAGCCCCAGGTCGACGAGGTCGAGTTTCCCGACGGCAAGCGGATCATCGTGTTGTCGAAGGGCCGCCTCGTGAACCTCGGCAACGCGACCGGCCACCCGAGCTTCGTGATGAGCTCCAGCTTCACCAACCAGGTGCTGGCGCAGATCGAGCTGTGGACCAAGTCGGCCGACTACAAGAACGATGTCTACGTCCTGCCCAAGCACCTCGACGAGAAGGTCGCGCGGCTGCACCTCGACAAGCTTGGCGTGAAGCTCACCACCCTCAGCGACAAGCAGGCATCGTACATCGGGGTTTCAGCCGAAGGCCCGTTCAAGCCGGATCACTACCGCTATTGATGACTTGTCGCGGGCAAATTGACCAATAAGGGCGCGATCGAAGACTCCGCGCGCGCGAGGCTTCTGCGCGCGTGCGACGATGCGCGCGCGGTTGTTGCGGAAAATCCTCAGGACGAAGCGGCGACGCTGGTTCTTCGCGACGTGGTCGAGCGCTTCGCGCGTGCCTTCCCGTACAATCCAGACGGCCTCGATGCGCCGCAAGCGGTTCTCGACGCTCGCCAGCTGATCGCGCTCGGCCGACTGGAAGAAGCCGAAATCCTCGTCAGGGCCCACCTGAGGAGGATCCGGCATGATCCCACGGCCATGCACCTGATGGCCGAGATCGCCGCCAAGTGCGACCTGCGGGAGGATGCCGAGCGAATCCTGCGCGAGTCCGCAAGGATTCATGCGCATTCCCACGAGGCTTGGACCAGCCTGGGAATGACCTTGCACCGCATTGCATGCGAGAAGGACTATCCGGATTTCCTGCCTCAGGCGATCAAAGCGCTGGACGAGGCGCTCCGCTGCAATCCGGATTTTGAACCGGCGCAGGCCTACAAGGCGTCGATTTTCATCCAGACGCGGGGGCTGGAGCTTGGCTACGCCGCCTTCGAGCGCCTGCTGGAGATGCGGCCCCAGGGGTCGATGCACTGGCTCAACTTCGGATATGTCCTGAAAACGATGGGCGAGTTCGGCAGGGGCGTCGCTGCCTATCGAACGGCGACGGCTCTCGATCCGACCAATGGAGCGGCCTGGTGGGGATTGGCCAATCTCAAGGTCGCAAGCCTTTTCGATCATGACGTGGAGGCGATGGAGACGGTCCTTGACGATCCGGACCTGCCGGATCCGACGCGCGTGGACATTTCGTTCGCGCTCGCAAAGGCGCTCGACGAACGCAAGCAGTATGAAGCCGCCGCTCGGCGACTGGAGCAGGGAAACCGTATTCGCGCGAAGTCACCGACCCGTCACAATGACGTCGTCGGATCGGGCGTCGAATTCACACGGAACGTCTTTACGCGGCGATTCTTCGAGGACCGCGAGGGTTGGGGAGATCCAAGGCCGGAGCCCATCTTCATCGTCGGAATGCCGCGGGCCGGCTCGACCCTGGTCGAGCAGATCCTCGCCAGCCATTCGCGGATCGAGGGAACGGAGGAGCTCTTCGTCCTTCACCAGCTCGAGACCGAGCTGGGAACGATGCGCCCTGGCATGCCGCCGGCCGACCTTGTTCGCGGGCTGAGCGAGAAGGACTGCGTTCGTCTCGGAGGCCGCTACCTCGATCTTGCGAGCAGATCGAGGCACTCGAACCGTCCACTGTTCACGGACAAGAACCCGGCCAACTGGCGCTACACCGGGCTCATCCATTGCATCCTTCCGAACGCGAAGATCATCGATGTGCGGCGCAACCCGATGGATTGCTGCTTCGCCAATTACCGGCAGCATTTCCATGCGGGCCTGGACTTCAGCTATGATCAAGGAGAGCTCGGCCGCCACTATCGCGATTACGTCGGGATCATGCGGCATTTCGACGACGTGCTGCCCGGCCGCGTGTACCGGCTCATCCACGACGACCTCGTCGACGATTTCGAGGGCCAGGTGAGACGGCTGCTACAGTATGTCGGAGTTGAGTTCGAGGAATCGTGCCTGCGGTTCTTCGAAACGAAGCGCGCGATCTTCACGCCGAGCGCGGAGCAGGTTCGGCAGCCTATAAACCGCAGCGGATTCGGCATCTGGCGGAATTACGAACCGTGGCTCGGCGAGCTCAAAAGCTCCCTGGGCGATCTGCTGGACGACTGGCGAGCCTAGCCTGGCGGGGGCCCATTTCTGTATGTGGCATTAATGTGACACGGTCGGGCTATTTGCCCATGGTCACGTCGTCCGTCATTTTGTTTTGCAATCAAGCTGCTTACGGGTTCCCACGATATTTATCTCTCGAGGGGGAACCTAGCGTATGCGCGCCTCAAATGCGGTCATTCTTTCATCCATTTCGCTGATCGCCCTGACGGCCAGCCCGGCTTATGGGCAGGCCACTCCCGCGGCTCCGGTGGACACGACGCCGCAGAAGACCCAGGACAGCGAAAAGCCGCGGGCCACCACCAGCGCGACCAACGCGCAGGGTCAGCCGGTGGCGAGCGAGCAGGGACCGGCCATTGTCGTGACCGGGTCGCGCATTCGCCGCAACAATTTCAACACTCCGCAGAACGTCGACATCATCACTCGCGACGACCAGATCCTCGCTGGTACGCGGTCGACCTCGGAAGTGCTGCAGTCCGCGACCGTCACGTCGGGCACGTCGCAGATCAACGGATCCTTCCTGGGCTACCTGTCCGATAACGGTCAGGCCGCCAGCACCGTCGGTCTTCGCGGTCTTGGCTCGCAGCGCACCCTGGTCCTGCTCAACGGCCGTCGCCTGGCGCCGGCCGGCGTCGGCCCGCAGCTGGTTGCCGCCGACCTCAACGTTCTGCCGACGTCGCTCGTGCAGCGCATCGAGGTCCTTCGCGAAGGCGCGTCTTCGATCTACGGTTCGGACGCCATCGCGGGCGTCATCAACATCATCACGGACACGTCGATCAACGGCGTGACCCTCGATGGCTATTCCGATCATCCGCTGTACGCCAAATATGGTGACACGATGCGTGCGTCGATCACGGCGGGCAAGACCTTCAGCCGTGGCCACATCACCGGCGCGTTCGAGTTCCGCAACGACCAGGGGCTGCGCCTCGGCGATCGTAAGGACACGAGCTGCGTTCGTGAGCTCGCCTATCGGGACGATAACAACCAGGAAGTCGGGCAGATGGTCCCGGGCGGCACCGCGCTTCGCTGCTTCCCGTTCGAGCGTGACGTTCTGGGTTCTCCGCAAGGTTACGGCGTTGGCGCCAGCTTCAACGGTGCGCCGGGCGTCCGTCTGAGCCTCCAGGGCTATGATACGGGCAATCCGACCCTGTTCGGACCGCCCGCCAACGTCCGTCCCGGCGCGGCTCCCGGCAATTACAGCTACCTTCCGGAAACGCGTAAGCTCTTCCTGGACAACACCGTGCAGAGCCCGATCAAGACGTTTACGGGTTACTTGAACGGTGCCTACGACCTGGGCATCCTCGGCGATGCGGAACTGTATGGCGAGGGGCTCTTCACGCGCCGTCTGTCGCATCAGTGGAGCACCGACCGGATCGACTACCAGAGCGTGCCGAACTACGATCAGGCACAGCTGTACGGCGGTAACTACGCCGGCACCCCGCTCGAGCAGTATGGCTTTCCCGTCACGCCGTTCTTCCCGGTGGCGTGGGCCAATGCCGGATATAACTACTTCGGCCCGTTCATCATGCCGAACCGCCTGTTCGAGCAGAAGCAGAAGGTCGACTTCTGGCGCGCGAATGGCGGCTTGCGCGGCAACCTCGGCTTCGGCGACTGGCGTTACGATGCCAACGTCCAGCTCTCGCGCACGAAATCGCGTGAAGACGTGCAGACGCCGCTGGGCTACAACCTCGGCAACACTGCGATCACCGCGCTTGCGCCGTCGGGAGTTCCTGGACAATACACCGTCACGGCCCTTCCGGGTCAGGTCGGTGCCGGCAATGTCTATACGTGCGCCAGCAACCTGACCGACGGCGCCTACAACGGCGGCAAGTGCGTTCCGATCAATTTCTTCGATCCGAACGTCCTCATCAACGGCAACTTGCCGCAGGCGGCGTACGATTATCTGTACCCGATGGTAAATTACACCAGGACGAAGTTCAAAGACGAAACCTACAGCCTGGCGCTCGATGGAACGCTGTTCCAGCTCCCGGGCGGTGCGGTGAAGGCCGCCGTCGGCGTCGAGCGTCGCCACAGCCACATCGAGGATCGGCCAGGCGCAGAGCGTGCCGCTGGCGATCTCCTCTATTACGGCACGGCCGGCAACACGATCGGCAGCGATACGGTCAACGAAGCCTATGCTGAGTTCGACGCACCGATCCTGAAGGATCGTCCGTTCTTCAACCTGCTCGAGATCGAAGGGTCGGGGCGCTATACCCACTACCAGTCGTACGGTAACGGCTTCACTTATCACGCCAGTGCTCAGTGGTCGCCGATCCCGGCCCTCCGGTTCCGCGGCAACTACGGTACGAACTTCCGCGCACCGAACCTCTACGAGCAGTTCATCGCTGATGAGGTCGGCTATTACGGCGTGTCGGTCGATCCGTGCGTGAATTTCGCAGCCCAGTATCAGCCCACCGATACGGTCTATAAGAACTGTCTCGCGGCTTTGACGCCGATCCTTGGCAACAATGCGACCAAGTTCGACCCGCCGGGTGGTTCCATTCCGGTCACAACGTCGGGTGGGCGAGGTGTCCTCAAGGCCGAGAAGGCAAGGACGTACGGCTTTGGTGCAGTCGTGACGGTACCGCGGCGGATTGCGGACATCTCGCTCTCGGCCGATTATTGGCACGTCAAGGTGAAGGGCGAGGTGGGCCAGCTCGGCAACCTGATCCTGACCTACTGCTACGAGGCGACCGATTTTGCGACTAATCCCTATTGCGCGTTGATCGGGCCGCGGCTGACGGTCGACCAGGTTGTGCAGCCGGATCAGGCGGGCGTGATTGGCTCGTTCCGCAACCCGTACGTCAACATCTCGAAGCAAATCGCATCTGGCATCGACTTCGACGCGCGCTTTGCAACGCCGCTCTTTGGGGGCAACTTCCAGGCTCAGTTGCAGGCAACGCGCAACCTGTCCCAGAAGCTCGAGATCTTCCCGGGTCAGGGCCTGACCGAGTATAACGGTACGCTCGGCTACCCCGGACAGAACGGTGGACCGAAGTGGGTCGGAACACTCGACGCGCGGTTCAAGACGGCCAGCAACATCACCTTGCGTTGGGGCGTGAAGTATATCGGTCCGTCCAACTCGCAGGATCAGGACCCGCATCTCACGATCAATACGTGTGAGGGCGATCCGACGCCGTGCCCGACCAAGATCCACTACGATCTCACTGCCGAGGCTTATTGGGAGCATGGCGCGTCGGTCCAGTTCGAGTGGCCGAACGTCGGACAGATCACCTTCGGCATGAATAACATCTTCAATGCCAAGCCGCCTGTGATCAGCAGCGCCTATAAGGTGGGCTACTCTCGGTTCGGGAACTTCTTCGGCGGCGGTGCCTACGATTACCGCGGCCGGTCGGCCTTCGTGAACGTGACGCGTTCGTTCAAGTAAGCCAATCGACCATCGATCCTTCAAAGGGCGGGAGAAATCCCGCCCTTTTTTTGCCCATGCGAGTCACGGAAGGAAAACCGGAGCTTTGCCTGATCCATAGGCTCGGCTCGAGGAGCCCGGCCCCGGTGGTTCGACCAAGCCGAAGCGCGAAGGAGCAGCCGCGTGGCGGTGCCATGATAACGATAGCTCCGTCCAGCCCGCCGCTAAGCGCGTCTTCGACCCTTTGTTTTGCCGTTGCTCCCGCATATGAAATGAAATCTGCGACGGGAGCTGCATGATGGAGGGGGGTGCGACGGTTAGCGTTATCGCAGCCGCGCTCGTGCTTTTCTGGATTCTTGTCGCCGCTGCGCTGTCGTTCCTCGCCGCACGCCGGTTTCGGATTGCCGAGACGGTGCTCGCAAGCGCCAAGTCGACGGCGGCACTCCTCGACGCGGCCCCGGCGCGTCCGCTCCTGGTCCGACCGGACGGCAGCCTCGACATCGATCCCCGTCTCGCTCGCGAGCTTGGCCTCGCTTCGATGCCGGCGCGCCTCGAGGATCTTGTGGTCGACGGAGCAGGCCTTGCGAGCGGCGATTTCGAGCAATTGCGCGCGGTGATCGAGTCCGCCCGCCTCTCTGCCGGCCGCCTGTTCCTGAAGGTGCGCGCCGGCGGCTCCGGCCGCTCGTTCGAGGTTCGCGGCGGCCCGGCGCCAGCTGACGAACCGCCGGGAACGCTGCTGCTCTGGTTCCTCGATACCAGCGCGGGCGAGGAGGAACGGGCCGGCTTGACGCTTCGGCTGCGGCAGACCGAGGCTGCGCTCGACTCCCTCGCGCACCTGATCGAGGCCGCGCCCTTTCCGATGTGGTATCGTGGGCCTGACCTTCGGCTTGGGCTGGTCAATCACGCCTTCGTCGAAGCTGTCGAAGGCCGCGACGCCGCAGACGTAATTGCTCGCTCCGCGGAGCTGATCGACGGCGAGGGCGAGGACAGCGCCGTCGCGGCGGCCATGCAGGCGCTCGAAAGCGGTAACGCGCAATCGCGGATGCAGCCGGCGATCCTGGGCGGCGAGCGGAGAATGCTCCGGGTCGTCAATGTTCCGCTTCCGACCGGCGCCGTCGCGGGCTTCGCGATCGACGTCCAGGATCTCGAGGAGGCGCGCAGCGAGCTCGGGCGGCACATGGAGTCGCAGCGTGAGCTCGCCGACCGGATGACTGCCGGCGTCGCCCAGTTCGACGCCGACCGGACGCTGAGCTTCTTCAACCAACCGTTCGCGGCGATGGCTCAGGTCGATCCCGAATGGCTAGCCGAATCGCCGGAGTTCGACCGCGTTCTGGAGCGCATGCGCGAAAACCACCGCCTGCCTGAAGTGCGCGACTTCCCGGCGTGGAAGGCTGAGCGGCGGGCCTGGTTCAGCAGCCCCGACGAGGCGGTCGAGGAAGAATGGATGCTGCCGAACGGCGACCACGTCCGTGTCGTCGCCCAGCCGCTGCCCGACGGCGGGTTGCGGCTGTTCGCCGAGGACCGGACGGAGCAGCTGCGTCTCGCTTCCGCGCGAGATACTCTGCTTCGCGTCCGGGCGGCGACGTTCGACAATCTGTTCGAGGCGATCAGCGTTTTCGCCAGCGACGGTCGCCTCTACCTGTGGAACCGCCGTTTCATCGAGCATTGGGAACTGGACGAGGACTGGCTGAATGGCCACCCGCGTGTCGACGAACTGGTTCCGGCAATGGCGCGCAAGCTCGTCAACCCGACGGCGGCGGCTCAGATCCGGGAGATGGTCCGGCAGACGACCAACGAGCGGCAGTCGGCGAACGGCCGCATCTCCATGACCGACGGGCGGCACTTCCAATTCGCGGCGGTACCCCTGCCGGATGGGAATGCTCTGTTCACGATGGTCGACGTCACCGATTCCGCTCGGATCGAGGAGGCGCTGCGGGAGCGGGCGAAGGCGCTCGAGGAGGCGGACCGGGTCAAGACCGATTTCGTCGCCAACATGAGCTATGAGCTGCGCACCCCACTGACCTCGATCGGGGGCTTCGCCGAGCTTCTCGCGGGTGGATATGCGGGCGACCTGACGGTCAAGGGCCGCGACTATGTGAGCGCGATTCTCGAATCCGTCGAGCGATTGTCGAAACTTATCAACGACGTCCTAGACCTCACGACAGGAAACACGCGCGGTGTCGTCCTCGAGCGTGAGCGGATCGACCTTGCAGGCCTGTGCCGGACGGCAGCGGAGGCGGCGCGGACGCGAGCGGCCGAGAAGGCCCAGCGGCTTGAGACCGACATCTCGACCACTGCCGGCATCGTGTTTGGCGACGCCCGGCGGCTGCGGGAATCAATCGAGCACGTGCTCAACAACGCGATGGCCTATACCGATCGCAAGGGCCGCATCCGCCTAGAGGCCGGCGGCGACGACGGCCAGGCCGTGGTCCGGATCAGCGACAACGGACCGGGCATTGCCGCCGAGGACCTGCCGCGCGTGTTCGACCGCTTCGACCGAATCGTCGAGGCGGGCGTGAGAGGAGAGGCGGCGCTCGGCCTCGGACTACCGTTGACGCGGCAGTTCATCGAGGCGCACGGGGGCACCGTCGAACTTGAATCCGAGAAGGGCAAGGGCACGACGGTCGTCCTGACGATCCCGCGAAAGCCCCAATGATCCTAGGCAGCGAGCACGAGACGGCGGCTGCCGGCGCCGCGCTCGCGAAGCGCGTTCGCGCCGGCGACGTGATTACCCTGTCCGGGCCGCTCGGCGCCGGCAAGACGGCCTTCGCCCGCGGGTTGATTGCCGCGCTCGGGCACGATGGGGAAGTGCCGAGCCCCAGCTTTGCCATCGTCCAGCCATATGAGGACCTGGTCCTGCCCGTCTGGCACGTCGATCTATACCGGCTGCAGGACCCGTCGGAGCTCGACGAGCTAGGCCTGGACGCGAGCGCCGGCGGCGTTCTCCTGATCGAATGGCCGGAGCGGGGCGGCGCCGACCGATGGCCGGGGGCGCTCGCCCTGTCGCTCGAGGTCATGCCCGAGGGCGGACGGCGCTTGACAGCGAAGGTGCCGCCGCCATGGGAGAGCCGATGGCCAACCCGATGACTCCGCCCGACCATGCGGCAGACTTCCTTCAGCGGGCAGGGTGGGGTGGTGCGCGCATCGAGCCGCTCGCCGGCGATGCGTCGTTCCGGCGCTATTTCAGGGTGATCGGCAATGACGGCCAGGCGGTGTTGATGGACGCGCCGCCACCGCACGAGGATCCGCGACCCTTCATCGCCGTAGCCGAATGGCTGGTCGGCCACGGCCTCAACGCTCCCGAGATTCTTGCACGGGACCTGGACCGTGGCCTGCTCCTGCTCGGCGACTTCGGCGACACCCGGCTGCGGGAGACGCTCGATACCGCGCCTGAACGGGAAAGGGAGCTTTACGAGCGCGCGACCGACGTGCTCGTCCATCTCCACAGCCACCCGCCGATGGACGGCCTGCGTCCTCACGGGCTCGAGCAGTGGCTGGAGGAGCTGAAGCTGTTCACCGACTGGTATTGCCCGGCCGTCGGGATAGAGGTGGACCCAGCGGCGTACCAGTCGGCCTGGCAGGAGGTGCTCGCGCCGGTGGCGGCGGACGGGCTCGGTCCGGTCACGGTTCTTCGCGATTACCATGCCGAGAACGTGATGCTGGTCGAAGGCCGAAGCGGCGTCGCCCATTTCGGCCTGCTCGATTTCCAGGACGCGTTGAGAGGCCACCCGGCGTACGATCTCGCCTCGGTGCTCGAGGATGCGCGCCGCGACGTGTCGCCGGACATCGAGCGCGAAATGATCGAGCGTTACGTCGAGGCGACGGCCGGTGGCGATCGCTTCGAGCGTGCCTACTGGGCATTGGCAGCCCAGCGCAACACGCGAATCCTCGGCGTCTTCACGCGGCTTTGGAAGCGGGACGGCAAACCCGGATACCGGCGTTTCCAACCACGTATGTGGGGACTCCTCGAGCGTGACCTGGAGAGGCCGGGGCTTGAGCCGGTGCGCGATTGGTTCGATGCCAATGTTCCTCCGGCGTACCGCCGCGCGCCCTGGCAGGACGCCCAATGAGCGTCGCGCAGCGGGCTCTGCGCCTGCGCGCGGAAGTGCCGGCCGAGGTGCCGCACACCGCGATGGTGATGGCCGCCGGGCTTGGCAAGCGGATGCGACCGCTGACCGCGACTCGGCCGAAGCCGCTGGTCACGGTTGCCGGGCAGGCGCTTCTCGACCACGTGCTCGATCGGCTGAAGGCCGCGGGTGTCCGCAAGGTGGTGGTCAACGTCCACTATCTGGCCGATGCGGTGGAGGCGCATCTCGCCAGCCGCCGCCACGGGCTCGACGTTGCCATATCCGACGAGCGCTCGCTTCTGCTGGAGACCGGCGGCGGCCTCGTGAAGGCAGCGCCGCTGATCGACTGTGACCCGTTCCTGTCGGTCAACAGCGACAATTTGTGGGTCGACGGGCCCGCCGATACGCTGCGGCTGCTGGCGTCGCACTGGGACGACCGCAGGATGGACGCCTTGCTTCTGCTGGTACCGCTCGCCCGGGCCGAGAACCATGGCGGGATGGGTGATTTCCACATGGACCGGGAGGGTCGGCTTCGGCGGCGGGCGCGCAGCCGCGTTGCGCCGTTCGTCTTTACCGGCATCCAGATGCTTTCAAAGCGCCTGTTGCGCGATGCGCCGGAGGGGCCGTTCTCGACCAACATCTTCTGGGACCGGGCGATCGCCGAAGGACGGTGCTTCGGAGTCGTTCACCAGGGCCTGTGGTTCGACGTCGGCACGCCGGCCGCCATCCAGATGACCGAAGCGGCGCTCCAGAATGTCTGACGCAGCGGCGGAGCGCCCCGGCGACCCGTCCGTCTACACCATTCCCGCCCATCGGTCGTTCGCGGACGCACTTGCGGACGGACTGATCCAGCGATTCGGCGGCGATCCGCTCGAGCTCGCCCGCGGGCGCATCCTTCTGCCCAACAACCGAGGCGTGCGCGCGGTTACGGACGCCTTCGTGCGGGCGAGCGGCAGCGGCCTGCTATTGCCGCGGCTGATCCCGATCGGCGATCCTGAGATCGACGAGCGCATCGGTGGTGCGCTCGGCCCCATCGACGCCGCCGCGGCAATCCCGCCGGCGATCGATCCGCTCGACCGTCTGCTGGCCCTGGCCGAGATCGTTGCGGGCGAGGTGACGAGCAGTGCCGAAGCCTTCCGTCTCGCGCAGGAGCTTGGCCGAACGCTCGATGCGCTGCTCGTCCAGGAGATCGAGCCGAGGGAGCTTGCCGAAGCCGCGGCCGATGCACCCGATCTCGCGGTTCACTGGCAGGTTTCGCTCGACCGGCTTCGGGCGATCATCGAGCAATGGCCGGCACGGCTTGCGCTCCTTGGCCGGATCGATCTCGCGGACCGGCACAATCGGCTGCTTCGTCGCCTCGCCGGGCGCTGGCGCGAGACTCCGCCGCAAGGATTCACGATCGCCGCCGGAATCACCACTGCCGCGCCGGCGGTCGCAAGGCTGCTTCGGTGCGTCTCGCGCATGCCGGACGGGATGGTCGTCCTGCCGGCGCTCGCCCTTGAACGCAGCATGCCGAGCGAGGAATGGGACGCCCTCGACGCTGACAACGGCAAGCGCGGGCAAACTCACCCGCAGTTTCATCTCAAGCAATTGCTCGACAGGATGGACGTTGCGCGCGGGGACGTGAAGACCTGGCCGGCGGGAGGGCGCGCGGCCTCGCCCGCGGCTCGAGGGCGTGCCGTCGACAACGCCATGACCCTCGCGGCGTTCACGGACAAATGGAGCTCGCTGAACCCGGCCGAGCGCCGCCTGACGGGCGTTCGTGCGGCCGAGTTCGCGGACCCTGCGGCCGAGGCGCAGGGGATCGCGCTGGCGCTGCGCGAGGCGCTCGAGACGCCCGGGCGGACGGCGGCGCTCGTGACTCCCGACCGCACCCTCGCCCGGCGGGTGTCGGCCCTCCTCAGACGCTGGGGCGTGGATGCCGACGACAGTGCCGGCCGATCGCTGTCCGAGACGGCTCCAGGCACGCTTCTTCTTGCGGTCACAGGGGCCGTGGCGGAAGATTTCGCGCCGGTGCCGCTGCTTGCGCTGTTGAAGCATCCGTTGGTTGGCGGCGAGGGGCCCGAGCGGCTCGGCTGGCTGGAGCAGGTGCGGACGCTCGACCTTGCATTGCGGGGTCCGCGACCTGCCGCCGGCGTTCTCGGACTGGACGGGTATTTCAAGGCTAAGGGCACGGAGGTCGCGGCTGTCTGGAAGGCCATTCGCGCCCGTCTGGCAGGCTTGGAAGGGATTTTCGCCAGTCCGCTCACCCTCGGCGATCTCGCGTCCGCGCTTTCGGAGGCGGCGGAGCGTCTTGCCGGCGACGCGGCATGGCGCGGCCAGGATGGCCGAATGGCCGCCGAACTGGTGTCCGAACTGCAAGCAAAAGAGGGGTCGAAACGGCTCACGGTTGCCGCGACCGACGCGGTGCCGCTGCTTCGGCAGCTTCTTGACGGCGAAAGCGTCCGGCCGCCCTATGGAGGGCATCCCAGGATCTTCATATGGGGCCTGCTCGAAGCGCGGCTGCAACATGCCGACCTCATGGTGCTTGGCGGGTTGAACGAGGGAGTCTGGCCGGCCGCTCCGCAACCCAATCCGTGGCTCGCCCCGAAGATCCGGTCGAACCTTGGCCTACCCGGGCTGGAGTTTCGGATCGGCCTGTCGGCGCACGATTTCGCAAGCGCGCTTGGGGCGCCGAGCGTGCTGATCACGCGAGCGCGGCGGGACAGCAGGTCGCCGACCGTGGCGTCGCGGCTGTGGCTGCGACTGGAAGCGATGACGGGCGGGATCACTCGTGACGTTCGTTTGGAACGGCTGGTCGAGGCGATCGACGTGCCCGATTCCGTGAAGCCTGCCGATCGTCCGGCGCCGAGTCCGCCCGGCGACGCTCGGCCGCGCAAGATTTCCGTCACCTCCGTCGATCGACTGAAGGCCGATCCGTTCGCGTTCTACGCGCGCGAGGTGCTGAAGCTGCCGAGCCTCGACGCCGTCGATGCTGATCACACCGCGGCCTGGAAGGGAACGGCGGTCCACCTGGTCCTGCAGGAATGGCAGGAGAGCGACGACTGCACGCCCGACCGGCTTCTGCCGAGGGCGCAGGAGCTGCTGGGCCGGGACATCATCCATCCGATGCTTCGCGCCTTGTGGTCGCCGCGCCTGATCGAGGCGATCCGCTGGGTCGAGGAGCAGGAAAAGGCGAACCGCGAGCAGGGCCGGCGACCGCTGGTCGCCGAGAAACGCGGCGAGGCGGTGATCGCGGGCGTGACGCTCCACGGCAAGGCCGACCGGATCGACAAGCTTGCGGATGGCGGGCTCGGGATCGTCGACTACAAGACGGGCAAGGCGCCTGCGCCCAACGCGGTGAACGCCGGGTTCGCACTTCAGCTAGGGCTTCTTGGGCTGATCGCAGAAGCTGGCGGGTTCGACGCGGTCAGCGGTCTTCCGAGGCTTTTCGAATACTGGTCCCTGACCAAATATGCCGACAAGTTCGGGCGTCGCGTCTGTCCCGACAAGGGCATGGGGCCGGACGAGTTCCTCGCCCATGCGGCCCGCAATTTCGAGGAGGCGGCGGGACGGTGGCTGACCGGCGACGAGGCCTTCACGGCGAAGCTGCACCCGGCCTTCGCGCCGTATGGCGAGTATGACCAGCTGATGCGGCTTGAAGAATGGTACGGCCGCGGATGAGGGCCTGGGGGAGGCGGCTAGCGCTTGCGCGGCGACTTCTTGACGGTCGATGCGTAAAGCAGGGCGGCAACAATGGCGGCCGAGCCGATGCCGACCGCGACTCCGGCCTTGACCAGCTTCGCGCGGCGGCCGTCGCTGTCCTCGTCCCGTTGGTTGCTGTCGCTCATCGCCCTGTCCTGATCGTGTTTCCGGGTGCCATGTCTATGGGTTCCCGGAGCGCTTTGAAAGCGTCGCGGACATGACCCGCCGCTTCAAGCCGCTGCCGGTGCTCGAGGGCGAGCAGGCGAGCGCTGTCGACCCGGCAATCAATGCCTCGCTGTCGGCATCGGCCGGCACAGGCAAGACGCAGGTGCTGACAGGACGCGTTCTCCGCCTGCTGCTGAGCGGGGTCGCGCCGGAGACGATCCTCTGCGTGACCTTCACCAAGGCCGGCGCGGCCGAGATGGCGAACCGCATCGGCGACCGGCTCGCGGCCTGGGTGCGGATGCCCGACGCGAAGCTGCGCAAGGACCTGTTCGCCCTCGGCGAGAGCGACGACCCGCTGACGCTGCAGGCCGCGCGGCGGCTGTTCGCGCGGGTTCTCGACGCGCCTGGCGGATTGCGCATCCAGACCATTCACAGCTTCGCGCAGACCCTTCTTGCGTCCTTCCCGGCGGAAGCGGGGATCACGCCGGGATTTCAGCCGATTGAGGGGCGGGCGGAGCAGGAGCTGGCTCGCTCGACCCTGGCCAGCCTGCTTGCCGATGCAGAGGCGCAGGGCAACGAGCAGCTGCTATCTGACGTGCGCTGCCTCAGTCTTCGGCTGGGTGAGGGCGGAGCGGTCGATTATCTGATGCGGTGCGCGCGCTCGGGCGATGCGCTGGCGTCGCTCGGCGAGATGGCATCGGTCGAAGCCCGGCTGGGTCAGATGATCGGCCTGCCCGACGGCTCGGTGGAGGATTATCTCGCGAGCCATTGCGGTGACGACCGCTTCGATTGCGATGTCCTCCGCGCGATCGCGGACGCAAACCGACGCTGGGCGACGTCCACTGGGACGGACCTTGCCGCCAAGGTCGATGCGTGGCTGGCGCTGCCCCCCGGCGAGCGCGCGGAGTCGCTACCGGATTTCGCCTTGATCGTGTTCACCGGCTCGGGCGAGTTGCGCAAGGTGACCGCGGGCCAGCGCAAGGCGGATCCGGCCTATGACGCGCATGCTGAGCGGCTTGCGGCTGCGGTGGCCGAGCTGCTGCGAATCCAGCGCGGCGCGCGCCTCGCGGCGGAGATGGCCGCAGGGCTTCGCGCCGGGATGGCCTTTGCGCGCGCCTATTCCGCGGCGAAGCGAAGCGCGGGCGTCGCCGACTTCAACGACCTCATCGGCTGGACTCGGAACCTGCTCGATCAGCCCGGGATGGGTGACTGGGTGCGTTACAAGCTCGACCAACGGACCGATCACATCCTCGTCGATGAATCGCAGGACACCAACCGTGACCAGTGGGCGATCATCCAGGCTCTTGCGGGCGAATATTTCAGCGGGGTGGGCGCGGCAGAGCGGCGGCACCGGACGATGTTCATCGTCGGCGACTTCAAGCAGGCGATCTTCCGCTTCCAGGGCACCGATCCCGCGGAGTTCCGGCGCGCGTCCGACTGGGTACGGGACCAGTCCGAAACCCTCCGCGATGCCGCCGCCGAGGCGGACGAACGGGCTATCTCAGCGCCCGAGTTCCGGAGCCTGTCGATCGACGCCAGCTTCCGCTCGGCGCAAGCCGTCCTCGATGTCGTCGATGCGGTGATCGACAACGTTGGACATCGCGCCATGGGTATCGAGGACGCTCCCAACCGCCATCGCGCGTATTTTGCTGGCTGGCCCGGCATAGTCGAACTGTGTCCGCCATTCGAAGCGCTCGACTTGGACGAGGATGCCGGAGAGGAATCGTGGGTCGACGAGACGGACCGGCTTTATGCCGCCGCGTTGGCGAAGCAGGTTAAGAGCTGGCTGGACGAG
Source organism: Sphingomonas sp. (assembly GCF_019242355.1). Taxonomy (GTDB): domain Bacteria; phylum Pseudomonadota; class Alphaproteobacteria; order Sphingomonadales; family Sphingomonadaceae; genus Sphingomicrobium. Next base: position 6,025 of record NZ_JAFAVR010000142.1, on the reverse strand, counting down.
GCGCCGGTCCTGCAAACGACGGAGCGGCCGATGACGCCGGGCGACGTGCTTATCCTGGTTCGGAGCCGGGGCGAGCTGGCGTCGCTGATCGTCGCGCGGCTGTTTGCCGAGCACGTTCCGGTCGCCGGCATCGATCGCCTGCACCTTCAGGAACCGCTCGCGGTCCGCGACCTGCTGGGGGCGATGGCGTTCGCCGTGCAGCCGCGCGACGATCTCAACCTCGCGAACCTGCTGGTTTCACCGTTGCTCGGCTGGGACCAGCAGCAATTGTTCGACCTTGCGCACGCGCGCGGCAGCCATTCCCTGTGGAAGACGCTCGGCGAGCGCGCCGGCGAGCGACCGGACTTCGCGGAGGCGCGGGACGCGCTCCTCTCGCTTCTGGCCATGGCGGACTATACGACTCCGCATCGCTTCCTCGAAACGGTGTTGACCGGGCCGATGCAGGGCCGACGCAAGCTCTATGGGCGGCTCGGCGCGTCCGCCCGCGACCCCACCGACGAATTGCTGTCGAGCGCCCTCGAGTTCGAGCGCGGCGAAACGGTCTCGCTCGATCGCTTTCTGTCCTGGTTCTCCAAAGGCGACGTCGAGATCAAGCGCGATCCGTCGGCGCCCGGCAACGCGGTGAGGGTGATGACGGTGCACGGCGCCAAAGGGCTTGAGGCGCCGGTCGTGGTCCTTGCAGATTCAACCGCCGATCCAGACCGGCTAGGCGGCCCGTCGAACGTTTTGCAGCTGCCGATCAGCAACGCTCGGGTGCCGCTCGTCCGGCCCCGTAAGGCCGAGGCGATGGCGCCGTTCGATGCCGTCATGGTCGACGACAAGCTTCGCGACCTCGAGGAACATTGGCGCCTGCTCTATGTCGGCATGACCCGCGCCGCCGAGCGGTTGGTGGTCGCCGGTGTGAAACCGCGCGGCGAGCGGTCCGCGAACTGCTGGCACACGAGGGTCGAGCAGGCGCTGACGGGACTCGGCGCGCAATGGGAACAGGGCGGCGCCGGTAACCAAGTCCTCCGCTATCTCGGAACGGTGCGCGCAGGGGCGATCCGGCCAAGACGGGCGCGGCGCGATGTGATCGCACCCGCCGTGCCAGTATGGGCGCTCGCCGAAGCTCCCCCCCAGTCCCGGCCGCCGCGTCCGCTCGCGCCGTCGGCGATCGCAGAGGACCGGGAGCCGGCGCCGCCGCCGAGCGAAACCATGCGGGCGGCGGCCCGGCGCGGCACGCTCATTCACCATCTGCTGGAGCGCCTTGCCGATGTCGCACCGGCGCATCGCCGGGCCGGCGGGTTGCGGTGGCTGGAGCAAACAGCGGAGGCAGTGACGGCCGAGCAGCAGGTCGAGATCGTCGAGGAGGTCTGTCGGGTCCTCGAACAGCCCTCGCTGGCGCCGCTGTTCGGTCCGGGCTCGCTGGCAGAAGCGCCGCTTGCCGCGACCTTGCCCGACGGCCGCGTGATCGCCGGCACCGTCGACCGCTTGCTGGTGGAGGCCGATCACGTCTCCGTGCTCGACTTCAAGACCGGTCGCGTGCCGCCTGGCGAGGCTTCAATCCCGAACGCACACCGGGCGCAGATGGGCGCCTACGCCGAGGCGCTGCGAGTGATCTTCCCGGGCCGGGCGATCCATGCGGCGCTGCTCTACACCGGTGGGCCGCAGCTATTCGAGCTGCCGACTTGAGAGGCGGACCGCGACTGCCCATATGTTCTCCAAGTTCACGTCATCAGGAGAGTCGCGCGCCATGAGCACCAAGACGGTCACCGACCAGAGCTTTTCATCCGATGTGTTGGGTGCCGACGGACCGGTGCTCGTCGATTTCTGGGCCGAATGGTGCGGCCCGTGCCGGATGATCGCGCCGGCTCTTGAGGACATCTCGAAGGAACTCGGCGAGAAGGTCACGATCGCCAAGCTCAATATCGACGAGAATCCCGACACCCCGGGCCGTTACGGCGTTCGCGGCATTCCGACGATGCTGTTGTTCAAGGGCGGCCAGCCGATCGCGCAAAAGGTTGGCGCTGCGCCGCGCAGCCAGATCCAGCAGTGGCTCGAGAGCAATCTCGACACGGCGGGTCAGGGCGTGCGCCAAGCCTAGAGGCGGATCATTCGGGCGGCTCGGTTCCTTCGAGACCGCGTGTGTCCGGCCGGAACCTGTCGTGCCGCGGCAGATCATCGCCGGGATCGAACCACGGCACCCTGCTTGCCCAGAAAATGTGAAACATGGGTGCGATGGCGCCCGGGTCGTCCAGCGTCGCAACGCTGAAGTCGATGGTTTCCGGTTGGTGGTCGACCTGCATCAGGAAAGGCGTGCCGCACTCGCCGCAGAAGGTGCGATGGCCGAAGCTGGACGAGGCAACCGACTTCACGCTGCTCGCGCCTGAGGTCCAGGCCAAGTCCCCTTCCGGAACCGACGCGAAGACCATCGCCGGCGCGCCGCTGGTGAGCTGGCACGTCCGGCAATGGCACCAGCCGCAATCGAACGGATCGCTTTTCAGCTCGTAGCGGACAGTGCCGCACATGCATCCACCGGTCAGCCCCATGCGGCCTCCGTTAATTGACTAGCAGCAGGGCGCTCCTTACATCGCCGGGCGCAGTTTCCCCAGCCGCCGCGAGAAGTTTTCGACCTTTCTCTAACGCGCTGGCATTTAAGGATTTTCCATGTTCGCCGCAGTGGCAAAGAGCATCTTCGGATCGGCCAACGATCGCTATGTCCGCGGTCTCGGCAAGTATGTCGACGCGGTCAACGGCTTCGAGCCGACGATTTCCGCGCTCAGCGACGAGGAGTTGCGTGGCCAGACGGACGTTTTCCGGCAGCGGCTGGCAAGCGGCGCCAGGCTTGACGACTTGTTGCCCGAAGCCTTTGCAACGGTTCGCGAAGCGGCTCGTAGAACGCTTGGCCAGCGACACTACGACGTCCAGCTGATCGGCGGCATTGCCCTCCATCGCGGCGAAATTGCCGAAATGAAGACGGGCGAAGGCAAGACGCTGGTCGCGACGCTCGCGGTTTATCTCAACGCGCTCGAAGGCAAGGGCGTCCACGTTGTCACGGTGAACGACTATCTCGCCACTCGCGACGCCGGCTGGATGGGACAGGTCTACCGATTCCTCGGCATGACCGTCGGCGTCATCGTCCCCAACCTGACCGACCAGCAGCGGCGGGATGCTTACAACGCCGATATCACCTACGCGACGAATAACGAACTCGGCTTCGACTACCTGCGCGACAACATGAAATATTCGCGCGAAGAGATGGTCCAGCGGCCGTTCCATTTCGCGATCGTCGACGAGGTGGATTCGATCTTGATCGACGAGGCTCGCACGCCGCTCATCATCTCGGGCCCTACGGATGATAAGTCCGACCTCTACATCTCGGTCGACCGCCTGGTGAAGACCTTGCTCGAGTCGGACTACGAGAAGGATGAGAAGCAGAAGAGCGTCGTCCTGACGGAAGAGGGCACGGAGAAGTCGGAGCGGCTGCTCGAAGGCGAGGGGCTGATCGAAGGCCGTAATCTCTACGACATCGCCAACACGCAGGTCGTCCATCACCTGAACCAGGCGCTCAAGGCGAACGTCATGTTCAAGAAGGACATCGACTATATCGTCAAGGATGGGAAGGTCGTCATCATCGACGAGTTCACCGGCCGGATGATGGACGGACGGCGCTGGTCGGACGGGCTTCACCAGGCGGTCGAGGCCAAGGAAGGCGTGCAGATTGAGCCCGAGAACCAGACACTCGCCTCAATCACCTTCCAGAACTACTTCCGGATGTATCCGAAGCTCGGCGGGATGACCGGCACCGCGATGACCGAGGCGCCGGAATTCTTCGACATCTACAAGATGAACGTGGTCGCGATCCCGACCAACGTTCCCGTTCGCCGCGCCGATGAGGAGGATGAGTTCTACAAGACGATGCCCGAGAAGTTCGGAGCAATCGCCAAGGAGCTCAAGGCCAAGCAGGAGCAGGGGCAGCCCGCGTTGGTCGGCACGGTGTCGATCGAGAAGTCCGAGATGCTGTCCGAATATTTGAATGCGGAGGGCATCAGGCATTCGGTGCTGAACGCCCGCTTCCACGAACAGGAAGCCCATATCGTCGCCCAGGCCGGGCGGATTGGCGCAGTAACGATCGCGACCAACATGGCTGGGCGCGGAACGGACATCCAGCTCGGCGGAAACCTCGAGTTCCGGATGCTCGACGAGACTCCGGACCTCGTTGCCGGATCGCCCGAATATGAGACTCGCGCCGAGAAGGTCCGAGAGGAAATCGCCGCGGAGAAGCAGCGCGTGCTCGAGCTCGGCGGGCTCTACGTGCTCGGCACGGAGCGCCACGAGAGCCGGCGCATCGACAACCAGCTGCGCGGCCGTTCGGGGCGGCAGGGCGATCCGGGCCTGTCGAAGTTCTACCTCAGTCTCGACGACGACCTGCTTCGAATCTTCGGTCCGCAGACCATGTTCTCGCGGCTGATGAACAAGAACCTCGAGGACGGCGAGGCGATCGTCAGCCCGTGGATTTCCAAGGCGATCGAGACTGCGCAGAAGAAGGTCGAGGCACGCAACTACGACATCCGCAAGCAGGTCGTCGAATTCGACGACGTCATGAACGACCAGCGCAAGGTCATCTACGAGCAGCGCGCCGACATCATGGATGCCGAGAGCGTCTCGGAGACCATCTCGGATATGCGCGCGGAGACGGTCCATTCGATCATCGCCGTGAACTGTCAGGAGGGGACCTATCCGGAGCAGTGGAACGTCGAGGAGCTCAAGGAGAGCGTCCGGGTCATCTTCGGCCTCGAGCCGCCGATTGATTCCTGGATGCAGGAAGAGGCGGTCGATCCTGAGCTGGTGTCGGAGCGGGTGCTGAAGCTCGCCGACGACGCGATGGCCGAGAAGGTCAAGGAGATGGATCCCGAGCGGTGGGTCGAAGTCGAAAAGCAGATCCTGCTCCAGACCCTCGATCATCACTGGAAGGAGCATCTTTCGACGCTCGATGCGCTTCGCCAGGTGATCCACCTCCGGAGCTATGCCCAGAAGAAGCCGATCGATGAGTACAAGCAGGAAGCCTTCCTGCTGTTTGAGCGGCTGCTGGTGTCGATCCGCGAGGAGGTGACGCGGACCCTGATGAACGCGCAGTTGCAATTCCAGGAACCGTCTTTGCCAACGCTGCCCGACTTCATCACGCAGCATTTCGATCCCCTCTCCGGGGACGACAACACGGCCGACATCGACGGTTCAGTGCGTGGTCTCTCGGCCCTGCCTGAACTCGGCATTCCGCAGCCCGCTTATCCGCAACGCGAAGACGGCGCGGTCGTCGAGGCGCCGATCAGTCGCAATGCGCCGTGCCCCTGCGGCTCCGGTCTCAAATATAAACACTGCCACGGTCAGGTCGCCTGAGCGAGGTTGGCCGCTTCCCACTGAGCCATGATTGTATCCGTTTGCCTGTGGGACGGTGGAAGCGGTTGCTGATGGGGGGAGGCTCGAAGAGTATTTTCCCTGGCGGGCGCGGATCGAGGCGCTTCCGGCGATCCATGCGCTGGACTGACGTTCAGGGAATTGCATAAGCGGGACTGCCGCGCCTAGGCAGCGCCGACATGTCTGCCGATTCACAGACGCGGCCAAGCCGCACAGATTCCCGATCACGTCCCCGACCAGTGGACCGCTCAGACCTGCGCCGGGCCTATCGCCCTGACGAAGAGCAGGTCGCCAACGTCCGGATTGCCGAAGCCAGGCTTCCGGCCGAAACGGCGGCCGAAGCTGGGGCGATTGCCCGGGCGCTCGTCAACGGCATGCGTTCTCACAAGCCGTCCGGGCTTGATGCTTTCCTTCATGCCTATGACCTCGGCTCGGACGAGGGCATCGCGATGATGTGCCTTGCCGAGGCGCTGCTCCGGATTCCCGATTCGCGGACGGCCGACGAGCTGATCGCCGACAAGCTCTCCGGGCCGGACTGGTCCGATCAGCTCGGCCGGTCGGAATCCTCGTTCGTCAATGCGGCGACCTTCTCCCTGCTCTTGACCGGCAAGGTGCTGGGAGGCGCGAACGA
>NZ_JAFAVR010000055.1 GCF_019242355.1 Sphingomonas sp. | reverse complement strand
CCCGGCATCGCCGGCCAGTATTTCAAGGCGTTCGGCTTTACCGTCGTCCTGTCGGTGCTGATGAGCTTGCTCGTCGCGCGCATGATCACGCCGCTGATTGCCGCATACTTCCTGCGCTCGCACGGCAAGCAGCCGCACGCGGCCTGGGGCTGGATGAATGTCTACCTTCGGGTCCTGAACTGGAGTCTCGACACGTCGAAGGCCAAGGCCCTGCTTGAGCGCACCACGAAGCCCGCGCTGAGGTTCGGCTATTTTGCGATCGAGGTCGTGCTTCTGCTGTTCGTCATCGTGGGCTTCCTTGCCGGCACGGCGGGCGTCGTCGGGATGCTGACCAGGGCCGGCTGGAGCGGAGCGATCGCCCTATTGCCGGCAGTCGTTGTCGGCTGCTTCTTCGCTTACGGCGTCGCCCGGCTAGGCGGATTGCTCAGTCGACTGATTGGAAGTCGCTCGTTCGCCGACTGGCACGGACTGTTCGCGGCGCGGTGGAGTGCGCGATTCCAAGATCACCGCCTGGCAATGGTTGCCGCCGGCTTTGCGACCTTGCTTCTCAGCATCGCCCTGTTCGGGACCTTGTCGACGTCGTTCTTCCCGCCGCAGAACAGCGATTATTCTCGCGTCAACATCAGCATGGCGCCGGGCAGCACATTGGCGGAAACCGAAGCCGTGACCGATCGCGTCGCCGCCATCGTCCAGGCCGACGCAAACGTCGACCGCGTGTTCGAGAGCATCCAGGTCGCGACCGCGCACGTGAACGTCGTTCTCAAGAAGAAACGCCCGCTGAAGAGCACGGAGTTCGAGCGCAAGCTGTCGCCGACTCTCGCCGCAATCCCCGATGCGCGGGTCAGCTTCCAGAGCCAGCAGGGCGGCGTCGACGCCGATTCCCGCGACATCGAGCTCTATCTCGGCGGCGAGGATCCCGTGAAGCTGAACGCCGTCGGCAACCAGATCGCCAAGGAGATGGCGACCGTTCCAGGCCTCCTGGCGCCGCGCGTCGGAAGCAATCTCGCGCAACCGGAGATCACGATCACTCCGCGCTTCGACCTCGCCGCGGACCTTGGAGTTACGACCTCGGCGCTCAGCCAGACGATCCTGATCGCGACGTTGGGCGACATCGAGCAGAACAGCGCGAAATTCTCGCTCTCCGACCGCCAGGTACCGATCCAGGTCTCCCTGGACGAAGGTGCGCGCAAGGACCTTGCCACCCTCGAGAACCTGCCCGTTCCCACCTCTTCGGGCGGCTCCGTTCCTCTGAAATCCGTCGCTGACATCGGGTTCGGCTCGGGCCCGACGACGATCAACCGCTCGAGCCAGCTTCGCCGCCTGTCGATCGGCGCCGACCTCGCCCCGGGCGTGGTCGAGGGCGATGTCTGGAACAAGGTCAACGCCCTGCCTTCGGTGAAGAACCTGCCGCAGGGCATCCAGAAGATGAATCTCGGCAATCAGAAGTGGCAGGCGGATCTCCTGTTCAACTTCGCGGTCGCGCTGATCTCGGGCGTGCTGCTGGTGTTCGCGGTCCTGGTCCTTCTCTACCGCCGGTTCCTCGCGCCCTTCGTGAACATGGGATCGCTGATCCTCGCTCCGCTTGGAGCCGCCGTCGCCTTGCACATCGCCGGCCAACCCGTCTCGCTGTTCGTGCTCATCGGCATCCTGATGCTGTTCGGCATCGTCGCGAAAAACTCGATCCTGCTCGTCGATTTTGCCGTCGAGATGATGAATCACGGGATGGCGAAGAACGATGCAATCTGGGAAGCCGGGCACAAGCGCGCCCAGCCCATCGTAATGACGACCGTGGCGATGGTGGCAGGCATGCTGCCGACGGCTATCTCCTTGAGCGGCGACAACAGCTGGCGGGCGCCGATGGGCATCACTGTGATCGGTGGCCTCATCTTCTCGACGCTCCTGACCCTGGTCCTCGTCCCGGCCTATTTCTCCATCGCCATCTCCCTCGAAAGCCGGATCGGGCGCATTTTCCATCGCCTCGTCGGCGCGGAGGCGCACGAGGCTGGGCAGCCCGTTCCTGCGGAGTAACGTTACTAGTCGCGTGAACTCCGACGGCGGCTCGTGGATTGAGCCGTCATGGCCCGAATGAGCAACGGCGCGCTCGCGCGATTCAATCCGGCGCAGCCGGGCGCGGCCGGCATGAAGATCGTCGCGACGGGCCTGCTGCTCGTCATGGCCGTGGTCTTCGTCGTGTCCCGGGCGTTGCAGCCGGCCCACCCGTGGCTCGCTTATGTGAAGTCCTTCGCGGAGGCCGCGATGGTCGGCGGGTTGGCCGACTGGTTCGCGGTCACCGCCCTTTTCCGCCACCCGCTTGGCCTGCCGGTGCCGCACACCGCGATCATCCCGCGCAACAAGGACCGGATCGGCGAGGCGCTCGCGAACTTCCTCCGGGAGAATTTCCTGACCCCGTCGGTGGTCGCGCGGCGCATGCGCAATATCGATGTCGCCGCCGCGGCCGGCCGCTTCCTGCAGACGCCGGCGGGCGAAGGCACGCGAATCCGTGCCGGCGCCTCGCGGTTGATCGCCAACATCTTCGAAAGCCTCGACGACGAGCGCTTGGGCGGTATCGTCAAAAGCGCAATCTCGTCGCGGCTGCGGGCGATGGAAGTGTCGCCGCTTCTCGGCCATGCGCTCGCTTCGTCGATCAATGACGACCGCCACGTCCCAATGCTGGAAGCCGCAATCCGCTGGATGGCGCGCGCGCTTGATGCGAACGAGCCGCTCATCCGGGAGATGGTCCATAACAAGGCCAATTGGGTGCTGAAGCTCGCCGCGCTCGACACCAAGCTCGCGGATGCCATCATCGACGGGCTGCGCAAGCTGACGACCGAGATGTCGACCGATCCCGCGCACCCGGTGCGGATCAAGGTCGAGGAAGCGCTCGCGCAGCTCGCCAACGACCTTCAGACCCGTCCCGAAACCCGTGCCCGGGTCGAGGAGATGAAGGAACAATTGCTCGAGAACCGCTCGGTCGGCCTTTGGCTCGACACCTTGTGGCAGAAGGGCCGCGAAGCCGTGATCCGGGCCGCCCGCAACCCCGATGCGGTGCTCGCCGGAAAGGTGGGCGAGGTGCTGAAGTCGATGGGCGCGACTCTCGAGCGCGACCCGCAAATCCGAATCGCGATCAATCGCTTCGCTCGCCGAGCGGTGGTCGGAATGGCGGCAAGCTATGGCAGCTCGATCGTCAAGCTGGTGTCGGAGACGATCCGCGGGTGGGATGCCCGCACCGTCACCGCCCGGCTGGAAGCGGCGGTCGGTCGCGACCTTCAGTATATCCGGATCAACGGTACCCTGGTCGGTGGACTGGTCGGCCTTGTGCTGCACGTCCTCGACGCGCTGTGAGCGATCCCGTCCTCGATGCGCTGGCCGAAAGCGCGCGCAATCGCGGTCTCAAGCTCGTGCGCTCGCGCGTCCGCACTCCGGGCAAGCGCCGCTTCGGCAAGGCCGGGCTGACCGACGCGTCCGGCAAGGCCGTGTTCGGAATGGACCCGAAGGGCCCGAACGCGAAGCCCGAAGAAGTCGAAACCTATCTCCGCAACCTCGGCGCGGGTGATTGGGGGGCGTCGCTCGACGCACCGGCGCGGAAGCGCAAGACTCACCCGAAGCCGCGGAAAGTCGCCGAACCATCGCCACCAGACCGCCAGGAAAGGCGCCCGGCACCCCCTCCGGCCGAGCCCAAGCTCGCGATCCGTCCAGCCAGACCCGGCGATTCAGGGGTGCTGGTCGGCCTGATCGCTTTGCTCGACCATCAAGTCGACGAGGCTGGCGTTCGCAAGCGAATCGCTGAGCTCGCCCGGGCCAAGCTGACGCCCCTCGTCGCCACCCTCGACCGGCAAATCGTCGGCCTATGCGGCATCGACGCGATGGTCGCCGTCCACCGCGACCGGCCGGCCGGCCGAATCAACATCCTGGTGGTCTCCGAAGCGGCACGCGGCCGGGGCATCGGTCGCAAGCTGGTTGCGGCGGCGGAAGACGCACTGCGGGCCCGCGCCTGCCGCCTTGTCGAGGTGACCAGCAACGACCGGCTCGCGGAAGCCCACGCCTTCTACCGCCACATGGGTTACGAGCGCACCAGCATCCGCTTCTGCAAAAAGCTCTAGCCGGCGCTCCGGCGCTCGATGGTCGCTCCGACGGCGGACAGCTTCTCCTCAAGCCGCTCGTAGCCGCGGTCGAGGTGATAGACGCGCAAGACCTCGGTCTCGCCTTCCGCGACGAGCCCCGCAAGCACCAGGCTCATCGAGGCGCGGAGGTCGGTCGCCATCACGCTTGCGCCGGTCAAGCCCTCGACTCCATGGACGATCGCCGAGCGGCCGTGGATATCCACTTCCGCGCCCATCCGGCGAAGCTCGGGGACGTGCATGTAGCGGTTCTCGAAGATCGTCTCCTCGAGGAAGCTGTCGCCGTTGGCGAGCGTCAGCATCGCCATGAACTGCGCCTGCATGTCGGTCGCGAAGCCCGGGAAAGGAGAGGTCGAGAGGGCCAGGGGCTTGAGCCCGCCGTCGGCGCTGACCTTGATCCCGCGATTGTTGAACTCGATCATCAGGCCGCACTGGGCAAGCGCGTTTAGGGTCGCCCGCATGTCGTCCGGCCGCGCGCCGATGAGGTTGATCGAGCCGCCCGTGATTCCCGCCGCGCAGGCGTAGCTTCCCGCCTCGATCCGGTCGGGCATGACTTCATATTCGCAGCCGTGAAGCCCCTCCACGCCGTCAATCGTGAGGTGTGACGATCCGATCCCGTCGATCCTCGCGCCCAGTGCCGCCAGCAGGTTGCAGAGGTCGACGATTTCCGGCTCGCGCGCTGCGTTGAACAATTGCGTCTGGCCCTTGGCGAGCACGGCGGCCATCAGCGCATTCTCGGTCGCTCCGACCGACACGACTGGGAAGCTGAAGTCGCCGCCCGAAAGGCGTCCCCTGGGCGCGCTCGCCTTTACATAGCCGGCCGCAAGCTCGATCTCCGCGCCCATCGCCTCAAGCGCTTTCAGGTGAAGGTCGATGGGACGATCACCGATCGCGCAGCCGCCCGGGAGCGACACTGTCGCCTCGCCCTCGCGCGCAAGCATCGGCCCCAACACGAGGATCGACGCCCGCATCTTGCGGACCATGTCATACGGCGCGACGGTCGAAACGATGTCGGTTGCGCGCATCGTCATGCGCCGGCCGAACTCGCCCTTGCGAACGCCCGCGACCGAAGTCGAGACGCCGAGCTGGTTGAGCAGGTGGCCGAACGTATCGACGTCGGCAAGGCGCGGCAGGTTGACGAGGGTCAGCTCCTCCTGGGTTAGGAGAGCGCAGGGCATCAGCGTCAGCGCCGCGTTCTTCGCCCCGCTGATCGGGATGTCGCCGTTGAGGCGATTGCCACCCTTGATCCAGATGCTGTCCACCGCCGCGCTTTAGCGCGGTGCGAACCTGTGACAAGCAGCGTGCCTCAAGCCTTCTCCAGCGTGCACTGCAGCGGGTGCTGGTTCTCGCGAGCGAAGTCGATGACCTGGGTCACCTTCGTCTCGGCAACTTCGTAGGTGAAGACGCCGCAGACCGCGACGCCCTGCTGGTGGACCTGAAGCATGACCCGGGTCGCATCCTCGATGGTCATCGAGAAGAATTGCTGCAGGACGAGCACGACGAACTCCATCGGCGTGTAATCGTCGTTCAGCATCAGCACTTTGTAATTGGACGGCTTCTTGGTGCGAGCGCGGGTGCGCGTCGCGACGCCGGTTTCACCCTCGTCGAGACCGTCGCCCTGGCCGGGGCCATTCGCCATGGTGGGTAGTACGCGGATGCTCATCTCGACCTGAAATATGGCAAGCACGCGAAACGCGGCAAGCCGCTGTTGTGTTCGGGGGGCAAAAAAAGGCGGCCGCTCAGTGAAGAGCGACCGCCAGGCGTTGCCAGACTTAGGAGGGGAGAGGGTCAGGCAACGAAAGAGTTGAAACGCTCGGCGTTCGCGCTGGCGCGGTTCGACAGCGGCTGGAACGCCTCGCCGGCGAGCTTCACGAACGACTCGGTCAGCTTCGAGCTCTCGGCGACCATGCGGTCGAACGAGGCGCGGGCGAAGTCGTTCTGCAGCTGCAGATATTCGGTCGGCGACTTGGCTTCCGCAAGCGAGCGGATCGCATCGGCGGCCTGCTCGACACCGTCACGGCTGGTGGCGACGACGGACTGGCCGATCGTGCGGGCGCCCTCGGCGGCGACACGGCCGGCCTCGACGACTGCCTCGACATTGGCGCGGGTCAGGTCGGCGAGCTCCTCGGCAACGCGCTGGCTGCGCTTCACGGCATCCTGAGTGCGGCCGTTAGCGTCCGCGAGCAGGTTCTGGAACGGAGCGGCGCCCTGAAGGCCTTCGAAAGCGCCAAAGAAGTTGTTCGTCACGGTCTCAATCCTTTCGGGAGCCGCCGCGGCGATGCGGGCGGCGGTACGGGTGGCGCGGCGCGAGCGGGTCGTCCCCTGGGCGGCGCGAGTGGTCTTTGCAGCGCGACGGGTCGCGCGGGGCGCCTTGGCGGCAGCGGCCTCGCGGCGCTTGGCACGGCGGGCGGCGGTCGCACGCTCGCGGCGAGCAGCCTTGACGCTCTCCTTCGCGATCGCATCGGCAGTGTCGGCGACGGCCTTGGCAACGTCGGCCGGAGCCTCGGCAGCAGCCTGGGCCTGGAGCTTGGTGTCTTCGGTCATCGATCTAGCCTCATTCGAAATTCGCGTTTTTGCTGCAATGCACAATATGCGTTGCGACGCAGCATTTCAAGACCCTATTTGTGCACTGCGGTATTCCGCCGCTTGACGGGCACGGCTCGCCGGAAGCAAGAGCGGTCATGGACGCGTTATCCGATCATCCCGTCCGCAGTCGCCGGGGGCTGCTGATCGTCCTTTCCTCGCCATCGGGGGCCGGAAAGTCCACTATCTCGCGAATGTTGCTGGACGCTGACCGCGATGTGACGATGTCCATATCGGCGACCACCCGGCCTCCCCGCCCCGGCGAGATCACAGGGGTTGATTACTTCTTCGTCGACGACGCCGAGTTCGACCGAATGATCGCCGCCAATGAGTTCGTCGAATGGGCGCATGTCTTCGGTCACCGCTACGGGACCCCGAAAGCGCCAGTGAAGCAGGCCTTGCGCAGGGGCAGCGACATCTTGTTCGACATCGACTGGCAGGGTGCTCGGCAGCTCGAGCCCGATTTCGGCGAGCATCTCGTCACCATCTTCCTGCTCCCGCCCTCGATGACCGAGCTCGAGCACCGGCTTCACACCCGGGCGCAGGATTCCGAGGACGTGATCGCCGACCGAATGCGCCGCGCCGCCGGCGAGATCGAGCATTGGGCGGAGTATGACTATGTCCTCGTAAATCGCGACATGGACACCTGCCTCGGCGAGGTGCGCGCGATCATTAGCGCCGAACGGTCGAGGCGCATCCGCCAGACGGGCCTGGTCGAATTCGTCCGCGACCTGATCGGCCCGCAGCACTAGGCGTCGAGCAACTCCAGGAAGCGCGCGGCGGCGAGGAATTCGCGGCGGCGGTTGTCCAGCGCGGTCTCAGCCTCCGCGTCGGCGCCCCATTGCTCGGCCTGCCAGCGATCGTCGACGGTGACGGCGCCCCAGGCCTGGTCCGGGCTCATCGCCCGATCGATTACCGCTAGCGCAGCGACGAGCGAGCCGCCGATCGTGACCAAAGGTGACAAGCCAGCGAGCCGGAACGGGTCGAGTGCCGCGACTTCATGGCTCAGGCGATCGACCGTCGCCGCCGGCTGGTCGACATGGACGACGCCCGTGGTCGTGCAGAAATCCACGTCGTAGCGACGGCGCGCCCAGGCCAGCAGCGAGTCCCAGCTCGCGTCCTGCCGCTCGACCAGGCCGCGCGGCCCCTCTGCGCGATAGCAGGCGAGGTCAGCCTCGGCGTAGCGTGCGAGCCCCGCTGCAAAGCCATCGTGATCGGGCGCGACGCGGTCGATCGCTGCATTCGCCAGGCCTGTGAGCGGCATCGCCCGCGGGTCGATCTCCTCCCCAACGCTCGACCATTCCTCAGCCACCGCAGCAGCCAGTGCTCCTGCCGGAAGCAGCAGCACCGCCCGGGCCGGGGTTCTGACCGGCCGGCCGTCGAGCCGAATGCCCCAGCCCGCGCCTTCGGGCGCGACGGCGACGTCCTTCCAGAAGCGCTTCACGGCCGGGCGCCGTCCTGGCGATCCCAGTTGCGCTTGAAGATGCGCGGCAAAAGCAGCGACTCCAGCGCTCCGACGATGGCGATGATCGCGCCGACCTGCGGCCAGCCGCCCGGTCGC
>NZ_JAFAVR010000002.1 GCF_019242355.1 Sphingomonas sp. | reverse complement strand
CTCCGAAGATCAGGGTCAGCATGCCGATGATCTCGTCGTCGGTCAGCGGGCGCTCTTCAATGCGCGCATTGACCACGAAGCTGACGAGATCGTCTGAGGTCGAGCCGACCCGCTCCTTGGCCACGCCGCGCAGGTAGCTCGCCACCTCGCCCATCGCCGCCGAACGTTCGGCCATGTCGGCGCCGTGGAGGACGCCGTGCATCCAGCCGTAGAACACCTCCACCCTATCGGTTGGGAGGCCCATCAGTTCCAGGAAGATGTAGATCGGAAAGGCGCGGCCGAAGGCCTGCATGAATTCGACGCTTTTCTGATCCTGCAGCGCCTCGATCAGCTGCACCGCTCGTTCGCGGACCTTGTCCTCCATCTCTGCGATCCGCTTGGGGCTCATGATCGGATTGAGCAGCGTCCGGTAAGCGCTGTGCGCCGGCGGATCGGTCTCGGTCGGGATCAAGGGCCAGGTCTCGCCGATCAGCGCGGAGAACCCCGACATGCCTTCGGAGGAGAATACCTCGGGGTTCTGCAGAATCCCCCGAATGTCCTCGGCCCGGGTCGGCGTCCAGGCGGGGCCCCGGAACGGATCGCCAACGTTGAAGAAGACGCGGGGCCCGTCATGCATCCTGGCGATCAAAGCGTGCGGACAGGTCGCGATCTCAGGATCGCTGAACAGATTGACGCTGCGCACAAGCTCATGCGGCACATGCGGCGGGACCTTCGCCAGGGCTTGGTCGGGAACCGATGGATCGAGCATGGAGCGCTCCTCAAGCCTCAGGTCGAGCGCGGTTGAAGACGGACTTGTATTCGATGAAGGAAGCGAGGCCCTCGGGGCCCATTTCCCGACCGATGCCCGAGCTCTTGAAGCCGCCGAAGGGGCAGTACGGGTCCACACCGAACATGTTCAGGCCGATGGTTCCGGTGCGGATGCGGCTCGCGGCCCGATATGCGCGATCGGGGTCGGCGGAGAAGACCGCGCCGCCCAGGCCATAGGTCGAGGCGTTGGCCAGGGCGACGGCCTCGTCATCGCCGCCGTCGTAGGGAATGACCACGCCCACCGGACCGAAGATTTCCTCACGGGCGATGGTCATGTCGTTGCTGGCCTCGGCGAACACGGTGGGCTCCACATACCAGCCCTTGTCGAGCCCTTTCGGCCGCCCGCCGCCGATCGCAAGCGTGGCCCCTTCCTCGCGCCCGAGGCCGAGGTAGCGTTCCACGCGCTCGCGCTGGCGCTCGGCGATGAGCGGCCCCATCGTGGTCTCAGGGTCTCGCGGATCGCCGACCTTGAGTCCTTTGACGAAGCTCACCATCGCGTCGACGACTTCGTCGTGGCGGTTCCGTGGAACCAAGACGCGGGTCAAGGCCGCGCAAGCCTGACCGTTGTTGAACGCCAGGCCGAGCGGGATCGCACACTGCACCAGGCTTTCCACCGCCGCATCCTGCAGCATGACGGCGGCCGACTTGCCGCCCAGTTCCAGGGAGCAGCGCTTCAACTCCTCGCCGCAGATGGCGGCGATCTTTCGGCCCGCCGCGGTGCTGCCCGTGAAGGAGACCTTGTCGATCCCCGGATGGCGCACGAGGTGCTCACCCGCCTCGCGGCCGCCGGGAACGATGTTCAGCACGCCGGGCGGAAGACCCGCGGCCGCGGCGGCGTCCGCCATGTAGAAGGCGTCCAGCGGTGCCTCGGGCGCAGGCTTGGCGACGATCGTGCAGCCGGCGGCCAGCGCGGGCGCCACCTTCAGCGCTAGGATGAACAGCGGCCCGTTCCACGGCGTGATCGCGGCGACCACGCCGACGGGCTCCTGCCGGACCACGGCGGGCCCGAGGGCGCCTTGGCGAGGAGCCTCGAACGGCCAGGTCTCCGCCAGGTCGGCATAGTATTCGAACAGCGGCGAGGGGCCGTCGCCCCCGCCGCGCTTCAGGAAGGAGATCGGCGAGCCCATCTCGTCGCAGAGCAGTTCGGCGATCTCATCGCCGCGCTCACGCATGTAGGCCGCCATGCGCCGCATCACCGCGGCGCGCTCCCTGGCCGGCGTCCAGGGCCAGGGCCCTGCGTCGAAGGCTTGCCGCGCGGCCGCGACCGCCGCGTCGATGTCGGCCGGCCCGGCGTCGGCGGATCGACCCACCAGCTCCAGCGTCGCCGGCGAGTGGACGACGATCTCCCCTCCCGCAGCCGCCGCGACCCAGTCGCCGCCGATGAAATGGTCTCTGCGTTCCCGCATGGAACTCCTCCCTGATGGATCGCCGGCCGCTAGCTATTGGTGGGGCGGAATCCATCAATCAGTTGAATGAAGATTTGGGATCAGCCCTTGTAGGCAATCTCAAGCAAAGATCCGTCCGGATAGTGAAAGTCTCCAGTGGAATAGCTCTTGCCGATCGTCCCGATCAGCAACCGGTTGCCCTGGAATTTTACTTGAGGGTGGCCACCCTGGAGGTAGCGCGCGAAGAGATGGCGCTCGCCCTTTTCGTCCGTACGATAGATCGCCGCGTCATACGGCAGG
>NZ_JAFAVR010000123.1 GCF_019242355.1 Sphingomonas sp. | reverse complement strand
GGCATCAGCCGAGCGCTTTTTTATGATTGTTCATCCGAACAGCCCGTGCATGAACCAGACCGGCAGACCGCCGCGTCCATCGCCGACCAGCCCCTCGCGGTAGATCCAGTAACGCCGCCCCTCGGCATCCTCGACCCGGTAATAATCGCGCAGCCGAGCCGACGACGGCTGCCGCCACCACTCCGGCGCGATCCGCTCCGGTCCCTCGACCCGGGCAATGTCATGCACTGCCCGCCGCCACCGGAACCGCCGCGGCATGCCTTCGGGCGTCGCATAAATAACGTCGATGGATTCGGGGCGATCGAGGAGTCGCTGTGGCCGATTGCGGCTTGGCCTTTCAACTGCAGGGGAAGGGAAGATGGCGGCCCGCCACCCGCTCGTCCGCTCCGGCAAATGGCTTGCCACCGGCTGCGGCCGGCGCACTGCCCGCTCACCAAGCTTCACAGTCAGCCGGTCGACCAGCCGCGCGACGTCGCGCTCGCCCGACGGTTCATCGACCAGGCTCTCCTGACCGGCCCCCAGCATTTCGCTCCACGCCGCTTCCAGCACGAAGGCATCGAACCCGAAGCCCGGGTCGAGCGCCGCCGCTTTCTCGGCCAGCAGCCGCTGCAGGTGCTTGGGCTCGCGGCTGGGAATCGTCGTTGCCACCGACGCTGTCGCAACGCTGCCGTCGACCCGGAAGCCGTGCAGCGCCAGTCGCCGCGCGCCGAGGTGCCGTTCCTGCAATTGGCGCACCAACTCCGGGATCAGCCGTTCGAGCGCCTGGCCCGCCGCTTCGACATGAGTCGCCGGCTCCTCCAGCCGAAGCGCCGCCCGGGGCGCTGGCTCGGCCCGAACCGCCGTCAGCGGCTCCGGCTTGCGCCCAAGTGCACGGTCGAGTGCATCGACGACGTCCTGCGCGCCCCTGAACCGCCGCGCCAATGCAAGCCGCGGGACGCCGATCAACGCGCCGATCGTCTTCAGCCCGAGCCGCTCAAGCGTCCGGACCGTGTCGGGATCGAGCCGCAGGGCGGAAACGGACAGCGGCGAGAGGCTCGTCGCGACGTTGCCTTCGCAAATGCCTGGCCGCTGATGGGCCAGCGCCCAGGCCGCACCGGCGGTCGGTGCAACCGCGACGCGTACCGACAGGCCAAGCGCCGCAAAGCGCGCCGCCACATCCGCGACCAGCCCGCGTTCACCGCCGAACAGATGCGCGACTCCGCCAATGTCCAGCCGAAGCCCGTCCGCGCCATCCACCTCGACCAGTGGCGACCAGCGGCCAGCCCATTCGGCAAGCCTTGCCACCAACGCTGCATCGCCATCCGGATCGGCCGCAACCGCGACCAGCGCTGGATCGAGCGCCCGCGCATCGGTCAGCCGCGCGCCGGTTCGTGCCCCGCGGCCGGCGGCGGCATGCGTCACTGCATGAATGATCGGACCATGCGTGCCCTCGGCGGTGAGGACGACTGGACTGTCAGGCTCGCAATTGCTCGTTTTCGCCCAGCGCTCGATCGCCAGGCCCGGCAACCAGATGGAAAGAACCCTCATGGCGCGCGACCGTCCACCGCCCCGGCGGCATGCCCCGCGCCCGGAACAGCTCGGCGTCCCATGCCGATGCACCCGGAGAGCGCGGATCGAGTTCGTTCGGCTGCGACGGCACGCTTGCGATCCGCCAGCGCATGCGCGCGCCGCTGAGGTTGGCATGACCCCCCAGCCGGATCAGGAAGGCGGCCACGCCGGACCGCTCCGAAGCGACCGCAAGCCGCCGGGTCGCGGTGAAGTCGAGCGCGCGCGGGTCGCCCCACAATTCGCCGATGACGCAGGAAAGGGCGCTGCATCTCAGTCCCTCCTCCATCGCCCACAAGGCGTCGCGGGCATCGCGCGCCTCGACATGGATGAGGTCCCCGCACGCCCCCTCAAGCATCGGCAGCCCGGGCGGATAGACGCGCCCGCTTTCCAGGATCGCCATCCGGTCCTGCACCCACAGCAGCGGCTTGCCCATGGCCACCTGGGCCAGCAGGAACCCCGCCCAGCCGGCGTCGCGCGGGTGCGCCGCGAACAGCTCGGACAGGGTCGGCTGCGGCGCTTCGGGCAAACGCCAGGCCTCGCCCGTCCCCAAGGGAAAGGAACGATATTCCACCGGTCCGAAGCGCGCAGCGACAGCTCCGCCGGCGACCAGGGACAAGTCTCCTGCCACACGACTCACAACGTTCTTGTTCTATCTTTGTTCTTATCCAGCGAGTCCCGACGAAGAGTCAATGCAGCGACTCGGGCGGTAGTGGGTCACTTGACCCACTACCTTCGGGCCGGCCCTTTCGTGACTAGGCCATTCGTGCCAGTATCCCAGGAATGGCTAAACTCATGCTGCTCCTATTCGGCGCGCTGATCGCCATCGGCGCCGCACCCTCTTCATATGCGGAGGGTCAGGTATGGCAGTACAAAACGCGGCCTCAGGATGTCGGTTCGCTCCTCAAGATCCAGAAGATCGAAGCAAGCCGCACCGGCACCATCTACCATATCTCCCTAATCGGAATTCACATCCGGCCTGGCGAAGTATCTGTGCTTCAACACGCTCCAGTGTCGCAGCAAACGCTCGACGCAAGCGTCACTCAAAGAGTCCCCGACCCAGGCACCTTCCCGGACGCTTCTGGCGGGATTGCAGAATGGCGGCAGGCGCACGGCGGTGTCTTCACAATCTCGATCTCGCAGATCGCCGATGTCATTACCCAGACCGTCGCTACCCAACAGCCTGAATCTCCTCAGCACCCGACCTGATCGCTGACGAGCCTCGCTCAGGTCGGCGACCGGCCCTCTGTGTCGTGCAGGAAAATCCCGATCTCGCGCGCCACACGCTGCGTCGCCCGCCGCGAAATGCCGAACGCCATATGACCGCAGCCGATCTCGACCGCCTTGTCGCGTTCGTCGTCGAGCCCGCGCGCGGCGCGCCTGGCGACGATCCCGTCACGCCGCGACCAGATCGCCAGCGTCGGCACCGGCGGCTTGTCGGCATGATGCGGGACCGGCGGTGAGTGGACCGGGTGACCGGTCACCCATTCATACAGACGCCAGACGTTATTCTGGTGCGGATCGCCGGAAAAGGGCGAACCCAGCGTCACCACCGCCCGGACCATCCCTGGCACCTCGCGCGCCAGCTCGCGGGCGAACAGGCCGCCGAGGCTCCAGCCGACGAGCAGCACCGGTTGCCCGTCATGGACGGCTTCCAGCCGGCTCTTCAGGTCGCGGATCACCTCCAGGTGCGCGCCCTTGTTGAGCCCCAGCTCCCACGGATAGGTCCGCCAACCGCGCCGCGCGAGCGAACGCCGAAGCTCCATGCAGGTTCGGTCGCTCGCCAGGAACCCGGGGATCACCAGCGCCGGCGGCCCATCCTCCGGCCCGCGCGGCCCGTTGTCGCCGAAACCGTGCCAGAACCGCCCGAACAGCGACCCGGCCTCCGCATAGCGAAGCCAGGCAGGAGGCGGCTTGTCGTCGCCGGTGAAGCGCGGCGGCCTAGAGATACTCGCTTCCCATCAGCTCCTGCAGCGCGACCGGGAGCTTCACCCGCCCGTCCACCGTCTGGTGGTTCTCCAGCAGCGGCACCAGGATGCGCGGGCTGGCCAGCGCCGTATTGTTCAGCGTGTGCGCGAACCGCACCTTGCCGTCGCTGCCGCGGTACCGGATGTTCGCCCGCCGCGCCTGCCAGTCGTGAAGCGTCGAGCAGCTATGGGTCTCGCGATACTTGCCAAGGCTCGGCACCCAGCTCTCGATGTCGTTCATCCGGTACTTGCCGAGGCCCATGTCCCCGGTCGACGTCTCGATCACCTGATAGGGGATCTCCATCGCCCTCAGCATCTGCTCGGCAAGGTCGAGGAGCTTGGCATGCCATTCCGCCGACTGCGCCTCGTCCGCCTCGCAGATCACATATTGCTCGACCTTGACGAACTGGTGGACGCGCAGCAGCCCGCGCACGTCCTTGCCCGCGCTCCCCGCCTCGCGACGGAAGCAGGGCGAGTAGCCGGCATAGAGCACCGGCAGCTGCGCCCCCTCGATGATCTCGCCCGAATGGAGCGAGGTCAGAACCACCTCGGCCGTTCCCGCCAGCCACAAATCGTCGTTGGGCAGCTGGTACGTCTCGTCCCTGTGCCCCGGGAACTGCCCCTGGTTCAGGAAGGCCTGCTCGCGAGCGATCGCCGGCACCGTGATCGGCGTGAAGCCGGCCCCCGCGATCCGCTCCAGCGCCCAGCTCATCAGCTTGGTCTCGAGCAGCGCCAGCCGCCCCTTCAGGCAATAGGTCCGGCTTCCCGAGACCTGCGTCACCCGCGACAGCTCGGCCCACCCGTTCTTCTCGATCAGGGCGACATGGTCGAGCGGCTCGAAGTCGAACTGCGGCGGAGTGCCTTCGGTGCGAATGACGGTGTTAAAGCTCTCGTCCGGCCCGACCGGAGCGCCGCCATAGGGCAGACCCGGCAGCTTGAGCTGCATGGCCTTGAGCTCGGCCTCCTTGGCCGAAAGCTCGCCCTCCAGCGCACCCGCTCTTGCGCCGGCCTCCCTGGCCTGCCGCCCAAGCTCCGCTTTTTCCTCGGGGCTTGCGTCCTTGAATCTGGCGCTGACCGCATTGCGTTCGGCACGCAGCCGCTCGATCTCCGACTTGCCCGCGCGCACCTCCGCGTCGAGCGCCAGCAGCGCGCCAAGGTCGACGTCGACATTTTTGACCAGGATCGCGCGCTCGACTTCCGCGCGATTGGCCCTCACGAAATCCAGGCTCAGCATCGGCGCTGCCTAGCCGAAGCTAGTCGAAGTGCAACCGGCGGTACTTGCCACGAAAGAACAGCAAGGGGTCGAGGCCCGCATCGAAGCTCGCCTTCACCACCTGCCCGACCAGGATGTGGTGGTCGCCGCCGTCATAAACCGCGAAGCGCTCGCATTCGAACACGCACAGCGAATCACCCAGGATCGGCGCGCCGCTCTCTCCCCGCGACCATGGCGTGCAGCCGAACCGGTCCTCTCCCCGCGTCGAAAAGGTGATCGACGCCGGTTGCTGCCCGGTCTGCAGCACGTTGATCGCGAAATTCCCCGCTCCGACCAGCGCCTCCGCCGTCGCCGCCTGCTTGTGGATGCACACCAGCAGCAGCGGCGGTTCGAGGGATACCGAAGTAAAGCTGTTGACCGTCAGCCCCGCCGGGCCCCCCTTCTCGTCGAGCGCCGTCACGACCGTTACGCCCGTCGCGAAGCAGCCGAGCGCATCGCGCAAGGTCCGCGGGTCGTGCCCGCTGCGATATTCGCCCTTGGTCGCGGCTTCCGCCATGTCTCCAGCCTATAGCGCAGGGCGGCTACAGCGCCAGCAACTCCTCCGGAGTCAGCGCCAGCACCTCGGCCACCGTGTCATCCAGCGATTTTGAGACCAGATACCGCGGCTGGAACGCGTCATGCCTATAGGGCGTGTTCACCGCCTTGCCGGCCGAGAAGGGCAGCCGCTCGACGGCATCGCTCTCCAGGCTGAAATGCGCCTCGCCGAAACTCGACGCCAATCCGGCGCCGAGGATCTTCAGCTCGCCCTTTTCCATCGCCAGCCCGAATTCGACGCTGTGCCAGTAGATGCGCGCCATGCGGTGCCCCTCGCCGGCGGCAATGGCCGCGCCGCCAAGATGGCCGACATGCTCGACCATCGCCGCGAACTCGTGATGGGCCAGCATCGGGATGTGCCCGAACAGGTCGTGGAAGCAGTCGGGCGCCTCGAGATAGTCGAGCTGCTCGCGGCGCCGGATGAAATTGCCGACTGGGAACACCCGCTCCGTCAGCATCGCGAAGAAGACGTCGTCCGGCACCAGCCCCGGCACCGCAACCGTCCGCCAGCCCGTCCGCGGCTCCAGGATCGCGTTGAGCTCGCCAAGCTCGGGAATGCCCGGGTGGTCGAGCCGAAGCAGGTCGATGCCGTCGAGGAACTCGGACACGACCCGGCTGCCGAGCAGCTCCACCTGTCGCCCGAACAGCAGGTCCCAGACGGCATGGTCCTCGTCGCTGAACTCGTTCCACCCCTGGGGCACCAGATAGTCGCGCCAATGCTCGACCGGCTTCCTCTGCGCTTGCATCTGCATGTCGAAAATCCTTGGAATGGAGCAACAAAAAACCCGCCGGGCGGTGGCCGGGCGGGCTGGAGGCTGGTGAACTGTCGCTTGTCGCGCTTCAGCTCATCCCAACCTCCTCTGGATAATAATAGCCCGCCGTGGCTGCCGGAGCAGCGCGGTCGGCAATCGGGGCGAGCGTCGTCGTCATTTCGGCCATCATTGTGAATCCTGCCGCCTGAACGGTCAATGTCCGCGTTCGGTTGCTATCCGGAAGCGCAATCGCTCCGCCGCAAGCTCGCGCGCGCTGTCCCTCGGCAGGCCGAGCGACTCCGCGAACGCGCCGCCAAGCAGCGAATCGCCGAGCGCCGACAGGACCAGCCCAAGCGTGTTCTCCGCCACTCGTTCCTCGGCATGGCCGACGCTCAATTGCGCGACCAGCCCGCGCAGCGACTCCAGTACGGGATCGAGAGCGTCGCGGTTACCGGTCAGGATCATCCATGCCGCAAGCGCTCCTCCCCCTTCGCGGCCGAACGCGTCGAAAGTCCCGTCGACGACCTCGCGAACATCCGCCTCGCCGGCCCGCGCCCGCTCAACCGCTTCGGCGATGGTTCCCCTGACCCGGTCGCCGATCGATCGCACGAGCGCCGCCTGCAGGCCGGCCGCCGACCCGAAATGGTGAAGCAGGTTGGCATGAGTCCGCCCGATCTCGGCGGCCACCGCCTTCAGGGTCACCGCCTGCGGCCCATGCTCCAGCAACAGCCTGCGCGCCGCTTCCAGTGCCACGGCGCGGCTTTCTTCCGAGCCGAGGCGAGTTCGTCTTATTGACATCAGTGTTAATAAACCTATCTGTCCGTCATGGCTACGACGATCCTCGCTGCGCCGGAAGAGCTGCGCATCACCCCCCGCGACCGCCGCTTCGGCCGCTCCGCATCCACGCCGCGCTTGTGGCACGGCGGCCGGGTCGAGGCGACCGCGATCTATAACGCGCTCTCGACGACCTTCCCCGCAGGAGAAGCCTTTTTCGTCGAGAGCGTGCGCGCGTTTCGCGACGGCGCGCCGCCGCGCCTCGCGCAGGAGATCAAGGCCTTCACGACACAGGAGGCGATCCACAGCCGCGAGCATGACGCCTTCAACCGCCGCGCCGCCGATGCGGGCTATGACCTGACGACGCTCGAGGTGCGGGTCAACCAGCGTCTCGCCTTGACCAGGGGCCGGCCGCCGATCGTCAGCCTCGCCGCGACCATGGCGCTGGAGCATTTCACCGCGATCCTCGCGCATGAACTGCTCGCGGATCCCCGCCACCTCGATGGCGCCGACCGGGAGGCCGCCGACCTCTGGCGCTGGCACGCCTGCGAGGAGATCGAGCACAAGGGTGTCGCCTACGACACCTGGCTCAATGCAACCAAGGGCTGGACCCGCTGGAAACGGTGGAGCCTGAAGGCCAGGATCATGCTCATCATCACCGAGCATTTCGTCCTCGACCGAACCCGCGGCGCGCTCGAGCTGATGCGGCAGGACGGGGTCACTGGCGCCAGGGCCTGGACCAGCCTCCTGGCCTATCTGTGGGTTCGCCCCGGCATGTTCCGCAAGATCGCGGGCGCGTGGGCGGGCTTCTTCCTTCCCGGCTTCCACCCGTGGAACGTCGACGACCGCGGACTACTGGCCGCCTATGACGGGAGCGCTCCGGCGCCGAGCGGCGTCAAGAAGGTTCGCGGCGCCGCCTAAGCGGCGACGATGCTGACGGGCGTCCCCGTGCGCAGCGTGTTGGCGATGGTGCAGTTCGCGGCCGCGGACTCGATCAATTGGGCGGGATCGCCGCCATCGGCGAGGGTGACACTCACCCGCATCTCGATTTCTCGAGCGACAGTGGGCTGGCCGTGAAAGTCGATCAGCACGCGGACGTCGAGGTCCTCGATCTCAACCCCCAGCTCCTCGGCCACGTACTGAAGGTCGTTGCAGTAACAGGCCCCCAACGACAGGGCGAGCAGCTGGCCGCCGTTGAAACCACCGCCCCCGCCTCCAGCGCGGCCTTCGGGCCGGTCGGCGATGACGCAATGGACGCCCGACTGCCCGACCGCCGCTCGCGTTCCCGGCAGCCGGCGATAGCTCGCCTCCAGCTCAAGCATCTTCGCCTCCGGCAATCGCATCGATCGCCACGGCGAGCTTGCGATCGCGCTCCGTTACGCCGCCCACATTATGGCTGGTCAGCCGGAAATCCACCCGGTTCCACACGCTGGTGAACTCGGGGTGGTGGTCGGCCTTCTCGGCATGAAGCGCCACCCGGGTCAGGAAACCGAACGCCTCGCTGAAATCCTTGAACCGGAACGTGCGCAGCAGCGCCTGGCCGCCCTCGTCCATTGTCCAGCCGTCGGGAATGTCCACGTCGCAAGCCTTCCTCTGTCCTACACCTGCCCCTTTCGCCTAAGCCGTGGCCGATGACCAGATCGCCCCTTTCCGATAGCCCGCCCGCGCCCTCGCGTGCGCGCCCGCGTCCCACGCGCGCGCGTTAGTGGGACCTTTGTGACCTTCCGTGCCCTTGAAATGACTGGAGCGGAGGCGCAGGTGACCCTCGCAAAGGAGAGCGACATGGCTACGCAACTCGCCGAGAAGTCCGGAATTCTCGGCCTCGAGAACCCGATGGGCACCGACGGCTTCGAGTTTGTCGAATATACCGCCCCCGACATCGAGCTACTGCGCTCGCTTTTCACGAAGATGGGCTTCCCCGAGGTTGCGCGCCACAAGTCGAAGAATGTCACCCTCCACAAGCAGGGCGACTGCAACTTCATCATCAATGCCGAGCCCGGCTCCTACGCGGAGGATTATGCCAGGGCCCACGGCCCCAGCGCCTGCGCGATGGCCTTCCGGGTCAAGGATGCGAAAGCCGCTCATGCGCGCGCGCTGCAACTGGGCGCGACCAGCGTCGAGGTCAGCAAGGCAGACGGCGAGCTCGACATCCCGGCGATCGAGGGGATCGGCGGATCGCGCCTATTCTTCGTCGACCGCTACGGCGACGGCGGCTCCATCTACGATGTCGATTTCGACTGGCATCCCGACTGGCAGCAGCGGATGGCCGAAGCGGATTCGAAGCTCACCTATATCGACCACCTCACCCATAACGTGAACCGCGGCCGGATGAGCGTTTGGGCCGACTTCTATGAGCGGCTCTTCAACTTCCGCGAAATCCGATACTTCGACATCGAGGGCAAGCAGACCGGCCTGTTCTCCAAGGCGATGACCAGTCCCTGCGGCAAGATCCGCATCCCCTTGAACGAGAGCCAGGACGACAAGAGCCAGATCGAGGAGTTCCTGCGCGAGTACAAGGGCGAGGGCATCCAGCACATCGCGCTCGGCACTTCGGACATTTACGACAGCGTCGACACCATCCGCGGCCGCGGCATTCCCTTCCAGGACACGCCCGACACTTATTACGAGCTGCTTCCCGAGCGCATCAAAGGCCACGAGGAGTCGATCCCCGAGCTCGAGAAGCGCCGCATCCTGATGGACGGCGCCCCGACCGAGGGCCAGGGCCTGCTGCTGCAGATCTTCACCCAGAACGTCATCGGCCCGATCTTCTTCGAGATCATCCAGCGCAAGGGCAACGAGGGCTTCGGCGAAGGCAATTTCAAGGCGCTGTTTGAATCGATCGAGCTGGATCAAATGCGCAGAGGTGTCCTCTGAGCGTCACCGAGAGCAAGCCAAGCGGAGCGCAGCGAGCGCGGCTTGGTCGAGAGATGACGCGACACGGACGGCCTGCGGGCGGCAGCCCGACAGGTCCGACGGCGCGAATTTACTTCGCGACGGTATTGCCTGAACGGTCGTCGCTGTGACCGAAGCCTATATCTGCGACTACGTCCGCACGCCGATCGGCCGCTACGGCGGCGCGCTGGCGCACGTCCGTGCCGATGACCTCGCCGCGATTCCGATCAAGGCGCTGATCGACAGCAACCCGGGCGTCGACTGGGGTCAGGTGGACGACGTGATCCTCGGCTGCGCCAACCAGGCGGGCGAGGACAATCGCAACCTCGCGCGGATGGCCGGGCTGCTCGCCGGGCTTCCCGACAGCTCGGGGGGAGTCACTCTCAACCGCCTGTGCGGCTCCGGGCTCGACGCGGTGGCGATGGCGGCGCGTTCCATCCGGGGCGGCGAGTCCGACCTCATCATCGCCGGCG
Organism: Sphingomonas sp.; assembly: GCF_019242355.1. GTDB lineage: Bacteria > Pseudomonadota > Alphaproteobacteria > Sphingomonadales > Sphingomonadaceae > Sphingomicrobium. The sequence goes on along the minus strand of NZ_JAFAVR010000123.1, from coordinate 1,598 downwards.
GCTCCGAGAGCATGAGCCGCGCGCCCTTCGTCATGCCCAAGGCCGAGACGGCGTTCAGCCGCCACGCCGAAGTGCACGACACGACCATCGGCTGGCGCTTCGTCAACCCGAAGATGAAGGACGCCTACGGCGACGACACCATGCCGAGCACGGCGGAAAATGTGGCCCAGGAGTTCCAGATCAGTCGCGAGGACCAGGACGCCTTTGCCTGCCGAAGCCAGGAACGGACCGCCGCCGCCCAGGAAAGCGGCCGCCTCGCCGCTGAGATCGTCCCAGTTGCCATCCCGCAGCGCAAGGGCGATCCGATCCTCGTCGAGCGTGACGAGCATCCGCGGCAGACGACGATGGAGGCGCTCGGCAGGCTGAGGCCGATCGTCCGTGCCGACGGCACCGTCACCGCGGGCAACGCCTCAGGCGTCAACGACGGTGCCGCGGCGATCATCGTGGCTTCGGAGCAGGCGGCTCGGCGCAACGGGCTGGTTCCCCGGGCGCGCGTGCTCGGCGCGGCCGTCGCCGGAGTGCCACCGCGCATCATGGGCATCGGGCCCGCGCCGGCTTCGCAGAAGCTCACGAAGCGCCTTGGCCTCAGGATCGAGGATTTCGATGTCATCGAGCTCAATGAAGCCTTCGCCGCCCAGGGCCTCGCCGTCCTCCGGCAGCTCGGGCTTCCCGACGATTCGGCTCGGGTGAACCCCAACGGCGGAGCCATCGCGCTGGGCCATCCGCTCGGCATGTCGGGCGCGCGCCTCGCGCTGACCGCAACCCACGAACTTCACGTGAGCGGCGGCAAGCTCGCGCTCGCCACCATGTGCATTGGCGTTGGCCAGGGAATCGCATTGGCGCTGGAGCGGGTGTAAACTCTCGACCGTGAGCGGCACCGCCACCATCGACGAACCAGCGATCCTCGCCGTTCTCGACCAGGTCCCGGATCCCGAGATCCCCGTCCTGTCGATCACCGACCTCGGCATCGTCCGCGGCTTCGCAGTCGACCCGCCCCGAGTGCAGGTGACCCCCACCTACACCGGCTGCCCGGCCACCATCGCCATCGAGGCATCGATTCGGCAGGCGCTCGATGCGGCCGGGTTCGGTGACGTCGCCATCGAGCGCGTTATCTCCCCGCCCTGGACCACGGATTGGATCAGCGAGCGGGGCAAGGAGCGGCTTGAGGCTTATGGCATCGCCCCGCCGTCGCCGTCACGAACTGCGGGCTGCCCGCAATGCGGCTCGACGGACACCGAGGAAATCAGCCGCTTCGGCGCCACGCCCTGCAAGGCCCAGTGGCGCTGCAAATCCTGTCTGGAGCCGTTCGAGCGCTTCAAGTGCCACTAGGGCACTAGCTCACCATTCGGCGAAGCTGCCGTCCTTGTTACGGAAGATCGGGTTGCGCCAGCGGTGGCGGTTCTTGTCGGTCTCGCGCACCGCGGCTTCGTCGATGTCGACACCGAGTCCCGGCCCTTCCGGCACCGGCAGGTAGCCGTCGATGGGCGTCAGCGCTTCCTTGTTGGTGCAGAAGTTCAGCAGGTCATGCCCGCCGGTGTTGTAGTGAATGCCAAGGCTGATCTCCTGGATCGCATGGTTCGGCGTGCAGGCGGCGATCT
>NZ_JAFAVR010000027.1 GCF_019242355.1 Sphingomonas sp. | reverse complement strand
CGACGCCGATCACGCTGATCCGCGGGCGGAGCTCGTCGACTTCGGGACGGATGAAATCGATGCTCATGACCTAAATCCCCCTCAAGCTGGCAACGCGTTGAGCCTTCACGCGGAATCTTTGAATCATCGCGAGTCCCAAGCCAAGCGAAAACGACAGGAAAGGCGAAAAAATTGGGGATGAGTTCCCATAACGGGATTCTAACAGCGCAAAGCAGCGCGAGGACGAGAAAATGGCCGATCGCGACAGGGGCGACGGAGAAGGGTTTCGGCCGGAAGCGACCCAATTTGGAACACATACGCAATGGTTGCGTTGCCAATTCCGTTACCAGGAGAGGAGAGGCGAATGAGACGGATTGCGCTAATCATCGTGGCTACGGTCGCGGTTTCCGCTTGTGCAACGACGCCCAAGACAACGACCTGCCCGGACGGGTCGACAGTTGCAATGGGCACGCCCTGCCCGCCACCGCCGCCGCCGCCGCCTCCCCCGCCGCCGCCAATGACGACCTGCCCCGACGGATCGCAGGTTGCTGCCGGAACGGCTTGCCCCATGCCGCCGCCTCCGCCGCCGCCACCGCCGCCGCCACCGCCGTCGACGACGCACTCGGGCGAGCGCGGCTAATCGCCAATGCGGCCGGCGTGAAAGCGCCGGCCGCCATATTTACGACGCCAAAGCCACTGCCGGCTGCAACCAGCCGGCAGTGGCTTGAGCTTCCTTGAGTGGCCGGTCGCGAACAAGTCGGTCACGTCGGTCGCCGAAGTCCCGGGGTTGTATTGCGCGCCTTGGACCGGTGGGCGTTTTTCTTCCTTCGGTCGCGGATGCGGCGCGCTCCTCCGCCGAGAGCCGCGGCTTTGCTTCGCTATGTTACCCGTGGTCAGGCTCTTCCGGGGTCGAGGCTGCGGCGCGCGAGTCCCATCGCGCCAACGAGGCACGCCGAGAAGAGCGCACCTTCGAGGGCGGCCGTAATGCCTTGCACGAGCGGGCCGAAGCCCGGCTCGCCGACGAGAGCGCCGATGCGATCGAGTCGAAGGCGAGAGGCGGGGAATTGCGCGGCCAGGAGGTCGAGGCTGCCGCCCATCATGTGGCCGCCCAGGCAGACGATGAGCGCACCGGCGATGGCTCCGAGCGCGGCGGCCAGGAACACCCTTTGGCGTAGCGTGCCGATGCTCGCGCCGAGCCACGCCGCAAGGCCGGTCTCCGCGCCGAGGAGAGCGCCTTCGAACGGCCCGGTAATGTCTCCCGGCGAGCGCCCGATCAACAGCGAAAAGGCGTCGAGGCCGAGCAGCTTGACCATCGCGCCGATCACGAAGCCTCCTAGCGCTCCGCCGAGTATGCGCCAGTGGCGCGGCCCGAGGAGGTCGGCGAGCGCGATCCCGAAGGCGACGCCTGCGCCGCCGATGACCGCGACGAGCAGCGTCAGGCTGACGAGCACGAGGAGGATTGAGATCGCGCCCACGCCGGGCGCAAGGGGCTCGGCGGCCCCGGCGAACCCGTAGAAAAGGCCGCCAATGACGCCGGCGACCGCTCCGCCCGCCGTGCCCGACCCACCGATCAGCAGGATATCGCCGGCGACCCACCCCGACGGGCGGCCGGCGGGCGTGGCGGGGCCCGCGCCGGTTTCAACGGGCGCGACGAAGCGGTAGCCGTGCTTGGGCACCGTCTCGATGAAGCGCGGTCGCGCGGCGTCGTCACCAAGGCGGCGGCGAAGCGTGCGGATGCACTGCGTCAGCGCTTCGTCGGTGACCGGGACCCCGCTCCAGACCTCGTCGAGGAAGCGATCCTTGGTGACCAGGCGGCCCTGCTCGCTGACCAGCAGTGTCAAGGCGTCGAGATAACGCGCGTTGAGCTCGATGGGCGCGCCGTCGCGGCACAGCTGCCGGTCGGCAGGGTCGAGTGTGAAACGGTCGAAGCGGAAGCTGTTCAGGACGCCCTCAACCTCGGCCCTTGCGGTCGGCCAGGCGCGGCGTCATCGCCGACCGGCCGCACCTTCGGAATCGCCGCGATCCACCAGATGCCGCCGAACGCGACAATCGCTGCCGACACGCCGAAAGCCCAGATATAGGACCCCGTCCCTTCGATCAGCAGCCCGGTCAAAATCGGGCCGACTATGCCCGAGGTGTTGCCGATGCCGTTCATCACCCCGACCCAGCTGCCCGCTGCCTTGGGTCCGGCAAAGATCTGAGTGATCGCATAGGGGTTGGCGCCTCCAATGCCGCCGATCGCCGCAGCGGCGACCAGGCAAGCGAAGATGCCGCCGGGAGTGGACGAGAATCCGATTCCGCCGATCGCCGCGGCCGAGCCGAATTGGTGGAAGGCAAGCAGGCCCTTCCGGAGCCGCCCCTCGTCCCAGCCGCCGGCGACGAGGCGATCGGAAAGCACGCCCCAGCCGAGCGCCCCCACACCCTGGATGACATAAGCGATCGTGGTCATCTCCGTCATTTCGAGGATCGAGAAGCCGCGAGACTTGACCAGGAACAGGGGCAGCCACGCGAGCATGAAATAGAAGCCATAGGTGTTGCAGAAGTGGCCGACACCCATCGCCCAGACAGTCGGGTGACGGACGACCTCGCTGACCGGAACGGCCGGCGCGGCGTCCTCGGGCCGCCGCCAGTGCGCGCGCGACACGATCATCCAGGGCACGATCCACAGAAAGGTGACCGAGCCGAACACGAGGAAGATGGGGCGCCAGCCATAGTCCCTGAGGATCAAGCCGCCGGCGAGGGTGCCAATGGCCGGGCCCCAGGCGAGGGCGGCGGCAAGCGTCCCATTGGCGATTCCGCGCCGGGCGCCACTGACGTGGCGGGCGATGATCTTCGACGCCGACGGGAAAGCGACGCCTTCACCCACACCGAGCATGACCCGGAGGGCAACCAGGGCCGCGAGGCTGCCGGCGAAGCC
>NZ_JAFAVR010000172.1 GCF_019242355.1 Sphingomonas sp. | reverse complement strand
GTCGACGTCAAGACGAAGCGGCCAGGCAGCCCTGCCCTGGCCGGCGATCAGCGGCTCGGCGTGGAAATATTTGCTCGCCAGCACCTCGAGGTTGTGAAGCGCGCGCGGGACGACGGTGCCGATGATCACGGCCGTGACATCGGCCCGGGTGTATCCTTCGAGCTCGAGCAGCTGATGGAGCCAGACGGCATATTGGTCAGCGGTCCGGCGGGGATCGGTGGCGATGCGCCATCGGGCCCTGATCGCGCCGTCTTCGAGCAGCGCGAAGACGAGGTTGGTGTTCCCGGCATCGACAGCGAGCAGCATGCGCGGGTGCCTAGACCGCAGCGCGGTTGTTCACAACTCGACGTCGCCGGCGCGGATCACCTCGATCCCTTCGTCATCAAGGATGAGACGCAGGGCTCCGTCTGGGTCGAGACCGACGAAGCGGCCGCTGACCGTCTCGTCCGCGGAGACATGGACACTGAGCCTGGTGCCCGCGAAATGGGCGCGCTGTTCCCAGGCGCGGACGAGCGCGGCGCTGTCGCTCACTCGCCAAAGCTGCAGCAGGCGGGCGAAGCTCGCTGCAAGCAATGGCGCGAATGCGTCTGGGCGGATGGCGCCAGCGAGCGATGCGCACGGACGGTCCGGAAGCTCGGGAGCGCTTGCGAGATTGACTCCGAAGCCGACGACGACGCGGCTTGCAGTCCGTTCGAGCAGGATGCCGGCGAGCTTGGCTCCGCCCAGAAGGACGTCATTCGGCCACTTGAGCATCAGCGGCTGGCCGGGAACTGCAACGTCCAGCGCTTCGATGAGAGCGAGGCCGGCGGCGAGTGACAGGGTCTGCGCGGGCGGGTCGGCCGGGGCGAGATCGACGACCGTGCTGCCGAAGAAATTGCCGGTTGCCTGCACCCATGAGCGGCCTTGGCGGCCGCGCCCCTGGTCCTGCTGGAGCGCGACGAGCCAATCGCCTTCCGCCGCACCCGAGTCCGCCACGAGGTCGGCATTGGTCGAGCCGGTACGATCGACGACGCGAATTCGGCTCAGAAGATCGACCCCGCTGCGCGGTCGGTCAGGGTTCCGAGCGGGCCGATCAGCAGATAGCCGAGCGGCGACACGAACATTGCCGCAAGCAGGATCAGCACGCCCTGCAAGGGTTGTTGGCGGGCGCGAGCATAAGGCTCCGCGGGATCGTCGAAATACATCACCTTGACGATCCGCAGGTAGTAATAGGCCCCAATCACGGTCCCGATGATGCCGGCGACGGCAACCGCGACATAGCCGCTTGCGACGGCTGCGTTGAACACCATCAGCTTGGGCCAGAATCCGAACAACGGCGGAATTCCAGCTAGGCTGAACATGAAGGTCGCGAAGGCGAGCGCGAACCCGGGCCGCGTCTGCGACAGGCCCGACAGGCTGTCGATGGTTTCGATCGGCCGTCCCTCCCCGTCCCGCATCCACAGGACGCAGAGGAAGCTGCCGAGCGTCATCACGACATAGACGGCCATGTAGAACAGCACCGACGAGGCCCCTCGCGGGCCGGCTGCGGCGAGGCCGATCAGCGCGAAACCGACGTTGTTGATCGAAGAATAGGCAAGCAGCCGCTTGATGTTGGTTTGCCCGAACGCGGCTACGGCGCCGAGGAAGATCGACGCCAGCGAGGCGAAGATGACGATTTGGCGCCAGGCATCGGTCGCCGGTCCCATCGCCTCAAGGCAGACGCGGGTTGCGAGCAGGACAGCCGCCACCTTGGGCGCCGAGGCGAAGAAAGCCGTGACCGGAGTCGGTGCGCCTTCGTAGACGTCCGGCGTCCACATGTGGAACGGCACGACGCTCGCCTTGAAGGCCAGGCCTGCGAGCAGGAACACCAAGCCGAACAGCAGTCCGAGCGTCGGCGCTTCGCGGCCAAACGCGGCGGCGATGCCGGTGAAGTTCATCGTGCCCGTGAAGCCGTAGAGCAGCGAGATCCCGTAGAGCAGAATGCCGCTGGCAAGCGCTCCGAGCACGAAATATTTGAGGCCTGCCTCGGCCGAACGCTCGTCGCTGCGGCGATAGGAGGCGAGAACGTAGGCGGCGAGGCTCTGCAGCTCCAGGCCGACGTAGAGCGCGATGAGGCTCGTCGCCGAAACCATGACGCTCATGCCTACCGTGCTGAATACGATCAGCACCGCATATTCGCTGCTGTGCTCGGTCCCTCGCTCGAACCACCCATGGGCGGCGATGATTGCGATGGCCGCTGCCGGGAACATGATCGCCTTACCGAAGCTTGCGAATAGGTCGGCCGAGAGCAGGCCGTCGAACACGGGACCGGCGTGCGAAGGCGCTCCGATCAGCGCCACGGTTGCTGCGGCCAGCAACGCAACGGCCAGCCAGTTGGTGAGCGTCGAGCCGCCACGCCCAGCGAAGGCGGCGACGAGCATGAGGACGATGCCGCCGATGCTGAGGATCAGTTCGGGAAGGATCGGCGCGAAGCTGCCCATCAATGCGCTCCTTGCAGGGCTGCTTGCGGAGCCGCGCCGTGCCCCGGGGTCGGAAGTGAGTCACCACTCGGCACGACCGGCTGGAGCCGGGCGACGACCCGGCCAACGTCGGCGCGGATCGGCCGCAAGAAACTTTCGGGGTAGACGCCCATCCACATCACTGCGGCCGCGATCGGGGCGAGTAGCCACCATTCGCGCGTGTCGAGGTCGGGCATCGCCGCGGCTTCCTTAGTTCGGGCCGTGCCGTAGGCGATCCGCCAGTAGAGGTAGAGCATGTACGCCGCGCCGAGAATGATTCCGGTCGTCTCGACGATGTCACCCCAC
>NZ_JAFAVR010000137.1 GCF_019242355.1 Sphingomonas sp. | reverse complement strand
CACCTGCGGGATGTCTCCGAGGCCGGGGCCGACCAGAAGGCAGCCGATGCGTTCATCGTTAACCGGCGCACTGTCGATCTGAACGATTGCGTGCGGCAGACCTTCGATCGGCTTCGAGGTGCTGACTCGGACATAGCCGGCGCCGGAGCGCGCGGCGGCGCTCGCCGACAAGGCGATGGCGCCCGGCATTGTGCCGGCAAGCGCATGGACCAGACCGCGGCTGTACTTATGGCCCGCCGGATCGAGCGGCGGCAGTGCGGGCGCGGCAATTTCGTGCCACTTGGTCTCGGCCGGAGCGCCTATATCGGCGAGGACGACCCTGCCGCACTTCGGCATCGCCGGGAACAGCCGATGGGCGGGCTTGAGCGCGCCGAAGGTGACGGTGAGATCGAACGCCGGGACGTCGGACAGGCAGGCTCCGCTATCGCTGTCGACGCCGCTGGGCACATCGCAGGCGATGCGGACGACGGCCAGTTTGCAGAGGCGAGAGAGCGCTTCGGCCGCAGCCTCTTCAAGCCCAGTCTTGAGACCAGTTCCGAACAGCGCGTCCACGAGGAGCGGCGCGAAGGGCGTCTCGCGAGTCAGCGGCTCGACGTCGCCAGTCCACTGGCCGCGCATCCGCCTGGCCGCGTCGCCTTTCGGGTCAGACAGTGCCGCGACACGGACCTTGAGACCGCGGTCGGCCAGCAGCCGCGCGGCGACATAGCCGTCCCCGCCATTGTTTCCCGGCCCGCACAGGACCAGCACGGGCAGTGGGCCGGCGAAGCGCCAGGCGGCGTCGGCGAGCGCTCGCCCGGCTCGCTCCATCAATTGATCGACGCTGCTGCCCGTCGCAATCGCGGCTTCTTCCGCACCGCGTATCGCCTGCGCTGTCAGGATGGGCCGCGCCGTCATGGCCCGACCTCTAACGCAACTCGGTCACGAGGCGCCACCATTCGCGCGGCACGGCGTCGGCGGCCGCATCACGAGCGGATTCGTCGTCGAACAGTGCGAAGCAGGTCGCTCCTGAGCCCGACATGCGCGCTAGCGTAGCTCCGGGCTGCGCGATGAGCCAGGCGAGCATCGTCTCGATCTGAGGGACCAGTGCTATGGCCGGCCCCTCGAGGTCATTGCGGCCCTTCCGCCAGTCGTGGAGCGGACCGCGGTCGACGCCGCCCCAACCGGCAAAGACCGCTGCGGTCGAGAGCGGAACGCGCGGATTGACCAGCAGCACCGGCCTTCCTGAAACCTCGGGCGCCCCGATCAGCGTCAGAGTCTCTCCGCCGTCCGTCCCCCTCGCCGGCATGCTCAGTAGGCAGGCAGGGACGTCGCTGCCGAGTCGGGGCGCGACCTGCTCGGCATGACGAGGATCGATGCTCCACAGCGAGGTCAGCAGACGTAATGCTGCCGCAGCGTCGGCGGACCCGCCACCAAGCCCCGACGCAACCGGCAGATTCTTCTTAAGGCGGATCGCTGCGCCAGCCTCGACCCCAGCGCTCGTCCGTAACGCTTGGGCGGCGCGGATGACGAGATTGTCGGCCCCCGCGAGATCCGCCGCAAACGGCCCGTCAATCTCCAGCGAAAGATCGTCCGCCGGTTCCGCGCTCAGGCGATCGCCGTCGACGCAAAAGGCAAACAGGGTCTCGATCGCGTGGCGTCCGTCGGATAGCCGTCCGCGCACGTGCAGGGCGAGGTTAAGCTTTGCCGGCGCGATTTCGCGCGCCGAAGCGCCGCCGTCGCTCAAGGCGCGGCGTCGCCAGGGACGAGCCCCGACGCGAGCTTCGCCTTCAACCGAGTGGCAGTGTCGTCATCCGCCGTCACCAGGCCAGCCGCCCAGGCGAAGCGCGCCTCGAGATGCTCGCCGTTGCGGAACAGGGCATCGCCCAGATGTTCCTGGATCTCGGCCTGGTCGGGATCCTTTTCGGCAGCGCGCTGAAGGGTTGCGATCGCCTCGGTGACCTTGCCGCGCTTGAATTCGGCCCAGCCGAGCGAGTCGGTGATCGAGGCATCATCGGGGGCGAGCGCACTGGCCTTGCGGATCATCGCCTCCGCCGCATCGACATCTTCGCCCCGCTCGAGCTTCGCATACCCCATGAAGTTGAGCAGCATCGGTTGGTCTGGCGCGATCGCGAGACCCTGCTGAAGCGCGGCCTGCTCCTCGGGCCAGCGCTTCGCCGCGTCGAGCGCGCTCGCCTGCAGCAAGAGCAGCGGCCATTGCTCGTCCTTCAGGCCCTGGGCTCGAGCAAGCGCGATGGCCCGACCATAGACGGCGGCGGCATCCTCCTGGCGCTTGGTGGCCGTATCGACGTCGCCGAGCCTGGTCAGGTCGTCGACGGTCGCATCCGGCCGCAGCGCAAGTGGCTGCGCGATGGCGAAGGCCTCGGCATAGCGCTTCTGTTCGATGAGGATGCGCACCTGAAGGTCGCGGGCGGCCGAGGCGAGCACGTCGTCGCCGGGCACGGAGCGAAGCGCTGCAAGCGCCGGCTCCGACTGGCCGGCATCATCGAAGACGAGGGCGAGCAGGATCGTCGCGCTCCCGTTGCGAGGGTCGGCGTAGCGGGCGGCCTGGACGAGTCCGATCGGGGGCGCGGTATGCTGCAGCTTGCCGACGTCCTCGGCGAAGGCAACGAGGGTCTCGCTGAAGGCCTTGGCGCCGCTGTCGATGACGCTGAAGTTGCGCTTGCGCTGAAGCACCTGTTGCCGTGCCGGCGGTCCGGCGGTGCCCATGCCTTTGAGGATGGCCAATGCATTGGCCTGGTCGCCGGCAGCGAGGAAGCCGTCGGCAAACGCCATCCGGAGGCGGTTCTCCCGGTTTTCGGAGGCTGCCGCGGCGCGCTCGGCGATCGGCGCCGCGTCCGCGGTGCGCCTGAACTTCAAGAGGATGAACGCCCGCTCCTCGTCCGCCATCGGCGCAAGCAGACTGTTGGCGGGCATCGCGTCCAGGACGTGAAGAGCGCCGCCCGCATCGCCGCTATCTGCAGCGGCCCAGGCGGTGATCAGCGGACCCAGGAAATCGAGCCCGCCCGTCGCGCTGTTCGCCGGCCTGAGCCAGACGAGTGCCTGGGCGTCGCGGCCGCGCCGAAGCTCATCCGCGGCCAGAAGCAGCCGGGCATCGTTGCTGAGCCGGGGCGCTGGCGTCGCCCGAGCAAGCTGAAGCGCGAGGTCCATCTGCCCCGCCGTGATCGCTTCGGACAGCGCCTTGCGGGCAAGGTCGGCGTCGGATGGCTGGGCGTCGGCCAGCGAGGCAAGCAGCGCGGCCGAACGGATGTGGTCGCCGTTGAAGGCGGCCGCGGCGGCCTGGACATAAGTGAGCTCGGGATCGCCCTGTGGCAGAGACGGCCTTGCCCACGCAGGCGTCGTGAGCGAAGCCAAGGCTATTGCCGTTGCCGCGATCCACTTACATGTTCGGGTAATTGGGGCCTCCGCCGCCTTCGGGTGTGACCCAGTTGATGTTCTGCGTCGGGTCCTTGATGTCGCACGTCTTGCAGTGGACGCAATTCTGCGCGTTGATCTGCAGGCGCGGCTCTCCATCGGCTTCCTCGACGAATTCGTAAACGCCCGCCGGGCAGTAACGCTGCTCGGGACCGGCATAGACCGGCAGGTTGATCGCCGTCGGTATGTCCGGGTCCTTGAGCGTCAGATGAACCGGCTGGTCCTCTTCGTGATTGGTGTTGGAAATGAACACCGAGGAGAGGCGGTCGAAAGTCAGGACACCGTCCGGCTTGGGATAGAGGATCGGCCCGGAAGCGTCCTTGCGCCGCGTCTTCAGGTTGTCGGCCTTGTGCCTCAGCGTCCATGGTGTGCGGATACCGAGATAGTTCAGCCACATGTCGAAACCAGCGAACAAGGTTCCGGCGAAGCCGCCCCAATGCGCCACGGCCGGCTGGGCGTTGCGGACAGTCTTGAGTTCCTTGACGATCCAGCTCTTGTGAAGGGTGTCGGGATAAGCCGACAGTTCGTCAGCGCTACGGTCCGTCGCAATGGCTTCGAACGCCGCTTCGGCGGCAAGCATCGCCGACTTCATCGCCGTATGCGTCCCCTTGATTCGGGGCACGTTCACGAAGCCTGCCGAACAACCAATTAGCGCACCGCCCGGGAAGACCAGCTTTGGGATCGCCTGGTAGCCGCCCTCGTTGATCGCGCGGGCGCCGTAGGAAACCCGCCGGCCGCCCTCGATCTCGGCGCGGATCGCCGGATGCGTCTTCCAGCGCTGCATTTCCTCGAACGGTGACAGGTAGGGGTTGGCATAGTCGAGCGAGGTGACGAAGCCGAGTGCGACCTGGTTGTTCTCCTGGTGGTACAGGAAGCCGCCGCCCCACGCGCCGTCGAGCGGCCAGCCCTGGGTATGGATCACTCGCCCGGGCTTATGCTTGTCGGCAGGAACGTCCCACAATTCCTTGACACCAAGGCCGAAAACCTGCGGCCCGCTGTCGTCGCGAAGGCCGAATATCTCGGTCAGGCGCTTGGTCAGGTGGCCGCGCGCGCCTTCCGCGAAGAAGGTATAGCGAGCGTGCAGTTCCATGCCCGGCTGGTAATCGGCGCGATGGCTCCCGTCGCGGGCGATACCGAGGTCGCCGGTCGCGACGCCGCGCACCGCGCCGTCTTCCGAGTAAAGGATCTCGGCCGCTGCGAACCCGGGGAAAATCTCCACCCCGAGTTCCTCCGCCTGCCCGGCGAGCCAGCGGCACAGATTGCCGAGGCTCAGTGTGTAGGTGCCGCGGTTGCGCATGAAGGGCGGCATCATGAGATGGGGCATCGCCCACTTGCCCGTGCGTGTGAGGACCCAGTGGTGGTTTTCAGCCACCTGCACCGTCAGCGGCGCACCCTTTTCTTTCCAATCCGGAATGAGCTCATTGAGCGCAATGGGGTCGACGACGGCCCCCGAGAGAATGTGCGCGCCAACCTCGCTCCCTTTCTCCAGGATGCAGACGGAGAGCTCGCGGCCGGCTTCATTGGCCAGTTGCTTGAGGCGGATTGCGGCGCTCAGCCCGGCGGGCCCGCCGCCGACGATCACCACGTCGTAGGCCATGGATTCGCGTTCGCTCATCGGCGTCCTTAACCCCTTGCTGCAGCGTCCTGCCGCGTCATCCACACATTTCGACTCGTCCGCACTGCCAATTCCTTGACCATGGCGTCAATGGCAGGTGAGTTACGAGCGTGGGCGGGGATTTGGACTTCATCGGCGTAGCCGAGGCGCGGAGCGCTCTTGCCTGGTGGCTTGAGGCGGGGGTTGATGTCGCCGTCCAGGAAGAGGCGCGGAATTGGCTGAAGGCCGCCCCGCCGCCAGCGCAGCGCGCGCAACCCGCGGTGGACGAGCCGCCGCGCGAGCCACTCCCGGAATCGCTCAAGGCGTTGCGCGAATGGCTATCGTCGAGCCTTCAGGTGCCGATGGCGCGGCCCGGCGCTCGCCGAGTTCTTCCGCATGGAGGCGAAGACGCGACGGTAATGCTGCTGGTCGATGCACCGGCGGCAGAGGATCTTGCGGCCGGCCAGCCAATCGGCGGCGACGCCTGGACACTTGCAGTGCGAATGCTGGCAGCGATCGGCGTAACGCCCGACCAGGCGTACAGCGCCTCGCTCTCCTGCGTTCATTCGCCGGGCGCCCGGCTGGACCAGAGGGCACGCCAGGCCTGCGCGGAAATCGCGCGCCGGCATGTGCGCCTGGCTCGGCCGCAGCGGCTTCTGCTTCTAGGCGACGGACCTTGCGCGGCGCTTCTCGACAAGCGGCTCACGGAAGCGCGCGGTCATGTCCACAAGGTCGAGGGGGTGCGTACGGTTGCGACCTTCCACCCGCGCCACCTCATTAATCGACCCTTAGACAAGTCGTTGGCATGGAAGGACTTGTTGCTGCTGATGGAGGACGAGTCGTGAAGTCCGGGCTGCTTGCCTTCGGAGCGTTGATCTGGTCCGCGCCGCTGCTTGCGCAGTCTGCGCCAGATCCGCTCGCTCCGCTTCCCGCGAATGCGGCGCGACAGCCCGGCACGGCGCAGCCGACCGCGGTCTATGGCCCGCCCGCCCCCGTCTATTCGCCACCGGCTCCGGCCTATTTGCAGCCGGCGCCGGCCTATCTCCCGCCATCAGCGACCGGGACGGCGACCCTCTCCGGCCAGCAGCCGATCGTACCGACGGTGGGCCAGGTCCAGGCTCCGCTCGTCCCTCAGGTCGCGGTGCGGCCGGTCGTCGTGCCGAGGACGTGGCGTGGCGTGTTCGACGCGATCGACGCCGGCAACTGGGCGTCCGCTCAGGCCGGCATCGCAACCCTTCCGCCGGGCATCCTGACGCCGGTCGCCAAGGCCGAGCTTTACACTGCCAGAAACTCCCCCGTGGTCGACCTGACCGCGATCCAGGCGCTCATCGCCCAGGCACCGGAGATCCCGGAAGCTGCCCAGCTCGCCGCGATGGCGGTTCGGCGGGGGGCGCTGATGGCGCCGCCGATCATCCCCGAAAGGGCAACGGTCAATCTCGGCTCGGCTCCGGTCCGCTATCGCGCCCACCCGGTGCAGGGCGAGCCCTATGCCGACCAGCTCCGCACCATCCTCGACCCGCTGATCAAGGCCAATGACGCAGGCGGCGCCGAGGCAGCGATGCTGACCTATACGCCGCAGATGTCGGCGGAAGCGCGCGCCGAAGCCGGCCAGCGGGTCGCCTGGGTCTATTATGTGCTCGGCCTGGACATGGACGCCCGCCGCGTGTCCGATACCTGGCGGGTAGGCGCGACCGGCGAGTGGGCATCGCAATCGGCCTGGGTCTCGGGCCTGGCATCATGGCGCATGGGCGATTTTGAGAGCGCCTCGCGCAACTTCCAGCAGGTCGCGTCGCTCGCCACCCAGCGTGAGCTTCGCGCCGGCGGCCTTTACTGGGCAGCCCGCGCGGAACAGGCCTGCGGGCGGCCCCGCTCGGTGGAGCCGCTGCTGCGCCAGGCGGCGCAGTCGCCGGAAAGCTTTTACGGCCTGCTGGCCCGCGAAACCCTGGGGATGGATACAAGGCTGCCCGCCGATCCCAATGCCGGGCGCGACCCGAGCATCGACCAGCTGCCCAATGTCCAGCGCGCCAAGGAGTTAACAAGGATCGGCGAGCCGGCGCTCGCGGGCGATATGCTCCGCCACCAGGCGAAGATCGGCTCCCCAGCCGAGCACCACGGGCTGATCCAGCTTGCAAAGACCCTCGACCTGCCGAGCGCCCAACTGTGGCTTGCGAACAATGGCCAGCCGGGCGCGATCTCCGACGGCACCGACCGCTATCCGACCCCGCGCTGGAGTCCATTGACGGGGTGGCGGGTCGATCCGGCTCTCGCCTTCGGCCACATTGTCCAGGAATCGGCCTTTCAACGCGAGGCGGTCAGCGGCGCCAACGCCGTCGGGCTCATGCAGGTGGTCCCGGATACGGCCGCGCTCATGGCCCGGACGCGCGGTATTCCATATTCTCGCTCAACCCTGACGGACCCCAGGCTGAACCTTGAATATGGGCAGACGACGATCGAGCGCTACCGCAGCTCGGCGCCAACTGCGGGCCAGCTGCCGCGAGTGATCGCCGCATACAATGCGGGCCTTTCGCCCGTCAGCCGTTGGGCAAGCATCAACGACAAAGGCGACCCGCTGCTGTGGATCGAGTCCCTGCCCTATTGGGAGACGCGCTATTACGTCCCGGCCGTGCTTCGCAACATGTGGGTGTACCAGGGCATCGATCATGAGAGCCAACCGACGCTGAAAGCCATGGCCGAGCACCGCTGGCCGGCTTTTCCGGCCGTAGCTGGCGGGACGGACGCTTATGGATCGGGTCGTCTCGACCGCTAGGCTGGCATTCATGATGTTCTTGTTTCGTTCTCGTCGGCGCCGTACAATTCATCCATGCCGGTCGAGTCGAGAAGCGGCCGCGGGGCGACCCGCAACGCCACACCCACCCGCTTCAGCCTGAAGGAGCGCGTCGCCGAGGGCGAGTGGCTCGACCAGGTCGAAGCGCTCGACGGAGTGCCGAAGCGCCGGACCGCCGTGACCATCGAGCATCCGCGCTCGATCCTGACGCGCAACAGCTCTCCCGACATCGGCTTCGACCGCTCGATCAATGCCTATCGCGGATGCGAGCATGGCTGCATCTACTGCTTCGCGCGGCCGACGCACGCCTATCACGACCTGTCCCCCGGCGTGGACTTCGAATCGCGACTCTTCGTGAAGCCCAATGCGGCGCAACTGCTTCACTCGGCGCTGTCCCGCCCTGGCTATGAATGCCGCCCGATCGCAATGGGCACCAACACCGATCCCTATCAGCCCATCGAGGAGCAGTGGCGGATCACTCGGTCGATCATCGAGCTCCTGCTCGAATGCCGGCATCCATTCACGATCACAACCAAGTCGGATCGGGTGTTGCGCGACCTCGACTTGCTGAAACCCGCTGCGGCGCTCGGGCTGGCCGCAGTGGCCGTGTCGGTGACATCGCTCGACCCGAAGACGGCGCGCACGCTCGAGCCGCGGGCGCCGCAGCCGCGCAAACGTCTTGCGGCAGTGAAGGCGCTGAACGAGGCGGGAGTCCCATGCTCGGTCGCGATCGCGCCCGTGGTGCCGCAGGTCACCGACCATGAGCTCGAGCATATTGTCGAAGCCGCGGTAGAGGCCGGCGCGGTCGGCGGCTTCTACCTGCCCGTCCGCCTGCCGCACGAGGTCGCACCCTTGTTCCGCGCCTGGCTCGACGAGCATTTCCCGGATCGCGCCGGCAAGGTGATGGCGACGATCCGCTCACTTCGCGGCGGCCGCGACAACGATCCCGATTTCTTCAGCCGGATGCGCGGGCAAGGCCCCTGGGCGGACCTTCTGCGCACGCGCTTCGAGATCGCGTCCAAGAGATATGGCCTCCGCAAGGCCAGGTTTCCGCTTCGCACCGACCTGTTCCAGCCGCCGGAGGGCGATCAGATGCGGCTGCTCTAGACCCCGGCATCCGGGCCGGAGCCGAAACGGCAGTCGCTGCGTTAAGCGGCGAGACAAGGAGGCCAACCATGCGCATCGCTCTCTTCATTTCGCCACTGCTGCTGCTCGGCGCCTGCAACGTCAGCAACGACGGCAATGCCGTGACCATCCAGTATGATCAGAATAAAGCGGAGAACACGGCCGCGGACATCGGCAACACCGCTCAGAACATCGCCGGCGACATTGGCAACGACGTGCAGAAGACGGGCGACAAGATCGACAACAAGGTCGTCGTCAACAAGTCGACGAGCACGGATCCTAACGGCAACACCACGACGACCACGACGACCGTCACCACCGAGAACAAGGCGAAATAGCCGCGCGAACACGCGCCGGGATCGCTGGGCTGCCGACCGTCCCGGTGCGGTAGCGTCTTGATGGTCGGGGAGACAGGATTCGAACCTGCGACCCTCTGCTCCCAAAGCAGATGCGCTACCAGACTGCGCTACTCCCCGACAAAACGGGCCCCTACCAGCAGCGCCGCCATGGAGTAAATCCGTGGTCGCTCGCCGCCTCGTTCCGTGAGCCCTCGATACGATCGGATCGCCATGCGTCGGTCCATCGGACTGCCGGTACGCGGAGGTGGTGGGCCCGGCAGGATTCGAACCTGCAACCTAGCCGTTATGAGCGGCCGGCTCTACCATTGAGCTACAGGCCCTGCCCGGCTGGAATGCGATAGACGGCGGCGGCTGCCTCGCCAAGGCTGTGCGGTCAGCCCGAGGGAAGCGTGAGCGTAATCCCGGCGCCGCTGGTCACGAGGTCGCCCCCGGCGATCCGCGCCAGCCCGCGAACAAGCCGAAGCGTGAAGCCGATTCGAAGATCTGACCCCTCGCCGCCCGATGTCGCGTCGAACAGCTGATGGTCGGTCGCGCTTTGGAGCGCGCGCGGGCGGGTGATCGAGAAGCGGCCGCTGCTCCCGGACTTGTCGACTGCAAGCCGGAGCCGCTCGCCGCGGCCGGCATGCTCGATGATCGTCGAACATAGCCTGTAGAGCAGGCGGTCCAGCAGCTCCGGCTCGACCCTGCAGGTCAGCGGCTGGCCGGGGCGCGCGATGTCCAGCTCGACCCGGCGAGCAGCGGCGATCTCGCGCAGCGATGCCGCAAGCGCCTCGACCTGATGGCCAAGGTCACTCCGCCGTTCGCCCGCGGCCGTCGATGCATGCAG
Organism: Sphingomonas sp.; assembly: GCF_019242355.1. Classification (GTDB taxonomy): domain Bacteria; phylum Pseudomonadota; class Alphaproteobacteria; order Sphingomonadales; family Sphingomonadaceae; genus Sphingomicrobium. Next base: position 7,416 of record NZ_JAFAVR010000137.1, on the reverse strand, counting down.
CTGCGCGGCGAAGTCGAGGTCGTCGATCGCCCCGAGCAGGAGCCGTGCCTGGGCGACGATGTCGGCCGCGCGCTCGCGGTAGCGGCGGTCGGCGGGGCCCAGGAACTGTCCCTCGATGATCTCGGCGAAGCCAATGATGGCATTCAGCGGCGTTTTGATCTCGTGCACGAGCTCGCGGAGGGAATCGGGGTCGGCAAGGAGGTCCGGTCCCCCGGACGGCGCCGCGGCGGCCGGCGGCACGTCGCGCATGGCGATGCCGCGATAGCCGGCGAAACGGCCGTCGGCCGGGTCGAAGGCAGGGACGCCGCTGATCTTCCACTCGCCCGAGACGACGCCGTCGCCCGGAACCATCAGGCCGGCATCGCGGAAGGGGGCGCGCATTGCAAAGGCGCGCGCGACCTCGCGGTCGATGCGCCCGCCGCTCTCGTCCTCCGCCCGGGCGATCGTTCGGCCGATAAGGGCGCCGCGCGGCGCTCCATCGACCCAGGCAATTTCGCCCGACGGCTGGCATTCCCACCGGAACAGGGCCGGAGCCCCGGGAGGCGGTGCGTCGGCAGACTGCTCCTCGGGCGGGAACGACTGCACGTCGCGGCTTCGCCGCCGCCGCTCGATCCGGGCGACGACCTCACTAAGGGAGCGTCCGGAGGACGAGGGCTCGTCGGACCCGGCCATCACCGGCTCAGTTTCCGGCTTACGCTCGCGAACGATTGCCCCTTTCGGTTCGTGGATGATTTCATTCGCCGGTTCGGGGGCGTTATCCGGGACCTCGGGTTCGGGCTCGACCTCGATCGTGGCTCCCCTGCGCGGCTCGCGCTTGCTGCGAGGTTCGGCGCGAGCTTCGATAAGCTGGTCGGTGGGGTCGGGCTCTGGAGTGACGACCAGTTCGGGGTGAAGGGTCTCGACGAAGCGCCGGGTCTCGGTGTCGGCACCGGCCAGCAGCGACCGCCACTGCGCCGGCTGAAGAGTTGCCGCGGCGAGCACCGGGGCGGAGACGGCGAGCTTGTCCCCGGCGAAGCATTCGAGCAGCGCCAGCGGCAAAGGAAGCGATGCGACGGCCCGGGCCGCGGCGGCGCGAAGGCGCTCCTCGACGCCGCCGGATTCGCTTCGGATCGACTGCAGGGCGCGCGTAACGGCCGGGCTCGTCGCATTGGGCCCTGCCCGGGCGACCAGGTCGACGAGCTGCCGCCAGCGCACGGCCCGGTCGTGGCGGTCGCGTGCTGGCTGGTTCAACACGGTGAACAGACGATCGTCGAACCGCACTCTCGATATTATTCCTACCGACGCACCTCAGGAGGCTCTATGCGCCCGCCGCTCCGCCGCTAAGCCGCCGATGATGAGCCGTCCCCAAATGGAACAGCGCGCAAGCCCACATCAAGCGTGGGTCTGGAGATAGACCAGCCAGAACTTGGCGAGATCGCCGCGGGTCCCGGAAACGGCATTGAAGGCCGCGGTTGCGCCAGCCTTGTCGCCCGACCGCGCGAGCGCTTCGCCAAGCCGGAGGTTGGCCAGGTTCGACTCGACTCCCTTGGCCAGCGCCTGGCGATAGAGCGCCGCCGCCTTCGAATAATTCCCGGCCGCATAGTAGCGGTCGCCGACGCGCAGGAAGGCGTTGGGAATCGCCGCCCCTTTCTCCGCCGCTGCGAGGTCGGCCGCGGTTGGGACCTTGCCGCGCGTCGCTGCGAGAAGTTGGGCAACGTCCGAGTCCCCGGCCCTGAGCTTGCCCGCCGCGATGCCCGCGTCGATCGCGGCCTTCGCCTCGCCGTAGTTCGCCTGGTCGAGTTCCTTGCTTGCGTAGACCTCATAATCGTTCGCGCTCTGCATCGCATTGGTCACGGTCGACAGGCGGAGGAGGTCGATGACGTTGTCGGGATCTGTGCCGTTGAGGTTGCGATAGATGGCGAGCGTGTTCCGCCACGAATCATCGCTGGGATAGGCGATGAGCCAATCGCGAGCGATGCCGACGCTCGAGGGGAGCTTGGCCTGGTACGCAAGGGCCGTTGCGTTGCGATAAAGGTCCTCGGACGGCTTCTGGCCGGACGCCTTGCTCATCTGGATCGCGCGCTGGATTGCGGCAGACGCGTCGGCGTTGTGCCCCTGCTTGATCCGCGTCTGGGCGATGAGGAGGACGGCATTGCTGTCGTTCGGCGCCAGGCTGCTCGCCTTCTCGAACGCGGCAGCCGCGGGATCGTATTGGTTTGCCTTGAGGTAGTTAGCGCCGAGCTGCGTGTAGAGCTCGGCGACGCCCGATGCCGGAAGCGCGTTCGACGCGGCAACGGCGTCGATCGCCTGCTGGGCAGCGGTCATGTTGTTGGACTTGATCGCGGCATTGAGCTGCAGCCTGGCGACCCAGTAATGGTCGCCGGGCGTGTTCGCCACGGCCTGCGCTGCGGCGAGCTTCGCCGGAATGTTGGCGGTGTCGTCGGCGTTGATCGCCGTCTGCAGCGCCATGATCGCCGCCTGAGCCTTCGGCGAGGGCTTGGGCTGGTCCGCCGCGGGGGCCGCCGAGGTGGCCGGGGCAGTGGCCGGCTGTGCGCCGGCCGGAGCGGCAATTGCTGCGATCGCAAGCGCGACGGCTGCGAGGGGTGGCGTCATGACGGTTCTCCCGTGAAAAGCATATGGTTAAGATCGACGCGGCCCTTAACCCTCCGCCGGACATAGGCCAAGCGCCCTGATCGGCGGACCGCCCGCTGACCGCAGCCTTCAGCCTACGCGCGCGCGTGCCCGTGCGAGCGCGCGCGGGGTGGCGCGCGGCGCGTCCATGCCCTAGATAGGGGTTGGGGGATGCCGAGGGCTGCCACGGCCCCAACCACGCACATTCAATCGACAGGATTTCTCCTTGGCCACTGAACCGCCCATCAGCGACGGCGATACCAACTCCACTCCTCCCTCAGGCGGCGGCTCCGGCAGCGACATCGCGCCGATCTCGATCGTCGAGGAGATGAAGACTAGCTACCTCGACTATGCGATGAGCGTCATCGTCAGCCGCGCGCTGCCGGACGTCCGCGACGGTCTGAAGCCGGTTCACCGGCGCATCCTCTTCGCCTGCCAGGAAGCCGGCTATGTCGCCGGGCGACCCTACCGCAAGTCGAGCCGCATCGTCGGCGACGTCATGGGTAAGTATCACCCTCACGGCGACCAGGCGATCTACGACGCCCTCGCCCGCATGACCCAGGACTGGTCGATGCGCGTGCCGCTGATCGACGGCCAGGGCAATTTCGGATCGATGGACCCCGATCCGCCGGCGGCCATGCGCTACACCGAGGCGCGGCTCGCAAAGGTCGCCAACTTCATGCTTGGCGACATCGACCGCGACACGGTCGACTTCCAGCCCAACTACGACGCCTCGGAGCGCGAGCCGCAGGTGCTCCCTGCCCGCTTCCCGAACCTGCTCGTCAACGGCGCCGGCGGAATCGCGGTCGGAATGGCGACCAATATCCCGCCGCACAACCTCGGCGAAGTGCTTGCCGCTTGCCGCGCCTATATCGAGGACCCGGCGGTCACCACCGAAGCGCTGATGGAGCATGTGAAGGGCCCGGACTTCCCGACCGGCGGCTTCATCCTCGGCCTCGCCGGAATCCGCAGCGCCTACACCACCGGCCGCGGCTCGATACTCCAGCGGTCGCGCCACCATGTCGAGGAGGGTCGCGGCGACCGCCGCTCGATCGTCCTCACCGAAATCCCGTACCAGGTTGGCAAGAACGGGCTGGTCGAGAAGATTGCCGAAGCCGCCAAGGACAAGCGCATCGAGGGCGTCAGCGACATTCGCGACGAGTCCAACCGCGAGGGCGTCCGGATCGTCATCGACCTGAAGCGCGACGCCACGCCCGAGGTGGTCCTCAACCAGCTCTGGCGGCACACCCCGGCGCAGTCGAGCTTCCCGGCCAACATGCTCGCGATCCGCGGTGGCCGGCCCGAGACGCTCAACCTGCGTGACATCATCGAGAGCTTCGTCAAATTCCGCGAGGAGGTCATCACCCGCCGCTCGAAATTCGAGCTGCTGAAAGCCCGCGAACGCGCCCACATCCTGCTCGGCCTCGTCGTCGCGGTCACCAACCTCGACGAGGTCGTGCGCTTGATCCGCGGCTCGGCGAGCCCGGCGATCGCCCGCGAGAAATTGCTCGAGCGCGAATGGCCGGGCGACCAGATCCGCTCCTACATCGCGCTCGTTGAAGCGGTCGAGCCGCAGGCCGCCGGCGAAACCTACAGGCTGAGCGAAGCCCAGGTGCGCGCCATCCTCGAGCTCCGCCTGCACCGCCTGACGGCGCTCGGCCGCGACGAGATCGGCAACGAACTCGAGGGCCTTGCCAAGAGCATCGGCGAACTTCTTGAAATCCTGGCCAACCGCGCCCGGCTCTACGAGGTCATGCGCGAGGAGTTCGACGCGGTCGAAGCGGAGTTCGCGACCCCGCGCGTCACCGAACTCGCCCCCGCCGCCGACGGCATCGACGACGAGGACCTGATCGAACGCGAGGATATGGTCGTGACCGTCACCCTTGGCGGCTACATCAAACGCAGTCCGCTCTCCGTGTTCCGCGAGCAGAAGCGCGGCGGCAAGGGCCGAGCCGGCATGGCGACCAAGGACGAGGACGCGGTGACGACGCTGTTCGTCACCTCGACCCACAATCCGGTGCTGTTCTTCTCCAACCTCGGCCGCGTCTACCGGATGAAGGTGTGGAAGCTGCCCGAGGGCGGGCCCAACACGCGCGGGCGGCCGATGGTGAACCTGCTTCCACTCGCAGCCGGCGAGACCATCTCGACCGTCCTGCCGCTGCCCGAGGACGAGGCGGAATGGGGCGGACTGCACATCATGTTCGCCACTGCCCACGGCACGGTGCGGCGCAACAGCATGGCGGCCTTCACCAACATTCCGACAGCCGGAAAGATCGCGATGCGCTTCGGCGCTGGTGCGGTGGAGGAGAGTGAAGGCGAAGATTCGGACGTCCAGTCCGATCCGACCGATCGCCTCATCGGGGTTTCGCTCCTGACGGAAGAGGACAATGTCCTCATCGCCACGCGCCACGGCAAGGCGATCCGCTTCAGGGCGACGGACGTCCGCGAGTTCCAGTCGCGCACCTCGACCGGCGTGCGCGGTATCCGCCTGCTCGGCGACGACCAGGTCATCTCGATGTCGATCCTTCACCGCGTCGGTACCAGCCAGGAAGAACGCGAAGCCTATCTTCGCTCGCCGCGGTGGCGCGACAGGGATGGAGCAGAGGGGCTGACGAAAGAGCGCTATGCCGAGCTCGTGGAAAAGGAGCAGTTCATCCTGACAATCACCGAGAACGGCTTCGGCAAGCGTACCAGCGCCTACGAATATCGCCGCACCAACCGCGGCGGCCAGGGCATCACCAACATCGACACATCCGCCCGCAACGGCTGCGTCGTCGCCAGCTTCCCCGCGCGCCAGGGCGAGCAGCTGATGCTCGTCACCGACCAGGGCAAGATGATCCGCACGACCGTCGCCGACATCCGCATCATGAGCCGCGGCACGCAAGGGGTCACGATCTTCCGCGTCTCCGACAATGAGCATGTCGTCAGCGTCGCGCGCATCGACGAGAGCGACGAAGAGGAAGTCGAGATCGAGGCCGAGCCCGAGATCGCTCCCGACGAAGGCGCCACCGTCGGCGAAAGCGAGCTCGACAAGCCGGTGGACCCGGAAGCGGAGTAGGTTCCGGCGTGCGACGAGCGGCGGAAACCTCCGTCGACTCGCCCGCGTTTTCACTGGCAAGAACAGCCAGGAGAATGTGCCGATGCCCCTTCCCAACAACGCGCTCGTGCTTGTCGCCGACGGCCGCAAGATGCTGTTCTTCCGTAACCAGGGGGACGAGAACCAGATCGACCTCAGGACCGAAGCACACGACGAGCGCGAGGATCGCAAGGACCGCGACATCAAGAGCGATGCGCCGGGAACGGCCCAGCAGAGCGCCGGATATGGCCGGTCGACCTATGAGGAAACGGACTTCCACCAGCAGGAGGAAGACCGCTGGATCAAAGACGCGGCCGACGAGCTGAAGAAGCGGGCTCTTCGCAACGACTTCGATGCGCTTGCGATCGTCGCTCCGCCGAAGGCCCTCGGAGTCCTCCGCAAGGAGCTTCACAAGGAAGTCGAGAAGCGCATCGTCTGCACCGTGAACAGGGAGATGAGCGGCCGCCCGATTCCCGACATCGAGGCACTGCTCGACGAGCATACGCGCCCCGAGGAACTGCCTACGGCCTGAACACCGCAACTTTGTTGGTGTGTATTACCAGTGTATAGCAGTAGCACGGATGAGGCTCTTGAGGGACTAACCGTAACTGTCTGAGTTCGTTCACTTCGTGTGGTTGGCACGCTTCTTGATTTGATCTCCCTTGCAGCATCCTCGCTGCCCGCAACAAGGGAGACCGTCAATGATCACCGCAACCATCGTCGCTGTCGCACTCGGGCTGACTCCAGTCGACGCGAACAATCCCGCGCAACTGATCACCAACGATTATCAAGGGGCGGTCGGACGCTATTCCGAACAGATCAGCCCGAAAGGCGTCGTCCACGTGCGCGGCTCGGACCCTCGTACCGGCGCTCCCTACGAGCTGACGATCGATCGCGCAGGCTATGTGATTGCCACGGTCGGCGATCAGGAAGTGCGGTTCCGCGCCAGACCGGCGAATTGAGTTGCGAGCCCGGCTCAGGGAGCCGGGCTCGACTGTGCTTCGGAGGCAGATGGCGGAGCCTGAATCACATTCAGCCGCTGGGCCTGGGCGAGATGCATCTGCACCAGCGGCACCGCCTGCGAGGCGACGTTGCGAAGCACCGGGACGTCACCGCTCGCGGCATAATTCCAGTGCAGCAGGAGCGCCGCCCGGTGAGCACTGATCTGCGCATTTTTGAAGGCGACGTCGAATCCGCGCCCCGGAGCTTCCGCCCGCAACTGGGCGAGCAGCACCTGCTGTGCCGGAAGCAATCCGGGCGGCGGCGGGACCAGCCCGGCGGCCAGGGCCGCATCGATCAACATCCGGTTGGTGCGCGTATGTTCAGCAATCAACAAATTGCCGAAGTTCCTGACCTGGAGACTCGCCGCCATCTGCTGAGCGAGCTGTCCGGACATGATCTCGAACTGATCGCTACTCGAGGCCTGGGCGAGGTAGCCGCGCGCCATGAGGGGATTATCCATGTCGATGACGGGCGTGGTCGTGGTCGTGGGAGGCGACGGCCGCGCTCCCACACAGCAGGCCGCAATTGCCATGGCTCCGCCCAACAGGATCGTCAGAATCCTCATCTCGTCGTTCCCCATTTTCGCCTGGGGGCCGAGACGCCGCCCCTCGGCGCGACTGCTAGCGCCGGCTATTGTTGCTGTGTTGCCAGACCCGCACGTAATCCACTTCGAACCGCTGCGGCAGCGCGGCTTCGCCCATCCCCCTCGGGGCGGCCCAGTCGCCTCC
>NZ_JAFAVR010000060.1 GCF_019242355.1 Sphingomonas sp. | reverse complement strand
ACAACTCCCGCGATCGCGCGGCCCATGCGGCCGTTGGGCGCGAACAGGGCGATGCGGATCGGCTGGCCGGGCGTGCTCATTTGCGGGGGCTTAGCGCAAGCCGTTCCTGAAGGGCCAGCGCCGCCATCGGGGCGCGAACCTTGGCGCCATTGATGAGTAGCAGATAGACGTCCCGGCCGGCATCCTGCTGTTGGCGCGCCCGATCGGCGATTGTGTCGAGGGCGTCGGCTTCGTAGCCGGTCGCCACGTCCTCGCTCATCCGTTGCAGACGCGCATAGGTGAAATCGGCGGAGTCCGTGTCGATCGCCGGGAACTTCTCTGAATCGTCGAACACGATCGCGACGTTTCGGGCGCGGCAGAGCTCCACGAACCGCTCATCGCGATAGCTTTCGTCCCTCGGTTCGATCGCGTGACGGAGCTTCTGCCCGTCGTACTTCAATGGAAGCAGGTCGATGAACCGGGCGATATCGTCGCGGTCGAACTTCCGGCGCGGCGCGAGCTGCCACATGATCGGCCCGAGCTTGGGGCCGAGGGCCGTCATCTCCTGCGCGAAGAAGGTGTCGATACCTTCCCCGGCGTCGGCGAGCTTCGGCCGGGTGACACAGAAGCGCGATCCCTTGATCGCGAACTGGAATCCATCGGGCGCGGTCGCCGCCCATTTCTCCCAGCTCTTCGGACTTTGCCGCGAATAGAAGGTGGAGTTGATCTCGATCACGGTCAGCGCGCGCGATGCGTAATCGAGCTCCTTCGATTGCGGCCATTTGTTCGGATAGAAGGTCCCGCGCCAGGGCGGGAAGGTCCAGCCGCCGATCCCGACACGAATTTGCCCTTCGCTCATTGCGCGAGCCTTCTATGCTTGGGCCATGGACATCCGCAACATTGTCATCCTAACGGGCGCCGGAGTCTCCGCCGAAAGTGGTCTCGCGACCTTTCGCGGGCCTGACGGTCTGTGGGAAGGGCACCGCGTCGAGGACGTGTGCACGCCAGAGGCCTTCGCGCGCGATCCGGCGCTGGTGCATGCCTTCTACGACGCCCGGCGCGCGAAGCTCGGAAGTGTCGAGCCGAATGCCGCCCATCGCGCGCTCGCGCGGCTTGACGGGCAATGGCCGGGCGACCTGCTGCTCGTCACCCAGAATGTCGATGACCTGCACGAACGTGCCGGGTCGAAACGGCTGATCCATATGCACGGCGAGCTGAAAAGCGGCTGGTGCCTGGCGTGCGGAGAGCGGTTCCGGTGGGAAGCGGCGATGGGCGAGCAGTCGTCCTGTCCATCCTGCGGCTCAGTCGGCGGCGTTCGGCCCGACATCGTCTGGTTCGGGGAAATGCCCTATCAGATGGACCGGATCGAGGAGGCCATCCGCCGCTGCGACCTGTTCGTGTCGATCGGAACGTCAGGCGCGGTCTATCCGGCGGCGGGTTTCGTTCAGACGGCGCGTTATTGCGGGGCTCGAACGCTGGAAATGAACCTGGAGCCTAGCCTCGGCAGCTATCTGTTCGACGAAAGCCGCACCGGCCCAGCGAGCGAACTGGTCCCCCGCTGGGTCGATGACCTGCTGAGCTAGTCCGCCCATTCGAGGCCGATGTCGCGATACAGGCCGCGGTCCTCATCCCAGCGCGGATTGACCTTGACGTGGAGGAACAGATGCACCGGCCGGCCGAGGTGCTGGGCGATCTCCGCGCGAGCGCCGGCGCCAATCGCCTTGAGCCGCCGGCCACCCTTGCCGATCACGATCGCCTTCTGGCTGTCACGCGCAACGAGGATCTGCTGGCGGATTTCGGTGGACCCGTCCGGCCGGTCGGACCAGGTCTCGGTCTCGACGGCGGTTGCGTAGGGCAACTCCTGGTGCAGCTGGTTGACGATCTGCTCGCGGGTGAGCTCGGCGGCGATCATTCGGTCGGTCGCGTCGGAGACCTCGTCCTCGGGGTAGAGCCAGGGCCCCTCCGGCATGGCGGCGCTCAGCGCCTGCTTGAGGTCGGAGACTCCGTCGCCCTGCGCAGCGCTGATCATGAAGACCTGGTCCGGGTTGAGCCGCTCCGTCAGGCCGGCGGACAGGCCAAGGAGCGTTTCCTTGGCGACGAGGTCGATCTTGTTGAGCGCGACGAAGAGGGAATGCTCGCGGGTCTCGAGCGCTGCCACGATGCGTTCAACATCCCCCTTGATGCCCGTCGACGCATCGATGACCAGCAGGTTGAGGTCGGCGTCCTCCGCAACTGTCCAGGCAGCGGCGACCATCGCGCGGTCGAGCCGGCGGCGAGGCGCGAAAATACCGGGGGTGTCGACAAGCAGGACTTGGGCCGTGCCTTCGATCGCAATGCCCATCAGCCGGGCTCGCGTGGTCTGCGCCTTCGGGCTGACGATCGCGACCTTCTGCCCGACCAGCGCGTTCACGAGCGTGGACTTGCCGGCATTCGGGGCGCCGATCACTGCGACGAAGCCGGCCCTGGTCGCATCGGCCGTCATTGCAGCTTGTCCAGCAGCGCGGCCGCGGCGGCGGTTTCGGCTTCCTGCTTGCTCGACCCGTCGGCGGTCGCCTCTCCCAGTCCGGGAATGCTGACCCGGACCTCGAACCGCGGCGCGTGATGGGCGCCGGTGCGCGACACCAGCTCATAGTCGGGGTTCCTGCGGCCTTGCGCTGCGGCCAGTTCCTGGAGCGCGGACTTGGGATGCTTGGGGGCTCGTCCCTGGCCGTCGAGATAAGGGGTCCAGGCAGTGACGACGAACCGGCGCGCCGCCTCGAACCCAGCATCGATGAACACGGCGCCGATCAGCGCCTCGACGACGTCGCCGACGACATTGTCACTGCGATTGGCGCCGTCCTCGCGCGCCTGCTTGCCGAGCCGGATCAGCGGCGGCAGGCCGAGCTCCCGGCCAACTTCGGCGCAGGTCTCGCGAGCGACGAGGTCATTGTAACGCCGAGACAGCTTGCCTTCCGGCTCGTCCGGGTAGCGCTCGAACAGCGCCGCCGCGATCGACAGGCCGAGCACCCGGTCACCGAGGAACTCGAGCCGTTCGTAGCTGTCGCGGCCGATGCTGCCATGGGTGAAGGCGCGCTCGAACAGTGCCGGTTGGGCCGTTCGGCGCCCGATCCGCTCGGCGACGAAGCGAGCGACGTCGTCGCTCATCTTGCTGGGCCGGTGTAGCCATTGCCTATTCGCCGCGCCCTGAGCGCGGTGAACCAGGTCCAGGGCTTTACATAGGACGCGCTTCCATCGGTCGACCAGAAGGTCAGCTGGGCGCGGCCGATCACATCCTCGAGCGGAAGCATGTCGACTCCGCCTTCATCGGTCGGGAAGCGGCTGTCGAGGCTGTCGTCTCGATTGTCGCCCATCAGGAACAGGCGGCCGGCCGGCACCTTCGCCGGGCCAAAATTATCGCCCGCGCTGGCGTCGACCTGGTCGAGCACCGTATAGCTCGGGCCGCCGGGAAGGCTCTCGAGCAAGGCGGGATAGAGGCAATAGGGATGGCCGCCGCGCTCGACGACGTCCGGCTGAGCGGGCGGGATCACGCGGCACGGGCTGTTCGGGCTGATCGGCATCGCGACAGGGGATAGCGGCCGCCGGGGAACGATCCGGCCATTCAGGATCAGTGCACCGCCGCGCACCTCGACCGTGTCGCCAGGCAGGCCGATGACCCGCTTCACGAGGTCGGCGTTCTCGGACGGCAGGTGGAAGACAACGACGTCGCCGCGCTTCGGCAGCCCGGCGAAGATCCGGCCGTTGATCGGCGGGAAACTCCACGGAAAGCTGTAGCGGGAATAGCCATAGGGCCATTTCGACACCGCGATATAGTCGCCGATGAAGAGCGCCGGCAGCATCGATCCGGAAGGGATCGAGAAGGGCTGGATGAAGAGGCTGCGCATCGCCCATGCGATAAGCGCAATGCTGAGCAGGAAGCGCGCCAGGCTTCCGGCGGTCTCGGTCTTCTCGGGCTTCGGCGCGGAGGCGCCGTCATCGGCAGTGCTGGATGGAACAGGGGATGGCATCGCGAGCGCTTCTTTCCGTCGGATGCGGCGAGGTCAAGGCGGCGTCGGCCAGCGGACAGCCAAGCAGGGTGGCAATATGCACCGCCGTCATTATGTGGCGCTGGAATGACTGCCGCTGAACCGAACCAACCCTCCCGCCTCGACGAACTGTTCGAGCGCGAGCCCGACCGACTCAGCCGGCTTAGCATCGAGCTTGCGGGTCTCTACTTCGACTGGTCCAAGACCCACCTCGACCAGGCGCTGGTCGCGGAGTTTGTCTCACGGGCCGAGACTGCAGGCTTCGAAAAGGCGCGCCACGCCTTGTTCGCGGGGGAGATCGTCAACCTCAGCGAAGGGCGGCCGGCAATCCATGTCGCCGAGCGCGGAAGCGGGGCGCCCGAGGATGTCGACCTCTCCGCTGCGCGTCATCAGCGGACCCGCGCCCTGGTGGACGCGGTCGAGGCCGGCGCCTTTGGCGACGTCACCGGCGTGCTCCACATCGGCATCGGCGGCTCGGTGCTCGGCCCGGCGCTGCTGGTCGACGCCCTTGGCCGGCGTGGCTCGCGGCTCGACGTGCGCTTCCTGTCGAACATCGACGGGCAGGCCTTCGACGACGCGGTGAGCACGCTCGACCCCGCGACGACCCTGGTCGTCGCCGTGTCGAAGACCTTCACCACTGCAGAGACGCTCGCCAACATGGACGCGGCGCTCGACTGGCTGCGAGGCGCCGGGGTCGCCGATCCCTACGGGCGAGTCATTGCGGTGACGGCCAGTCCGGACGCGGCGACCCGAGCCGGGATCGACGAGACTCGCATCCTGCAGTTCGGCGAGGGCGTCGGCGGCCGCTATTCGCTGTGGAGCTCGGTCGGCATCTCGGCGGCGCTCGCCTTTGGCTGGAGCGGGTTCGAGGAGCTGCTGGAGGGCGCCGCCGAGGTGGACCGCCATTTCCGCTTTGCCGAACCGCAGGCGAACATGCCGCTGCTCGCCGCCTTCGCCGATCGCTTCTATGTCGAGCGGCTGGGGTGCCAGACGCGGGCGGTGTTTGCCTATGATGAGCGGCTTCGTCTCCTTCCATTCTACCTTCAGCAGCTGGAGATGGAATCGAACGGCAAGTCGGTGACCGCGACCGGGAAGGCGCTGGAGGGCCCGACCGCGCCCATCACCTGGGGCGGAGTTGGGACCGACGCGCAGCATGCCGTGTTCCAGTTGCTTCACCAGGGCACCGTTACCGTGCCGGTCGAATTCGTTGCCGTGATCGAGGACGATGACAGCCTCGATGCCGAGCATCACCGGCAACTGCTGCTCAATGCTTTCGCCCAGGGCTCCGCGCTGATGACCGGAAGCGCCAGCGACGACCCGCAGCGCAGCTATCCGGGCAATCGGCCGAGCACGACGATCCTGCTCGACCGGCTCGATCCGCGCACGCTCGGCGCGCTGATCGCTTTCTACGAACACCGGACCTTCGCCAATGCGGTGCTGATGGGCATCAATCCCTTCGACCAGTTCGGCGTGGAGCTTGGCAAGCAGATTGCCCGCAAGCTGTCGGAGTCCGCCGACCATTCGGACATGGACCCGTCCACGCGCGCACTGATCGAACGGGCAGCGCTCTGATGGCCGACTACGACCTGTTCGTAATTGGCGCCGGGTCGGGCGGCGTCCGTGCGGCGCGAGTGTCGGCGGCTTATGGTGCCCGGGTCGCGATCGCCGAGGAGCACAAGGTCGGGGGCACCTGCGTCATCCGGGGCTGCGTGCCGAAGAAGCTGCTCGTTTACGGCGCTCACTTCGCCGAGGACCTCGACGATGCCGCGATGTTCGGCTGGGACATT
>NZ_JAFAVR010000233.1 GCF_019242355.1 Sphingomonas sp. | reverse complement strand
TCGTCCGGCACCATGACCATGTCGATGCCGGCGTTGATCGCCTGCGGACAGTGCCAGAGCGTGCAGCCGGGCACCTGCCCGATGGCGTTCCAGTCGCTGACCACGAGGCCGTCGAAGCCCATGCGGGTCTTCAGTACGTCGCCGACCAGATGCGCATTCCCCGTCATCTTGCCCCAGCGTCGGCCGGTTGCCGTGTCGCTGAAGCTCGAATAGCTGACCATCACGGTCTGCACGTTGGCCTTGAGCGCGCCGTAATAGCCCGCGGCGTGGGTTCGCTCGAGATTGGCTTCGCTCGTCCGCGTCTCGCCCTGGTCTTTGCCGTGCCCCGTGCCGCCGTCGCCGAGCCAGTGCTTTGCGGTCGCGAGCACCGAGGTCGCCGACCCCAGCTGCCCCTGCAGGCCCCGGACCATCGCCTCGCCATAGGTGCGCACCAGCGCCGGATCGGAGCTGTAGCTTTCGTAGGTGCGGCCCCAGCGCGGATTCTGCACCACCGCGAGGGTCGGCGCGAAAGCCCAGGTGATGCCGGTCGCTCGGACCTCGCCGGCTGTGACCCGACCGATGCGCTCCACCAATTGGGGATCATGCGCCGCGCCGAGACCGATATTGTGCGGGAAAAGGGTTGCCCCATAAACATTGTTGTGTCCGTGCACGGCATCCGTGCCCCAGACCACGGGTATCTTGACCCGCATGTCCGTTGACATCGACGCGCGATAGAAGGCCTCGGACAGCGCCAGCCAGTCACCGACGCTCGAATGCATGTTCATCGCCGGCCAGGCGCCGCCGCCGTTGAGGATCGAGCCGATATAATATCGGCGGACCTCGTCGGGCGTGATCGAGCGGATGTCGGCCTGGGTCATCTGTCCGACCTTCTGCTCGAGCGTCATCCCGGCAACGATGAGTCGTACCCGCGCGTCAAGCGCGCTGTCGGCCTTGAGCTCGGCCGCTCGAGGCCATGTCTGTGCCATGCTCGCCCCGGGCGCCAGGAATGCGGCCGCAAGGCACAGATGTGCTGCCGGCCGCAAAGGACCGCTCCTCATCGTCATTTCAGACCTGCCTAGAAGTGGTAGCTGGCGCCGAGGAACCACTGGCGCCCATACTTCTCGTACGTCTCAAGCACCTGCGTCTGGTTGACCCCGTAGGTCGTCCGATAGGGCGAGTTGAGGAGGTTGTTGACCTGAAGCAGGATGCCGAGGCCATTGAGCCTCGATCCGGGCTGGAAGGTGTAGCCCACCTGGGCATCCATCTGCTTGTCCGCGAGGATGTATGAATAGCCAAGATTGGTGAATAGCTGCACGACCTCGCCTCGGAACTTGTCGCGATAGCGGTAGCTCGCGCGCGCCTGGAAGCCGTTCTTCTCGTAATAGCCGGTGATGTTGTAGACGTATTTGGAGAAGCCCGGCAGCACACCGACCTGGCCCGACGCTGCCTTGTGCAGCCGGTAAGTCGTGTACGACACGCTGCCCTCGACGCCGAAACCGTTGAGTATTGGAGAGATCCGCCCAAGCTCATAAGCGCCGCTGAGCTCGATCCCGCGGACCCAGCCGCCCTGACCATTGGTCGGCGCCGTAAGCTGCCCGATGTTGCTGATCGTCACATCGGTCGGGATTGCTGCGAGGTCAGCAGGCGGCGGCGTCAGGCCCGTGAAATCCACGGGCAGAGCCTGATCGTAAATGTAATTGTCGAGGTCCATGAAGAACGCATTGGCGCTGAAGTAGCTCGCCTTCCCGCCATACCATTCGTAGGCGACGTCGAACTCCTTGGCGCGCCACGGCTCGAGGTTCGGATTGCCGCCCTCCGCGGACCACGGGTGAACCACCTCGCCGGGGTGGCAGCCTGGACTGCCTGCGCAGACCGAGCCGTTGAAGCTTGGGACGAGGTTCGCACGCATGTCGTCCATGCGCGGACGCATCATGACTTTGGCGGCTGCGAAGCGCAGGCGGTTCCTGCTGTCCAAGTCGTAGAACAGGTTCAGGCTGGGCAGGAAGTCCGTATAAGTCCTGCTGACGTCGACGTTGATCAACTGGATCGGGGACACCGCCGTGTTGATCCGGAGGCCTTGCGAATCCTGGTGCTGGACGACCGCCTGGATGCCGACATTGCCGTGCAGACTGCCATAGTCGATATTCGCCTTGGCCTTGAACGTCGTGATGTCTTCCTTGATCGCCCACGCCTTGTCGAAGTGGTTGGCGTCCTGGAGCTGCACCGTGTCGTAATATTCCGGCAGCGCATCGGCGAGATTGAACCCGAGGACATCTCCCATGCCCGCGAAGCTCAGCGAAGTCGGGCTGGTCAGGAAATCGGACCCGACAAGAGTCTCCTCGCGCCCATTCTTGAGAAAGAGATCAAGCTCGTCGACCGTCTTTGTCTTGTGGCGATGCGTATAGTTGACGCCAAATTCGAGGCCGCTGAAGATCGGGCTGCTGAGATCCTGCTTCAGGGTCAGGTCACCGGACGCCAGCGTTTCCTTGATGTGCGGCGATTTCTTCAGGCCGTCATGGCCCCAGCCGCCCCACGGCGCGCGGTCACCCAGCGAAACCTGGTTCGCATCGGCATAGTTCAGCCCGAATCCCGTGAACTGCGGAAAGTCGTTGGCTGGGATCTGGAAATCATAGCTGTCAGGAGTGAGGGTCTGGAACGGCCCAACTCCATAGCCTCCATAGGCTTCGATATAGGTCTCGTCGCGCTTGTTGGATGAATAAGACAGGTCGGTGAGAAGGTGCGTGCGGTCCGCGATCTTGAAGTCGTTGTTCAGGCCGATCGAGAACAGATGGTCGGTGCGCCGGTTGTCCTGGAACATCAGGATCGGCACGACCCCGTCGGCATGTCCGGAGACGGCAAAATCGGTGCCGTTGCGAGTTACGGACTGCAGGTCGCTGAAGGTCGTCCCGACATATTCGTCGGAAAACCATTCCGCCCCATTGTTGACCGTGTGCTGCTTGAATCGGGAATAATAGACATCAAGGACCGAATGGATGGCGTCGCTCGGCTTCCATTCGACGGTGCCCGTCACGCCGTCGCGCAGGTCGCGCGAGTTTGTCGCGATGGCTTCCTGGCCGGACAGGATCTGGGTCGGGCCGCCGTAATTGTCATAGAACCAGTTCTTCGTGTGATCGGTGTGGCTCGGCGCGTCGAGATGAGCGTAGCCGATCATCCAGCCCAGCGTGCCGCTCTTGTTCTGGTCGATGTAGCTTGCGCTGCCCCTCCAGCCGCGCTTTGAGAATCCGGCATTGCGGCCGCCGCCCTGGTCGAGTTCGCCGCGCAGGTTCACTGAGACGGCCCGCTTACCGTAGGCGAGCGGACGGATCGTCCTGAGGTCGACCGTTCCCGCCAGTCCCATGCCGGCGATGCTGGCGTCCGGCGTCTTGTACACCACGACCGAGCCGAGCAGCTCGGACGGATATTGGTCGAACTCGACGGCGCGGTTGTAGCCGGAACTCGCCTGCTGGCGGCCGTTCAGGAGGACCGTCGTGAAGTCGGGCGAGAAGCCGCGGACGGAGACGATCTGCGCCCGCCCGCCGACGCGCTGAGCCGCGAGGCCGGGCAGCCGGGCGATCGATTCCGCAATCGAAACATCCGGGAGCTTGCCGATTTCCTCGGCCGACACCGCCTCCACCATGCTGGTCTCGCGCCGCTTGATCGCGATCGAGTCCTGGACGCTGCGGCGGATTCCGGTGACGACGATCTGCCCGCTGTTCTGCTGCGTCTTGTCGGGCTCGCCAGGCGTGGTCCCATTCTGGTCAGCCGGCGCCGGCTGTGGCTGCTGCGTATCTGGGTTGGTCTGGGCAGTCGTGTCCTGCGCGATCGCGGGCGCTGGAATCAGCCACAGTGACGAACAGCATCCGCCGGCGAGCAGCAATGCGCGATAGGAAAGCAGCGAACGATTCGGCAACGGCTTTCTCCCCCGTCGGACCGCCACGCCGTCACGCGGCAAGTCCCTCGCCCCCACATGAGCATGGAAGCGCTTCCATTTTGGTGTCAAACGGCGGAATCTGTCAAGCCGGACCTTGGAGGGGCGGCCGAGCGGTGGATTCGCGGATGACCAGTTCGAAGGGCAAAAGCTCATGCTGGACGTCGTCATTTGGCCGGTTTTCGCCGAGCAGATGGACCGCTCGCTCGGTCAGGTCCTTGATCGGCTGGCGGATCGTCGTGAGCGGCGGCCATACGACTTCCGACATTGGCGTGTCGTCGAAGCCGGTCACCGAGATGGCGCCCGGAATATCTCGCCCTGCCCGGTGGAGCGCTAGCATCACGCCGGCCGCCATGTCGTCATTGGCACATGCGATCGCCGTCACCCCTGTGTCGCCGCGAAGCAGCTGTTCGGCGGCTTCCACTCCTGACCTGAAAGTGAAATCCCCGGTCGCCGTCCACGGTTCGACCGCAATGTTCGCCTCGCGGAGAGCCTCTAGAAAGCCGGTGTAGCGCAGCGCCGCCGAGCGATGTTCGTGCGGTCCCTTGACGTAACCGACGCTGCGGTGACCGAGCAACGTCAGATGGCGGCCGACCGCGTGACCGGCGGCCCGCTCGTCGATGCCCACTGCAAGGACGCGCCCTCGCGCCCGTTCGCCGGCGGAAACGGCAACCACTCCGACGCCGGCGTCCTGGGCGATGGCGATGAAGTCGATGTCATCGGACAGCGGCGGCGAGAGGATCAGGCCGGCTGGCCGCTCACGCTCGATGATCGACGCGAGCAGGCGAAAGCGATCGTCGTCATCCGGATCGACCGCTCGCGCGACCAGGTCGAAGCCGAGCGACGAGCAGCCGCGCAGTGCGCCGAGCTCCAGCCCCGAATTGTAGTAGCTGTTCGGTTCGAGATCGGGGCTGTGCGCATGGATGAGCATGATTTGCCGCGCGGCTCCGCTGGCTAGCGCCCGCGCCTGCTGATTGACCGAGTAGCCGAGCGCCTCGACCGCCTTGCGCACCCGTTCGCGCGTTTCGGGACGGACGTTCGCGCCGTTGTTGAGCACCCGCGAGACCGTGACCCGAGCGACGCCCGCGGCCTTCGCAACATCGTCGATCGTCGAGCTGCTCTTCATGGCGCGCGCAACTTGGCAATGGATTGTAGCGCGCGCAACGGTCGCGAACGGGCTTGCCATGCGGGGGCGCCAGCCCCAAACGTGCAGGATGGAAGCGCTTCCATCATCGCCCACGCTCTTTCGCGTCGCGCCCAAATTTATTGCGGTCTTGCTCGTTGCGACCGGCACACCGGCGTTGGCGCATCCGGCTCTGATCCCGCTGCCAACCTCGGTCGCCTGGGGAAATGGCGACATCCCGCTCGGACCAAATGCCGTCGTCAGCGGCAAGGGCGCCACCGCGCCGAGCGCAGCTTTCCTCGCGCGCTCGCTCGGCATCAAGCAGGGCGAGCGCGGGTCGACGCGGATCCTCCTCAGGCTGGTTCCCGCCCGAACGATCGGGAACCCCGAGGGCTATCATCTTCGCGTCGACCGCCACGGCGTCCTGATCGAAGCATCGGATCCCCGCGGCCTCTTCTATGGCGCGCAGACCCTTCGCCAGATGGTGAGCGGCGGCAGGGTTGCGGTGGCCGACATCAGCGATGCCCCTCGCTTCCTTTGGCGAGGCCTGCTGATCGACGTCGCACGGCATTTTTACGGCAAGCCGGTCCTCTTCAAGTTCTTGGACCAGATGGCCGTGTACAAGCTTAACGTCCTTCACCTGCACCTGACCGACGATCCCGGCTGGCGGATCGAGATCCCCGGCTATCCGAAACTCACCAAGGGCGAAATCACGGCCGACGGGTCCCGCGCCTATTTCACCGCCGCCGACATCCGCGACATCGTCGCCTACGCTGCCGAGCGCCACATCATGGTGATCCCGGAAATCGAGATGCCGAGCCACTCCGGATCGGCTGGCACTGCCTATCCGGAGCTCTACAATGGCGGCAACGCGCTCGACCCCGCAAGTCCCACGACCTATGCCTTCATCCGGTCTGTATTTGGCGAGGTCGGCCGACTGTTCCCGGCGCCCTATATTCACTTTGGCGGCGACGAGGTCGGCGACGACGCCTGGAAGGACATGCCTGACGTCCGCCAGCTGAAGGTCGCGCAAGACCTCGGCAGCACGAAGGAGGTCGAAGCCTATTTCGTCCGAAACGTCGTCAAGATCATCGAAGCCAACGGCAGACGGCCGATGGCCTGGGACGAGCAGGCTGAAGCCGGCGCGTCCAGTGACGTCGTGATTCAATGGTGGCGAAAGGCCCGGCCCGACGTGCTCGACGCAGCAGCGGCGCGCGGCTCCGAGCTCGTCGTGTCACCGGTCGACCAGGTCTATTTCGATTATCACCAAGGCCCTGGCGAACCCGGCGCCCCCTGGGAAGGCAACGACAACGGCCCGACGTCGATCGCGAAGATCCTGGCCTGGGAACCAGTTCCCGCAAGCTTCACGCCTGAGGAATCGAAGAAGGTGCTTGGGGTCGAAGCCGCTGTGTGGACGGAATTCATCGCCAGCCGTCGCTATCTCGAATTCATGACGTTCCCGCGTCTCCTCGCCTTCGCCGAGGTCGCCTGGCGCCCGAAGGGAGGGCGCGACGAGGCTGACTTCTCGACTCGGCTAACGCCGCATCTCGACGCCCTGCGCGCCAGCGGGATCAATGCCCGGCGCGACGAAGGCGATGCCTATGAATTCATCACTCACTAAGGGCGTCCGCCAAACGCGCGAATGGGATCAGCCGACGCCGGAGCAGTTCCGCGCGGAAATCCTGCCAGGCAAGCGCCCTGCGGTGATGCGCCAGATCGCGCGCGACTGGCCCCTCGTAACGGCGGCGCGCAAGGACCCGCATCTGGCGATGGAGCTGCTCTCGAAGCGAGCGACCGCAACTGAAGCCGAAGTTCTGCGCGCCGACCCCGCGGAGGGTGGGCGCTTCCACTACACCTCCGACGGACGAGCACTCAATTTCATTCGCGGCCGCGGCAACATTCCCGGCCTGATCGCGGGGCTGCGTCAACAGGAACAGGTTGAACGGCCGTTCGCGTTGGCGGCCCAGGGCCTGGTCGCCGAGCGCTTTCTGCAGGGCTTTGCAATTGCCCATCCGATGCCTCTCGTTCCCGGCTCCGCAGAGCCGAGGCTGTGGATAGGGAATGCAGCGAAGGTCGCGACCCACAACGACCCTGTCGACAATGTCGCGGTTGTTGCAGTGGGACACCGCCGCTTCACGCTGTTCCCGCCTGACCAGCAGCCGAACCTTTACATGGGGCCGGAGCATCCGACGCCCGCGGGGACGCCCGTCAGCATGGTGCATGTGACATCGCCCGATCTTGCCGCATTCCCGCGCTTCGCCAGAGCGCTCGAGGCAGCTCAGGACGCCGAGCTTTCACCGGGCGACGCGATCTTCATCCCGCGCGACTGGTATCATCATGTCGAGGCGCTCGATCGCTTCAATGTCCTCGTGAACTATTGGTGGGACGCCGACGTCGGTGGCGCATAAAATGGGGGAAGAATCGTGAGAAAGTCGATCCTGTTGACTTCCTGCATCGCATTGGTGAGTTCGGCCGCCACGTCCGCGCCGGCGCCCGTCGCCGCCCCCGCCGCGCAGCCCTGGCTCAAGCCCGGCCAGCCGCCTGAGGCGCGGGCCGAGGCCGCTGTCGCCGCGATGACTCTCGACGAAAAGCTAAGGCTCATTTTCGGTTATTCCGACCAGGCATACACCGACCTCGCGAAAGTCCCGGACGACCTCGTCTCTCCCGAACTCAAGGCCTATGTCATCTCCCACCAGGTCAAGGGGTCGGCCGGGTTCGTCCCCGGCGTGCCGCGCCTCGGCATCCCCGACCAGGCCCAAACCGATGCCTCGATCGGCGTTCGCAACAGCTTGATTCCCAGCACTGCGCTGCCCTCCTCGCTCGCGACGGCTGCGAGCTGGGATCCCGAAGTCCCACGCGCGGGCGGAGCGGTGATCGGCGCCGAAGCGCGCGCCACCGGCCACAATACCATGCTGTCCGGGGGCGCAAACCTTGCCCGGGAACCGCGCAACGGCCGCAACTTCGAATACACAGGCGAGGACCCTTTGCTCGCCGGGACCATGGCCGGCGCGCTCATCGACGGTATCCAGTCGAACCACATCGTCTCGACGATGAAGCATTATGCGGTGAACGATCAGGAGACGCTCCGCACTTCCCTCGACGCCACGATCTCGGCCGAAGCGATGCGGCAATCCGACCTGCTCGCCTTCGAGTTCGCACTCGAGCGCGGGCGACCGGGTTCGGTGATGTGCTCCTACAACCTCATCAATGGCCGCTGGGGGTGCGAGAACGATTATCTCCTCAACACCGTCTTGAAGCAGGACTGGGGCTTCGAGGGTTTCGTCATGAGCGACTGGGGCGCGGTCCACTCGACAGCCGACGCAGCGAATGACGGCCTCGACCAGTTCACCGGCTTCTGCTGCGTCGGCGACAAGCCTTGGTTCGCGCCGCCCGCGTTCAACGCGACGCTCCAATCCGGAGCGATTCCCGAGCGCAGGCTCGACGACATGGCCACGCGAATTGTCTGGGCGCTCTTCGCGAGTGGCGCAGTCGACAACCCCATCCGAACCGCTCCGGTCGATTATGCCGCGAATGCCCAGGTCTCGCAGGCCGCCGCCGAGCAATCGCTCGTCCTGCTGAAGAACGACGGCAACCTCCTGCCGCTTGGCCATGTCAAGTCGCTCGCGGTCATCGGCGGCAATGCCGACAACGGCGTGATCGCTGGCGGCGGCTCGTCCGACGTTACGCCGGTCGGCGGCGCGGTGATGATCGACCAGCACACGTATCTGCCCTCCCCACCGCTTGCCGCGCTCCAGCATGAGCTGCCCCGCGCCCAGATTGCATTCGATCCCGGCGCCAATCCCGCCTCTGCCGCCGCGCTCGCCTCGAAATCCGATGTCGCGATTGTCTTCGTCACCCAGCACGACAGTGAAGGATCCGACGGCAGCCTGACTCTAACCGCCAACCAGGACGCCCTGGTTTCAGCCGTTGCCCAAGCCAATCCGAGGACCGTCGTCGTCATCGAGAGCGGCGGGGCCGTGTTCATGCCCTGGCTCGCCCAGGTGCCAGCGGTGCTCGAAGCCTTCTATCCGGGCATCCGCGGCGGCGCCGCGATTGCGCGCATTCTCACCGGCAAGGTCAATCCCTCGGGTCATCTTCCGATCAGCTTCCCGGCGTCGCCGGACCAGTTCGCGCATCCGGCCATCGCCGGGGCCGGCCTGCCGGACGGGACCCCTGCGCACGTAACGTACGACGAGGGCGCAGCGATCGGCTACAAATGGTACGACCTCAAGGGCTACCGGCCACTGTTCGCCTTCGGGCATGGCCTGGCCTACACGAGCTTTGCCGCGTCCGGGCTGACGGCGACCGCGGATGGCAGGTCGTTGGCCGCCCGCTTCGCGATCCGCAACACCGGAAGGCGGCGGGGCAAGGCGGTCTCGCAGCTCTATGTCGCGCCGGCGGACTGGCAGGCTGCGGGCTGGGAAGCGCCGAAGCGTCTTGGGGCCTTCACCAAGACGGAGCTCAAGCCAGGCCAGAGCAGGATCGTGACCCTTGTCGTCGATCCGCGCCTGCTCGCGACCTATGAAGCAGCGAACGACCGGTGGCACATTCGCGCCGGAACCTACCGGCTGCTGCTTGGTGATGCCTCGGATGCGCAGATGCAGACTGCGGAGGTGAGGCTGCCGGACAGCATCTGGAGCGCGCGCCATCCTTCGTTCAGGCCGAGCACGAAGTCGCCAGCGCAATGACGAGGCTGAAGAGAATCATCCCGTCGGAACGCTAAGCGTGAGCCTTACAGCACGAAGTCGTGGCTCGTGAGCGCGTGGAGTCCGTCCAGGCGGATCATGAAATCGGCAACGCCGTCTCCGTTGGTGTCCCCCGAGACATAGGTGTTGCCGCTGATCTCTTCGTATCGCAACTCGCCCGCGTGATTGTCGAAGGCGGCCGTGCCCATGAACGCGAACGCCTGGTTGCCGGCGATCGTGGTATCGGCATCGACATAGTCCAGGCGGATATGATCGTCGCCCTGGATGAAGTCGATGATCCGGTCGGCGGATCCCGCCGTCGCGCCGCCAAAGTCACCGTCCCGGAACACGAAGCTGTCCTTCCCGGCGCCACCGATGACGACATCCTGGCCCGCGCCACCCTGAATGAAGTCGTTACCGTCTCCACCCGTAATCGTGTCGCTGCCGCCCATGCCGTACAACTTGTTCGCACCGTCATTGCCGGTGATCACGTTCGTTCCGTCATTCCCGTAGGCCCACAGGTTGGCGCTTCCAGTCAGGGTGATATTCTCGATATTGTCGCGAAGCTTGTAGTCCGCGGTCGAGAAGATCGAATCCGTGCCCTCGCCGGGATTTTCGATGGCCCTGTCCCCGTAGCTGTCCGCGTAATAGGTATCGTCCCCCTTGCCGCCGACCAGCGTATCCTTGCCGGCGCCGCCCTGGAGCGTGTCGTTCCCGTCGAACCCATAAAGCTTGTCATTGCCGTCGTCGCCGGACAGCATATTGCTTCCGCTGTTCCCATTGAGGACGTTCGATAGAGCATTGCCTTCGCCCGACAGGCCCGCCGTTCCCATCAGCGTGAGGTTCTCGACGTTCGCGCCAAGCGTATAGTCGATCCAGGAAATAACCCGGTCGCTGCCTTCGCCGGCATTCTCATGAACATAGTCGGTGACGTCGCGGACCCGGTAGATGTCATTGCCGGTACCGCCGTACATCTGATCGGTCCCGGCACCGCCGTCCAGCGTGTCGTTGCCGCCGTTGCCGTAAAGCGTGTCGTCACCGGCCAGCCCCTCGAGCGTATTGGCGGCGTCGCTGCCGTTCAGTGTGTCGCTGAAGTGAGTGCCAATCTCTTCCTCGACCGACGTGTAAGTCGTCGCAAGGTCCGCGACCACGGCGGTTCGAAGCGAGCTGAAGTCGATTGTGTCCCAACCGGCGCCGCCATTGATCGTGTCGGTTCCGCTTCCCGGGATAAAGGTGTCGTCCCCGTCGTCGCCATAAAGATGGTCGCCGCCCGTCGAACCATGAATGACATCGTTGCCCCCGCCACCATGGACGATGCCGCCGCCCTTTCCGGTCAGGATGTCGTCGAACTGAGACCCGGTCAGATTCTCAAAATTCTTCAGCGTGTCGGTTCCGGCGCTGCGGGTGTTTTGCGCCGTCGCCACTGTCAGGTTGACGGTTACTCCCGCCGTGGCGGCATCGTAGGAAACCGTATCCTTCCCGGCCCCGCCGTCGAGGACGTTATTCGCGGAATTGCCGACGATCGTGTCATTGCCGCCGCCGCTGGTCGCATTCTCGATCACCGTTCCAACCGCGATCGAGACGTTGCCGGTGCTCCCCGCGACATTCGAGAAGGTCAGCGGGTTGAGATTGATAAGCTGGTTTGCCGAGGCCTTCGAATAATTGAGCGTGTCGATGCCGCCACTGTCGATGATCGTGTAAGCGGCGAGCGGATTGGCCGCTGTGTCGTATACCGCATTCTTCGCGGTCGATCCGTAGCCATAGATCGTGTCGCCTGTCCGCGTCGTCGTCGACAACCCGTAGAGCGTCTGCATCGCGATGATGTCGGCGCTCATTGGCGTCAGCGCGAAATCTTCGGAGAAGCCCTGGTTCGCGAAATAGCTGCTGTCATGCTGGCTGAAGTACGACATGACCGTCGTCGACCATGCGTCGTTCGCGTAGAGAGCGTCGTCCGGATAGTTGGCGGTATCGTTGTAGTTCCCGCCATGGCCGAGCCCCAGCGCATGTCCGATCTCGTGCACATAGCTCTGGAAGGCATAGCTATAGAGCGTGGTGCCGTAGTCGGTGAGCCACTGCGTGGAGACGTTGACGTTCGACGTGCTGATCACATGGTTGGACCAGTCGGAGGTAGTGAAGGCGCCGTCCTGATTGTCGTCGAACACGATCTGGCCGCCGGTCGCGACTTCCTTGAAGTGCACGCCGATGACGTCCGACCATTCCTGCAGCGCGGCGCGGGCGAGCGTCTGCCCGGCTGTGGTCAGCGCCGTCACGTTGACGGTCAGCGTCCCGCCCTGGGTAACGTTGAAATGGTGCCAGTCGCCGCCCCAGTAGCCGTTCACCAGCTGGTCTGCGATCTGGTTGTAGGTGTAGACCGGCGGCGCCGTGAAATGATCCGCGGTCAGCTTGTAATCGCCGGTATATTTGTAGGACCCGGTGGCGTCATCCCACGCCGAAGCATCGAGATAGTAGGTGCCCGTCTTCGTGGCCGTGAAGACGATCCGCGAATTGCGGTTGCCGTCCCCATCGTCATTCTCGACCAGCACCGTGCCGGCGGAGTTCCGAAGATAAAGATACGGGTCCTCGAGCGCATTGGAGCCGTAGCCGTCGAGCGTGAAGGTATACTTCTCGCCCGCGACCAGATTGACCGCGATCCAGTCGTGATCGCCGCCGCTCTCGATCGTCCCGACAAAGGAGTCGCCAATGGCGAGGTGAGCAGTCGTGGTACCGTTGGCGGGAATATCGGTCATGGGTTCTACAGGCTCCTGACTGTCAGCGGCTTACGGCGGCCACTTCGCCGGCAATCGCGGTTGCAAGCAACTCGACCGCGCGCGCGTTCAGCGAGCGGTCGGAGATGCCCACATGGTGCTCCGGGAGCGTCCGACCGTTCAGCGTCGCTGTCGCGGAAAGCTTTCTCTCCGAATCTACGGTGATGCGAACCGAGAGCGCTGACGGGTCCAGTCCGGCTCGATTTAGCGCGGCCCCTCCAGCGCCGCGGATCGTGGCGCACAGCGTATCCGTGTTGAGCCCCGCCGGCAGCTTCTCCGCCCGCTCGACCGAGCAGCGGATGGCGGCGTCATTCGTCATTGCAGCGACACTCCCGCCGTTCATTCCGGCAAGAAGCGCCAGACCAGGTCCGATAGCGCGAATCATGGGCCCGCTCGATTTCCCTTACGATTACTCGCGCGACCACCGGGCGGTGCCGCGCAGATCGATGCTAGCGGCCAAACTACGGATCGGAAAGGAAAATTTTGGTAAACGGTCGGTCCACTTGGGACCGGCACCGCATCCGCCGAAGGCGATGCAATGCCGGTCCCAAAAAAAACCCGGCCTGTCGGTCCGCCGATCTAGAGCACCAGGTCGCTGCTCGTCAGTTCGTGCAGTCCGTTGATCCGGATCATGAAGTCGGCGGTGCCGTCCCCGTTGGTATCACCGGTCAGATAGGTGGTCGAACCGACCTCCTCGTAGCGCAGCTCGCCGGCCTGGCCGTCGAATGCCGCACTGCCGATGAAGTCGAACGCCTGCATCCCATCGACCGTCGTTTGCGCATCCACCAGGTGAAGGTCGATCCGGTCGCCCTCGGTCTGCGAGAAGTCGAGGATCCAGTCCGCGGAGCTCGGGGTCACGCCGGCGAAATCGCCGTCGTGGAACACGAACGTATCGCTGCCAGCGCCGCCGTAGAGGTTGTCGCGGCCGGCACCGCCGATCAGCACGTCATCGCCGTTGCCACCGCGGAGCGTATCGTTCGCGCCACCGCCGTCGAGCGTGTCGTTGCCATCGCCGCCGGAAAGCGTGTTGATGCCTAAGCCGCCGGTGATGGCGTTATCGAGAGCATTGCCGGTGCCGTTGAGATTCGCATCGCCGGTCAGGACCAGATTTTCGACATTGGCCCGAAGCAGGAGGCTCACCGACGACATCACCGTGTCGGTGCCCTCGCCGGCGTCCTCGACATAAATGTCGGCGGCATCGTCGACGACATAAGTGTCGTCCCCGGCCCCGCCGTACATGTGGTCAACGTCCCGCCCTCCGTCGAGCAGGTCGTTGCCGGCATTGCCATAAAGCACGTCGGCGCCGAAGCCCCCGTGGATCGTATCGTCGAACGCCGTTCCGGTAACAACGTTTGTCCCCGCGTTGCCGGTGATGGTGAGGGCATTCCCGACCTGCGACGCGTCGACATTGAGCGCCAGAGTCGAGCCCGCCGCTCCGGCCACGACCTGCTCGATGCCGGTATCGCCACCGAACAGGGTCAGTGTGGACTCCGTTTTGGCAGCAAACAGCACCTCGTCGACGCCGGACGTGCCGGTGTCGGCGAATTCGGCGCCTGCATGTTCACCGGCGGATGGGACGATGTAGAGGTCGCTGCCCTCCTGCCCGTCGAGATGATCGATGCCGCCCCCGCCGCGCAACGTGTCGTTGCCGCCGCCGCCGAGTAGCGTATTCGCCGCTCCGTTGCCGGTAATCACGTTCGCAAGCGCATTGCCGGTGCCGTCGATTGCCGCCCCGCCGCTGAGAATGAGGTTCTCGACATTGGCGCTGAGGGTGACGCTGACCGACGCCTTGACGGTATCCGTGCCCTCGCCGGCTTTCTCGTAGATATAATCGGTCGCGTCGGTCACGATGTAGGTGTCGTTGCCCGCTCCGCCGTAAACGCGGTCGGTGCCGGCGTCGCCTTCCAGGATGTCGTTGCCGTCGCCGCCGTAAAGATGGTCGTTGCCTGCTCCGCCCTTGAGGACGTTTGCGCCCTCATTGCCGGCCAGCGTGTCGGCGAAGGCCGAGCCATAGACGTTCTCGACGTTGAGAAGCGTGTCGCCGCCGCCGCCGCTGCCGGCTGCTCCATTGGTGCCCAGCGTGACCGTCACTCCCGCGGCAGCCTTCTGATAGTCGACGGCGTCGATGCCGTCGCCGCCATCGAACGTGTCGGCCGCGGGACCGCTGATCAAGCGGTCGTTGCCGGCGCCCCCGAGAACGT
>NZ_JAFAVR010000215.1 GCF_019242355.1 Sphingomonas sp. | reverse complement strand
GACCTGGTCGCCGAATTCCGCAAGGAGGCGAAGACAGCTGAGCAGCAGCAACTGGTCACCGACCTCTTCGAGAAGATCACCATCTACGACCTCAAGGTGGCCGACGCGAAAACGCGCAAGGACGCCGGCGGCTGGACGACGACGCTGACCATCGCGGCGGACAAATATTACGCGAACGGCAAGGGCGTGGAGACGAAGACGGGGCTCAACGAGCCCATAGAGATCGGCCTCTTTACGGCACGTCCGGGGATCGGAGCCTTCTCGTCGAAGGACGTGATCTCGATGGACCGCTTCCCGGTCCATAGCGGCAAGCAGACGATCACCGTCCACTCCGCCGTCAAGCCGGCCTTCGCGGGCGTCGATCCATATAATTTCTACATCGACCGCAACAGCGACGACAATGTGAAGGACGTAACCGCGAGCTGAAGCATCAGGCGCTCAGCCGAAGCGCGGCGATGGCGCCAACGATGACGAGGATCAGCGCGATGCGGACGGCGCTCGACGGTTCCTGAAACCACAGGATGCCGACGAGCACCGTTCCGACCGCGCCGATGCCCCCCCAGACGGCATAGGCGGTGCCCATCGCGATGCTGCGCGACGCGATTTCGAGAAGGGTCATGCTGACGGCGACGGAGGCGAGGAAAGCCAGTGTCCACGGCAGGTTGCGGAAGCCGTCGACGAAGCGCAGCGAGGTCGTGAATCCGACCTCGAACAGGCCGCCGACGATCAGCCATAGCCAGGGCATCGATGCTCTTCCCATGTTATTGCCGCGCGCGGCGTTGACGATGAGCGCAGTTCGACCATCATGCGCGGCATGACAAGCATCGGATTGGCGAAGACCGGCGTCCTGGTTGCCGCAACTTGCATCGCGCTCCTGTTGGGAAGCGGAGCCGCAGAGGCGCGCGATCATCGCCTGGCGCCGGAGCGTGCCACCGCCCTCGCGCTCGGACCCAATGACGTGATCCCGACCGGCAACGACTGGATCGCCCTGCCGTCGATCCGCGCCAGCGACGGGGCGCTGCAGACCTTCAACGTCATCTCGATGAAGTATCGCGGATTGATCGAGGTCGGCGGTCTCGGCGACCGGCCGCTGATGAAGCCGTTCGTCGACATCGCCGGCATCCGGAGGCCCCTCGCAAACCTGCATTGGTCGATGCGCGATTACTGGATTCCCACCGGCACGATGGAAGCGGACGGCGTGCGCGTCCGGATCACCTATGCCGCCCCGCCGACCAGCCGAGCGGCGATCGTCCGGCTTCAGGTGACCAATTTGCGGTCTGCTCCGGTAGAGGTCGTGCCCGGAATGGTTCTCGACTGGGGAAAGACCAGCCGTGTCACCTACTCGCCGGAGCCCCTGACCGGCAGCCGTCTGATGTCGCCGACCCCGATCGATACCGACATGGAGGTCTACAAATACCAGACCGACGACACGCAGATGGCCTGGGGATTCGCTTATGTGGGGTCGCAGGGCGTACTTCGGGACGAGGGCGGCAATCCGGGGCTGACGGCCGCGCATCCGGCGAGCCTCGCGCCCGGCCAGACGCTCGACATGCACTTTCTGATCGGCACCGGCCTCGACGAATATAGTGCCGCCTATGCGATGCGAGTGCTCAACAAGGCGATCGACCGGTATGGCGTCGACGGCGTGATCGATCAGGCCGCGGACGATGCCCATCGGCGGACGCGCACGACCGGCGATCCCGACCTTGATCGAATCATGAACAGGAACATCCTGTTCACGACCTATTTCGCCTGGGGCCGGGCGATCGACACCGAGCAGTTCGCCGGCATGACGGCGCGCAGCAACCGCTATTATGTCTCGGCCGCATACTGGGATCGCGATGCGATGCTGTGGAGCCTGCCAGCGTTGCTCGACAGCGATCCGGCACGGGCGCGCGAGGCGCTCGACTACGCGCTTGGGGTGCAGGGCCGCGACATCGGCGTCCACAGCCGCTTCATCGACGGTGTGGTGCTGGAGGACGGATTCGAGCTCGACGAACTGGTGGCGCCGATCGTCGGGCTGGCGTCCTATGTCGAGGCGACCGGGGACACGTCCGTGTTCGACCGACACCGCGAGGTGATCGCTACCTTGCTTGATCGTCTGCAGGCACAG
The DNA here is from genome assembly GCF_019242355.1 of Sphingomonas sp. Classification (GTDB taxonomy): domain Bacteria; phylum Pseudomonadota; class Alphaproteobacteria; order Sphingomonadales; family Sphingomonadaceae; genus Sphingomicrobium. The sequence continues at coordinate 4,704 of NZ_JAFAVR010000215.1, read as the reverse complement.
CGCGACCCAGCAACGGGGCTGTACGCCACGTTCCAGGACTCGCAGGACGAGTATTTGAAGAAGCCGTTCAACGTCTACGACAACGTGCTGACCTGGCGAGCGCTGCGCGACCTGGCGGAGATCGCAGCACGGGACCACAGGCCGCGCGATGCCCGCGCGCTGACTTCCGACGCTGCCCGGCTTTCGGCCGCGATCCACCGCTATGGCATTCGCGACGGCGCGCTGGGCGCCGGGGGACCGATCTTCGCCGCAACGGTCGACATTGCCAACGCCGACTTCGTCGACATTCCGCCTGGCTCGCTGATGAAGCTGCCCGCGCTGGGCTTCGTCAGCGAGCAGGACCCCGTGTTCCGCCGCACCTACGACTGGCTGCATTCGCGAAATTACCAGTACAGCTATTTCGACCAGCCCTATGGGCTTCCAGGCAGCTACCGGCTCCCCTTTACGACCTCATGGGAAGTCGCCGACCACCTGCGATTGAACGCGGGCCGCGCCCAGGCACTCAAGGTCCTCAAGCACAGCCCGTGGGACGGCGGCATCATCACCGAAGGCGTGAAAGCCGATACCGGCATTCCCGACACGCAGGGCTTGGCCTTCGCGACGGCCGCTGGCTACGTCGCCCATGCCATCTGCGAGCAATATTGCGTCGATCGGAAGTAGCCGCTGCTTTCACTTTACGCGCGGCGGCGAGGCGATATCGTGCCGGGATGGCGAAAGGGGCCGGCATTGGAAACAGCATCGCGCCCTGGCGCTTCCTGCTGTTCATCGGATTGCTGATTGTCGGCGTTCCCGTTCTTCATCCTGCACTCCAGCGCTGGGCGCTGGCCGGAATGGCCGCATTCGATGTCTCGGCGGCGATCTTCCTGCTTTTGTGCATTCCGCTGCTGCGGACGAGCGAGGCTGCCACAATTCGCGAACATGCAACCCAGAATGATGCCAACCGCCGCATCCTGCTCGGCGTTACCGGTGTCGTCATCGCCGTGCTTCTGACGGCGATCACCGCCGAGACAATCGGCCACAATCCGCAGCCCCTGACCAAGGCCCTGATCATCGGCACGCTCGCGCTCGCCTGGCTGTTCAGCAACACCGTCTACGCGCTTCATTACGCGCACCTGGCCTACATGAAGCCGGACATTGGCTGCTCCGGGCTCGACTTCCCGGGCACGCCCGAGCCGATATACTGGGACTTCGTCTATTTCGCTTTCACGTGCGGGATGGCGTTCGCGACCTCGGACGTCGCGATCAAGGACCAGCACATCCGCCGCGTCGTGACCGTGCATTGCCTCGCCGCCTTTGCGTTCAACATCGGCGTTCTGGCCTTTACGATCAACGTTCTGGGAGCGAGCGCCTAGCTCCTATTCGGCGGCGTCCAGGGTGACGGCCGGCTCGCTCGCAGCCTCGATCTCTGCGGCCTTGGCCTCGACCAGCCGGACGATATGGTCGATCATGTCCGCGTCCTGGACATGGTGGTCGGTGACGCCCGACAGGAAGACCATGTGCTTGCCGTTGCCCCCGCCGGTGATGCCGATGTCGGTCTCGCGCGCTTCCCCCGGCCCGTTGACGACGCAGCCAAGCACGCTGAGCGACATGGGCGTGCGGATATGCTGCAGCCTTTGCTCGAGCGCCTCGACGGTGCGGATCACGTCGAAGCCCTGACGAGCGCAGCTTGGGCAGGAAACCACGCGCACCCCGCGGCTGCGGATTCCAAGCGACTTCAGGATCTCGTAGCCGACGCGGACCTCTTCCTCCGGCTCGGCCGAGAGGGACACGCGGATGGTGTCGCCGATTCCGGCCCATAGCAAATTGCCGATGCCGATCGCTGACTTGACCGTGCCTCCGATCAGGCCGCCCGCCTCCGTGATGCCGAGATGCAGCGGGCAGTCCACTTCGCTCGCGAGCTGCATGTAGGCGGCGACGGCGAGGAACACGTCCGAGGCCTTCACCGCGACCTTGTAATCGCGGAAGCCATGGTCCTCGAGGATGCGGATATGGTCGAGCGCGCTCTCGACCAGCGCCTCGGGGCAGGGCTCGCCGTATTTCTCGAGCAGGTCCTTCTCGAGGCTGCCGGCATTGACGCCGATGCGGATGGCGCAGCCGTTGGCGCGAGCGGCGGCGATGACCTCGCGCACCCGCTCCTCGGAGCCGATGTTGCCCGGGTTGATGCGTAGGCAGGCGGCGCCGGCGTCGGCCGCCTCGAGCGCGCGCTTGTAGTGGAAATGAATGTCGGCGACGATCGGCACCCGCGCGGCGCGGACGATCTCGCGCAGGGACGCGGTGGCGTCCGGCGTCGGGCAGGACACGCGAATGATGTCGGCGCCCGCCTCCTCACACCGGCGGATCTGGTCGATCGTCGCCTTCGCATCCTCGGTCGGCGTGTTGGTCATCGTCTGCACGGTGATCGGCGCGTCGCCGCCGACGGGGACGTCGCGAAGCATGATCTGACGGGACGGACGGCGGTCGATGGTACGCCAGGGACGGATCGAAGACATGGGTGGCTATATAGGCCGTTGAGCCTCCGGGGAAAACCAGTCGGTAGTGACGCTTCAGACGCTCGGCAGAGCGTCGGTCATTCGACGGCAAGGCTGGAACGATCGTGCCTGCACTTGTGACAAATCGTCCCTAATCGTCGTCGCCCCAGCGCCAGCGCCAGCCGCCCCTGGTCGTGCGGGCGACGATGACGATGAAGGCGACGGTCGCGATCGTGACGATGCTGACGTAGCCGACGATCGTGTACGGAATCAGGAACCCCGCGGCGGCAACCAGGATGATGAACCCGATCATCAGCACCCAGCCCTGCCACGCGATAGGAAGACCGCTCCCGTAGCCGTAGCGCTTCGGCTTGAACCATTCCGGCCCCTCACTCATCGCTTTTCTCCTTCGGCGGCCGTCCGCGCTTGCGTGGCTTGGGGTTCGCCAGCCGCACGCCGCGAGCTTTCAGAGCCTCGCGGATGAGGCACTCGACCTGCGCATTGACGCTTCTCAGGTCCGCGGCCGCACAGCGTTCGACCGCCGCCCACAAGGCGGGGTCGACGCGCAGTGGATACGCCTTGCGGTCGCCGCCCGGCACGACGCCTCCTTACTGATACAGGGTTCCGGTGTTCACGACCGGCTGCGTGTCGCGCTCGCCGCACAGGACGACCATCAGGTTCGACACCATCGCGGCGCGGCGCTCGTCATCGAGCTCGACAACGTTCTTCTCCGACAAGGCGTCGAGCGCCATCTCGACCATTCCTACCGCGCCTTCGACCAGGGTCTGGCGGGCGGCGACTACGGCCTGGGCCTGCTGCCGGCGGAGCATCGCCCCGGCGATCTCCTGCGCGTAGGCGAGATAGGTGAAGCCGCATTCGTCGACGGTAATGCCCGCCACCGCGAGGCGAGCCATCAGCTCCTTGCGAAGCTCGATCCCGACCTCGTCATGGTTGCCGCGCAGGGTGATCTCCTGGTGCTGGAAATCGTCATAGGGATAGCGTGAGCCTATGGTGCGGATGCCGGCCTCGATCTGCACGTTCACGAAGGCGCGATAATCCTGGATGTCGAACAGGGCCTGGGCGGTGTCGACCACGCGCCAGACGATCTGGGCCGCGACCTCGATCGGGTTGCCGCGCAGGTCGTTGACCTTGATCCGGTCGGAAATGAGGTTGTTGGCCCGAAGCGAGACCTTCTTCCTGGCCATCCATGGGAGGACCCAGCGCAGGCCGGTGGTCCGATCGCTGCCGCGATAGTCGCCGAACAAGGTGATTGCCGCCCCCTGATTGGGCTGGAGCATGTAGAAGCCGAGCAGCGTGAACACGAACAGGACACCGGCGGCGATCATGATCGCCACGCTCAAGCCATCGTGCACGTGAGCGACGCGGACGATTGCAAAAATTTCCGCGGCGATCGCAATCAAGAGAACGAGCAGCATGGCATAGCCGCTTACCGCCGCCGCCGGCCGTTCGGTGGTTGCATTCAGTCCGATGACTTGCTCGTCCGCCATCTCATGCCTCCCATTAATTGATATCATAATAATATGGAGAAGCAGAGCTCGTCAACTGGCGCCAAGGTCCGCTCGCGGCTATGCGCGCCGCCATGGGAAAATGGCGACTGATGATTCACGGTGGGGCGGGGTCGATGAGGCCAGGAGCGCTTGCCCCGGACGCGGAGCAGGCAGCGCGCGCTGCGCTGGAACAGGCGCTTGCCGCCGGCGCCGCGATCCTCGATCGACGGGAGGCCGCCGTCGACGCCGTCGAAACCGCGGTTCGCGTGCTCGAGGAAGACCCGAGCTTCAATGCCGGACGGGGGAGCGTTCTCACCGCCGAGGGCCGCATCGAGCTCGACGCGGCCATCATGGACGGGCGTACTCGGCGGGCCGGAGCCGTCGCGGGGCTACGCACGACGCGAGCACCGATCAGCTTGGCGAGGCTGCTGATGGACAAGGGTCCGCACGTCTTCCTGTCAGGGGCAGGGGCCGACCGAGTCGCCGGCGACGGCGGTCTGGAGCAGGTCGCGAACGAATGGTTCGAGACCGCCGAGCGCCGGCGCCAGCTCGACGAGCTTCTCGCCGGGACCGGCTTTGACGACGAAGTGAAATACGGCACGGTCGGTGCCGTCGCCGTCGACGTCGACGGCCATGTCGCGGTCGCGACGTCGACCGGCGGCCTGACGGCGAAGCGCTGGGGCAGGATCGGCGATTCGCCGCTGATCGGGTCCGGCACCTACGCCGAC
>NZ_JAFAVR010000191.1 GCF_019242355.1 Sphingomonas sp. | reverse complement strand
ATGAGGAATATGTCGTCGGGCTCGACATCGGATTCTTCGGCGACAAAGGCGCGCAGATCCTCGGGCATGTGGGAATCGACTTCGAGCCGGATTACCGATCCGCGGCGGCGGCGTTTCAGGGCTGTCTCGAACAGCCGCACCAGGTCTTCGGCCTCCTCCTCGACCTCGAGATCGCTGTCGCGGATGACCCGGAAGACGCCCTGGCCGCGCACGAGATAGCCGGGGAACAGTCGTGGGGTGAACATGGCGATCACCGCCTCGACCGCGATGAACCGCGCCTTGCCCTGCCCCGTCGTATCCGGCAGGCGGATAAAGCGCGCGACCTTGCTCGGCACGCGCACAAGCGCCCGCAATGTCTTGCGGTCCCCAGGCCGCACCAATTCGAAGGCCAGCGTGAAGCCGAGATTGGGAATAAAGGGGAAGGGATGCGCGGGATCGACGGCGAGCGGCGTCAAGACCGGGAACACATGCAGGAGGAAATGGTCCTCAAGCCACTCCCGCTCGGTCTTGCTGACCTCGCCGGCATCGACGATGGCAATTCCGGCCGCGGCTAGATCGACGCGCAAATCGCGCCAGCGTTTGAGCTGCTCCTCAACCAGGAGAACGACACGTTCGCGGATCTTCTCCAGCTGCTCGGCAGGCGTCATTCCCTCCTGCGAGGGGGCGAGAAGGCCGGTGCGAATCTGGCCGCGCAGGCCCGCGACACGCACCATGAAGAATTCGTCGAGATTGTTGGCGGAGATCGAGACGAAACGCAGCTGCTCAAGCAATGGGTGGTTGCGGTTCGACGCTTCCTCCAGGACACGGCGGTTGAACTCGAGCCAGGAGAGTTCGCGATTGATGAAGCGCAGTGGCGAGGAGGCGAGAGCTTCCGGATGCTCGGTTAGCTCGGGTACAGCATCCATGACAGCAATGTCCGCGCCGATGCGCGCGGCGGCGAGGTCATCCTGGACATGCCGCGTCACGTCGGCGCGCTTCGGCTTCAGCCGTGCCTCAGACCCATCCACGGCTATGGCTCCTCTTCTTCACCGGCATAGAGCGCTCCGAGAACGTCGGCCGCAACCGGTTTGGTAATGCGCCGTCCACGCGAAAGCGCCTCCCGGTCAAGAGCGTCGACAAGGCTGCGTACCGCATCGAGCGTTGGCTCCACTCTCGTCAGCACGTAATCTATGACACTAATCTCGATCGTCAGCTGACGATCGACGAGAAGCTTAACCAGCACCGCGCGGAGGAGATCGTCGTCGGGCGAGAATATTTCGGCGACCATGGCTCGCCGCAGCCTTGAAAGCAGGTCCGGCAGCCGAAATCCCCAGAGATTGGGCACGGCGCGGGCGGTCAGGAGCAGCGAGCCTCGTGCCTCCGCCAAGAGGTTCATCAGATGGAAAAGGCGCTTCTCATCCGCGCCTGCGAGCCGATCGGCGTCTTCCAGAAGGATGTGCCCGCCCAGTCCCATCCCAGGGAGGTCAGCCGCTCCGAACCGGGCCGCCGGCATGATGGTCGCACCGGCCCGGCTGGCCCAGATCGCCCCGAGGTGGCTTTTGCCGGCCCCGGGTGGGCCGACCAGCACGAGCGTGCGGTCCGGCCAATCCGGCCAGAGGCCGATTGCGGCCTGGGCGGCCTCGTTTGAATTGGAGAGCAGGAACTCATCCTCCCCGTAGCGCGGCTCCGGCGCGATATCGAGGACGAGCTGACGGGCGGCCTCGCGCGCGCTCACGTTTTCAGCTCTCGATTGCGGGTGCCGGCCTCGCCGGGGCGCCCGCTGGCGCGAGGTAGAGTTCGCTCTCGCGGTAGCGCCCAACGAGGTAGCGCAGCACAACGCCCCCGGCCGCGGCGACGGGTACTGCCATGATCAGCCCGGTGAAGCCGAACAGGGAGCCGAAGGCGAGCAGGGCAAACATCACCCAGACCGGGTGCAGTCCGACCGAAGCGCCGACGAGCTTTGGCGAAAGCACATTGCCTTCAAGGAACTGGCCGGAGAGGACAACCGCGAGGGTGAGCAGCAGCAAGGTCCAATGCGGCCAGCCCTGCACGATGGCAACGATCGCGGAGAGGATCAGCGCCGTCAGCGAGCCGACATACGGAATGAAGCTCAAAAACCCCGCCGAGAGGCCGATCAGGAGCCCGAAATTCAGGTGGATGAGCGAGAGCCCGATCCCGTACCAAAGCCCGAGGAAGAGGCAGACCAGCGATTGCCCACGCACGAAACTGGCTAGCGCGCGGTCGATATCGTGCGCGATCGCATGCACGTCGGCGCGGTTGCGCGGCGGGATCAGGGTGTTGAGGGTGGCAACCATCTTGTCCCAGTCAAGAAGCATGTAGAAGGCGACGACCGGCATCACGACGAGCAGCGACAGGATACCCAGGAGCGCGGATCCTCCGGAAAGCAGCGAGCGCGCGAACGCGGCCATCCATTGCAATCCCTGCCCAACGAGGTCGCCGACGGTTTTCTGCACGTCGGC
>NZ_JAFAVR010000108.1 GCF_019242355.1 Sphingomonas sp. | reverse complement strand
TCCTGTGCCAAGGCCTGCTGATCGCCGGTTTCGCCGGCCTCGCCGCGACCAACCCGGCCGCGGACATCGGCACCTTCGCTTTGTTCGCGGTGCTGGCGGCTTTGGCCTCGGCGACGCAGGACATCGCCGTCGACGCCTGGCGAATCGACGTCGCCGACGAGGCTGCGCCCGTCGAACTGCTCTCAGCCATCTATCAGTTTGGCTATCGCATTGCGTCCATCGTCGGCGGCGCCTTTGCGCTGTTCCTCGCCGCGCGGTTGCCGTGGGGGACGGTCTATTTCGTCATGGCCGCGCTGATGCTCGGCATGATCGCAGTCGCGCTGACCGCGCCGGACACCAGGCGCGAGCCGCGCGATGCCGCCGCCGACGCCCTCGAGGAAGCCGGTGCGGTCAAGCCGTCGGTGCGCTTCGCCGCGCTCGCGGTCGTTGGCCTGTGCTGGCTGTGGGCAATCGTCACCCTCGCCCGCTTCATGGTGGCGATGCTCGCCGCCCAGGCACCGGGGCAGAAGCCGCCGTCGGTCGCCGACTTCACCAGCCATGTCGGCCCGTGGATCATCATCGCGACGGTGTTCGTGCCACTCGCTGTCGCCGCCGGCGTCAACTGGCTCAAGGCACACGGCCAGGGCGTCCAACGTGACGCGCACCCGACCGTGTCCACCGGCCGGGCGGCGATGAACCATATCTACGGGGCGCTCGTCTCGCCACTCGCCGAACTGTCGGAGCGCCTCGGCTGGGGCGTCCTCATCATCATCGGCTTCATCCTGACCTACGCGCTTTGCTACAACATCTGGTCGAGCTTCGCCTTCCCCTTCTACCTCGACTTCATGCACTACACGAAGGACCAGGTCGCCTTCGCGTCCAAGGTCTTCGGCATCTTCATGACGATGATCGGCATCAGTCTCGGCGGCTATCTGTTCAGCAGGATCGGCCGCTTCCCGACCGTGCTGATCGGCGCCTGCGTGACGCCGCTCGGCAACCTGCTCTACGCCGACTTGGCCGAGGGCGGGCGCAACATCGACGCCTTCGCGCACCTGCTGCGCATCGACGCCCTTGGCGCGGCGCTCGGTAGTGACGAGCGCATGGTCCGGCTGCTGATCGCCATCTGTTACGAGAATATCGCGACCGGCATCGCGCTCACCGCCTTCGTTGCTTACCTTTCGGGCATTGTCAGCAAGAAGTTCACCGCGGTCCAGTACGCGCTGTTGTCGTCGCTGACGTTCCTGGTCGGCTCTCTGGGTCGAGGCGTCGCCGGCGAAGCGTTCGACAAATATGGCTATCCCCTGGTGTTCCGCTGGACTGCGGCGGCCGGCCTCGTCGCCGTGCTGTTCGTGCTGCTGGAATGGGCGCGAGTCGCGTCTCAGGAGCGGCGAGCGCGCGTGGAGGCTGGCACAGCGCCAAAGGTCGTTCGGGCCGAGGCCTAGTCGGGTACCTGCGCGTTGGCGGCGAGCACGCTGCCCGCGAGGTAGAGCGAGCCGAAGATCAGGACGCGTGCGTCGGCCGGGACCGCAGCCAGCGCGTCCGCGACGTCGTCGTGAGGGTCGGCCGGGAACCCCAGTTCACCGGCGATTTCGACCAACTCGCTTGGCGCGAAGCAGGCATGGTCGGGGATCGGCACCGCGTGGACGTGGGCCGCAACGCCGCGGAACGGCTGCAGCATGCCCGACGGGTCCTTGGTCGCAAGGCTCGCGAAGACCATGTGCAGCGGCTTGCCGTCCGCGAAGGCGCGGCGCGCGAAGGACGCGATCTGGCGGCCCGCCGAGGGATTGTGGCCGCCGTCGAGCCAGACCTCGCGATCGCCCACCAGCGGACCATGCGCGAGGATTTGAAGCCGCGCCGGCCAGTCGGCCCAGCCCATCGCCGCGACGATCGCCGCGGTCGGCACCTTCAGCCGGTCCTGATGACGGAGCATCGCCACGGCGAGCGCCGCGTTCATTGCCTGGTGGCGGCCGCGGAGCCTCGGGATCGGCAGTGCAAGCGCGCCCTTGCGGTCGCGGTAGCGGAGCTTGCCGGCGCTGACGATCGCATCCCAATTGGCGCCGCGCGGCAGCCATTTGGCGCCGAGCCGGCCGGCGACGTCGCCGACTCGCACTCCGACCGCGGGCGGGTACAATTGGGTGACCATCGGCACGCCCGGCTTCCCGATCGCCGCTTTCTCGGCAGCGATGTCGGGCAGGCGGTTGCCGAGGAATTGCTGGTGGTCGAGGGCGAGGTTGGCAATGCCGGTGATGAGCGGCTTCTCCACCACGTTGGTCGCGTCGAGCCGGCCGCCGAGGCCGACCTCGAGGATGCAGGCATCGGCCGGATTTCGCGCAAAAGCGAGGAGGGCGGCGGCGGTCGCGACCTCGAAGAAGCTCGGTTCGATGCCCGTGCCGGCGTCGATCACTTCGGCGAGCAGGGCGGCGAGCTCCTCGTCGTCGATCAGCCGGTCGGCGATCCGGATCCGCTCGTTGAAGCGGACCAGGTGCGGGCTGGTGAAGACGTGGACGCTGTAGCCAGCGGCCTGCAGCGCGGCGCGGAGGAAGGCGCAGGTCGAGCCCTTGCCGTTGGTGCCAGCGACATGGAATACTGGCGGGAGGCGGTCCTGCGGACGGCCGAGCCGATCGAGAAGCACGTGAATGCGGTCGAGGCCGAGCCGGTCGCCGGCGGGCGACAGGGTAGCGAGCCGGTCGAGCTGGGCCTGCACGTCGGGGTGCGAGGAGCGGGCGAAATCCATTAAATCCCCTCCCGCTCGCGGGAGGGGAAGAGCCGCGCAGCGGCGAAGGGGAGGGCCTGTGGAGGTCGCGACAAGCCCTCCCCCCGGCCCCCTCCCGCCAGCGGGAGGGGGGGTGTCAAGCGGCCTCCTCCACCTCGGGCGCGAGGTAGCCGATCAGGGCCGCCAGCCGCTGCTTCAGCTCGCTCCTCGGAACGACCATATCGATCATCCCGTGCTCGAGCAGATATTCGGCGCGCTGGAACCCTTCCGGCAATTTTTCGCGGATGGTCTGCTCGATCACGCGCTGGCCGGCGAAGCCGATCAGCGCACCGGGCTCCGCCAGCTGAACGTCGCCCAGCATGGCGTAGGATGCGGTGACTCCGCCCGTCGTCGGATCGGTGAGGACGACGATGTAGGGCAGGCCGGCCTCCCGCAGCTGATCGAGCGCCACCGTGCTGCGCGGCATCTGCATCAGGCTGAGGATGCCCTCCTGCATCCGGGCGCCGCCCGCGGCGGTGAACAGGATGTAGGGACAGCGCTCGGCGATCGCGGCATTGACGCCGGCAACCAGCGCCGCGCCGACCGCCGTGCCCATCGAGCCCGCCATGAAGGCGAAGTCCTGGACTCCGACGATCGCCGCTTGCCCCTCGATCCGCCCCCGCGCATTGATCAGCGCGTCGCGCTCGCCGGTCGCGGATCGCGCAGTCTTCAGCCGCTCGGCGTAGCGCTTGCTGTCGCGGAACTTGAGCGGGTCCTCGCGCACGTCGGGCGGCGGCAGGACCTCATATTCGGCGGCGTCGAACAGCTGCTGGAAGCGCTTCTCCGGCCCGATCCGGTCATGGAAGTCGCAGCGCGGGCAGACGTTGTAATTCTCTTCCCATTCCTTGGTGAAGATCATCGTCCCGCACTTGCCGCACTTGTGCCAGAGGTTCTCGGCCGTCTGCCGCTTGGGCAGGAACGGGATTCCGCTTCTCACTCGGCTGAGCCAGCTCATCGTCAGGTCCTTGGGTTATGCGGTGGTTGCAAGCGTCGCGGCAACGTCCGCGATCGCCTGGGCAGGATCGGCGGCGGCGGTGATAGGCCGGCCGATCACAAGGATCGAGGCTCCTGCGTCCAATGCCGCGTCGGGCGTGACGACCCGTTTCTGGTCGCCGGCCTCCCCGCCTGCGGGACGAACGCCGGGGACGACGAAGAAGCCGCCCGGCCAGCGCGCCGAGGCTGCGCCCACTTCCGCTCCGGAGCAGACGATGCCGTCGACGCCCGCGCTCCGGGCAAGGTCGGCAAAACGCACGACCTGGTCGGCCGGGGCGTCGCGATAGCCGAGCGCGTCGAGGTCCTCGGCGTCGAGGCTGGTCAGCACCGTCACTGCGACAACCCTGGTCTCCGCCGGAGCCGCGGCCTTCGCCGCCTCGAGCATCGCCCGCCCGCCTGCGGCATGGACGGTCAGCACGGCTGGTCGCAGCGGTGCCAGGGCCTCGACCGCCTTGGCGACCGTGTTCGGGATGTCATGGAGCTTCAGGTCGAGAAAGATCGGCAGGCCGGCCTCGCCAAGCCGCCTGACGCCCTCGGGACCATTGGCGGAGAAAAACTCGAGGCCGAGCTTCAGACCGCCGGCATGGCCGCGAACTGCGCGGGCGAGACCTAGCGCGCGCTCGAGGTCGGGCGTGTCGATGGCGACGAAGATCGGCTTCACTGCAACGGCTCCCGCTCCGGCTCGGAGAGCGCCGGCGCAGCGACTGGCGCCGCGCGCTGGCGGTCGAACGCGTCGATTCGCCGCCGCAGCGTCCACAGCCGGGCCCGCATCACCAGCCAGGTCGGCAGCCAGCCGACGACGAAGCCGGCGAGAACCAGCAAGGGAAGCTTGGTCTCCGCCTGGATGTCCGTCCACAGGTTGATCGTCACCGGCGTCCAGTTCGTCCAGGCGAACAGGGCCACCAGCACCGCGAGGAGAACCCAGAACAGGGTCTTGAGGAATTGCATTCGGCACTACGCTCCTGCGGCGCCTTTAGGGGACCCGTCCGCGCATGGCCAGCGCGGCCGACGTTCGTCGCGCCTCAGAGTCGCTTCACCGCAGGGCGCGGGAGCAAAGCGTTGAGGCATTTGGCCGCAGCCGCCACAGGAAGCGCGGGGGACGGGAGACAATCAGCTTGATGACATCGGCCAAGATCGGGGTTGGCGCGCTTGCGCTCGTGGGCGTCGCCGCCTTGTTCGCGAGCCGCCCGACCGCCAGCACGCCGCAGCCCGTGCCCGGCCAGTCGCCCGAAGTCGTCCAGGCGCATCTCCGCCTCGCCGCCGTCTCGCCCGAGGCCCGCCGCGACATCGACTATGCGATGCTCGACCAGAGGCTGCAGCGGCTGATGACCAAGCCGTCGATGGTCGGCATGGCCGTCGGAGTCGTCGAGAATGGGCGGATCACGTTCCTCAAGGGCTATGGAACCACGCTCGAGGGGTCGGGCGAGCCGGTCACGCCGGCGACGGTGTTCCGCTGGGCGTCCTGCTCCAAGGGCCTGGCCGCGACGATGGTCGCGAAGCTCGCCGAGCAGGGCAAGATCGACCTCAACGCCCCCGTCGGGGAATATGCGCCGGACCTGAAGCTACCCAACGGCAACGAGTACAAGGCCAACGTGATCGACCTCCTGTCGCACCGGCTCGGCCTCTATCGCGACGCCTATGCCGACAAGCTGGAGGACGGCGGCGACCCGAGCATGCTTCGCCGCAGCCTTGCCCAGCTCGACGCGGTCTGCGCGCCCGGCACCTGCTGGTCCTACCAGAATGTCGCTTATGACGCGTCGAGCGAGATCGTCTCGCGGACCACGGGACTGCCCTATGAGCAGGCGGTCAAGCGCTATCTGTTCAACCCGATCGGCATGACGAGCGGCAGCGTGTCGATGGAGGGGCTGGAATCGAACGCCAGCTGGGCCCGTCCGCACAGCGCCGGGCGGCGTCCGTGGCCGATGGTCGATACCTATTACAAGGTGCCGGGTGCCGCCGGGATCAACACCAACATCAAGGACATGGCGCTGTGGATGGAAGCGCAGATGGGGGAGATGCCGGACGTCATCGATGGCCGCGTGCTCGACACCATCCACGCGCCGCTGGTCGTGACTCCGGGCGAGCGCGGCCGGATGCGCAAGTTCCTGGAGCGGCTCGGCACCGCCTGGTACGGGCTTGGCTGGCGCAGCTATGATTACGCCGGGCACCGGATCGTCGGCCACCGCGGCGGCATCAAGGGCTATCGCTCGCTGATCCTGTTCGATCCGCAGCTGAAAAGCGGCGTCGTCGCGCTGTGGAACAGCGACACCTGGCAGCCGGGCGGGCTTGAGTTCGAAGTGATGGACCAGATCTACCACCTGCCGTTCCGCGACTGGCTGCAGGTCGACAGCGGGCCGGCGCGCCCTGGGGCTCCGGACACGCAGAGCGACGAGGACGCGCCGACGGTTGCACGGGTCGAGCCGCGGCACCCGGCAAGCCGGGCCGGATAGGTATTTTCCTATTGCGCATAGGGAACATATAGGGAACAATGGCTGCGATCCGTCCGGAGTCGCACCCCATGGTCCTTATCGATCCCGCTTTGCTGATCGCCCTCGCCGCGCTGATCAGCTCGCTGTCCGCCTTCGTCTGGGCGGTTCGCCGAAAGCCATAAGGGTGGCGTTGAAAAACCTGTCCGGACGCCCATCTCGCGGGGCATGATCCCGCTGTCCGTGCTCGACCTGTCGCCGATCGTTGAGGGCGGCGACGCCGGTCGGTCACTTCGGGCCAGCGCCGAGCTGGCGAAAGCCGCGGAGTGCCTCGGCTACACCCGTTTCTGGATGGCCGAGCATCATTCGATGCCGGGTATCGCCAGCGCCGCGACCGCCGTCGCGCTGGCCTTCGTCGGGTCCGAGACAAGCACCATTCGCATCGGCGCGGGCGGCATCATGCTGCCCAACCATGCGCCGCTGACCATCGCCGAGCAGTTCGGGACGCTGGCGTCGCTCTATCCCGGCCGGATAGACCTTGGGCTCGGGCGTGCGCCGGGCAGCGACCAGGCGACCGCTTATGCCCTCCGGCGAAGCCTCGGCAGCGACGCCGACCAGTTTCCGAACGACGTCGTCGAGCTGATGGGCTATTTCAAAGGCAGCAACGGCCGCGTCCGCGCCATTCCCGGCGAGGGCTGCGATGTGCCGCTGTGGATTTTGGGCTCCAGCCTCTACGGCGCGCAACTGGCGGCGATGCTCGGCCTGCCCTACGCCTTCGCCTCGCACTTCGCGCCGCAGATGATGATGGAGGCGATCCGCGTGTATTGCGAGCGGTTCCAGCCGTCGGAGCAACTCGACAGACCCCATGTCATGCTCGGCTTCAATGTCTTTGCCGCCGATACGGACGAGGAGGCGCAGCTGCTCTCGACCTCGGTCCAGCAGGCGGTCGTCGCTCTTCGCACCGGCCAGCCGATGCAGCTGCCGCCGCCGCGGGCCGGCTATGCCGGCAGCCTGCCGCTGGAGGCGCGGGCGATGCTCGGCGACTTTCTCAGCTGCTCGGCGATCGGCAGCCCGGAGACGGTCGCCCGCGAAGTCGAGGCCTTCGTCGCGAGGACCGGCGCCGACGAGCTGATGGTCACCTCGCAGATCTTCGACCAGTCCGCACGAATCCGCTCCTACGAGCTCCTGGTGGACGCCGTCCGCCAGCCCTCCCCCGTCGCATAAGGAAGTTCATGTCCGCTCTGTTCAGCCCGCTCGACGTCGGCGGCCTCCATCTTCGCAACCGCATCGTCATTGCACCGATGTGCCAATATTCGGCCGAGGACGGCTGCATGACCGACTGGCACACGATCCACCTCGGTCACCTCGCCCTCTCCGGCGCGGCGCTGCTGACGATCGAGGCGACGGCGGTGACGCCGGAAGGCCGAATCAGCTGGGGTGACACCGGCCTTTACTCGGACGAGAATGAGGCAGCGATGGCCCGGGTGCTGGAGAGCGTCCGGCGGTGGTCGGACATGCCGATCGCGATCCAGCTTGGCCATGCCGGCCGCAAGGCGTCGACCGACAAGCCATGGCTCGGCGGCAAGCAGATCGCGCCGAACACAGAGAACGGCTGGCAGACCCTCGCGCCCTCCCCGCTCCCCTTTCTCGAGGACGAAAACCCGCCGGTCGAGCTCGACCGCGCCGGCCTGAAGCGCATCCGCAACGCTTTCGCCGATGCCGCCCGACGCGCCGCACGCCTCGACCTTGCCGCAGTCCAGCTGCACGGCGCGCACGGCTATCTCCTCCATCAGTTCCTGTCGCCGCTGTCGAACCGCCGGACCGACGAATTCGGCGGCAGCCTCGAGAACCGGATGCGCTTCCCGCTGGAAGTGTTCGACGCGGTCCGCGCGGTGTTCCCGGCCGACAAGCCGGTGACGATGCGGCTTTCCGCGACCGATTGGGTGGAGGGCGGCTGGGACGTTGCACAGACCATCGCCTTCGCGCGCGAACTGGAAGCCCGCGGCTGCGCTGCGATCCACGTCTCAAGTGGCGGCCTCGACCATCGCCAGGCAATCCCAGTCGGCCCCAATTACCAGGTGCCGCTCGCCCGGGCGGTCAAGCAGGCGGTCGGAATCCCGGTCGTCGCGGTCGGGCTGATCACCGGCTTCGAGCAGGCCGAAGCGATCATCGGCACCGGTGATGCGGACGTCGTCGCGCTCGCTCGCGGCATGCTTTACGATCCGCGGTGGCCGTGGCACGCGGCCGCGGAACTGGGCGGACAGGTCAAGGCTCCGCCGCAGTACCTCCGATCCCAGCCACGCCAGCACCGGCACCTGTTCGACATCGGCGGCTGAGGTCATTCCCGGTCGGGGACGCCCGCCGACCGTTGAAATATTGCGATAAAGGGCGGCCTTTGGCATTCACGCCGGCATGAAGTGGACCGCAGCTGCCACGCCGGCGCTGATCTTGTGGAGCCTTGCCGCTCCGCCGGGAGCCACCGCTGCGCCGCTCGGCGATGCCGCGTTCCTCAACATCGGGCTCGCCTGCCGCTGGGACGACCAATGCATGACGATGCAGCGCAAGGCGATGGCGCACGCGGTCGGCTATGTCCGCCAGACGAAGCCCGCGGCGTGGCGAATCCAGCTCTGCAACCGCAATGCCCGGCGCGCGTACGGCCGGGTCGACTGGGTCGGATTCGACCATTGCATCCACAATGAAAGGCTCAGCCGCGCGGTCGCCAACGACGCCCGGCGCCGCGCCAGGCACTAGCGAGCGCGTTGCTGTATTGACTATGTAATACACTAGACTTATCCTGCCGGCACAGGAGGAGCCCACATGTATTCCCAGCAAGAGCTAGACGACGCGGTCAGCGCGGGTGCGATCAGCAGCGCCGCCGCCGATGCCCTGCGCGCCCACGTCGAGCGCCAGCGATCGATTGCAATCCCGGACGAGGAGCAGTTCCGGCTGCTCACCGGATTCAACGACATCTTCGTCTCGATCGCGGCCGCGATCCTCCTGTTCGCGGTCGGCTGGATCGGCCAGTCGATCGGCCAGGCGATCGGGCTTGCAATCCACGACACGAGCGGCAGCGGCGGCTGGGGCCCGAGCTTCCTTGCGCCGCTAGCGGTGGCCGGCACCGCCTGGTCGCTGGCCCTGTTCTTCACCGCGAGACGGCGGATGGCGCTACCCTCGATCCTGCTGTTGCTTGCCTTCGTGGGCGGCACACTGGCGGCGACCGGCTTCCTGCTGGTGCAGGTGATCGGAGCCGCGCAGTTCAACAACAATCCGTCGCAGCTTCTGCCGGCGACCGTAGGAGCCGTCAGCGCCGCCGTTGCGGCCGCCGCCGCCTGGCTTCACTGGCGCCGTTTCCATGTGCCGATCACGGTCGCCGCGGGGGCAGCCGCGGTTGCCGCCCTGTTCGTCGCGATCGTGATCGCGATCGTCCGGCCGGCCGACAGCGAGGCCGCCAAGAACATCATCCTCGGGTTCGTCCTGCTGCTTGGGGTCGGCATGTTCCTGTTCGCAATGTGGTGGGACGCGTCGGACCGCGCGCGGATCACCCGCCGCTCGGACGTCGCCTTCTGGCTTCACCTGCTGGCCGCGCCGATGATCGCCCATCCGATCTTCGCCCTGCTCGGCCTCACCAGCGGCACGGTCGGCATGGGCGAGGCATTGATGGTCGTCGCGCTTTATGTCGTGTTCGGGATCACTGCGCTCGCCGTCGACCGTCGCGCGCTTCTGGTCTCCGCGCTGGCCTATGTGCTCTATGCGCTGACCGAGCTGTTCAAGCAGTTCGGCGCGGTCGAGCTCAACGTAGCGCTGACGGCGCTCGTGATCGGCTCCGCGCTTCTGCTGCTGTCGGCCTTCTGGCACCAGGCCCGGCGCCTGGTCGTCGCCGCTTTGCCGGCAGGGCTTCAGGAGCGGCTGCCGAACCTCGACCGGATCGCGGTCACGGCCCAACCAGCCGCATGAGCCGCCGCTCGAGCGGGGCCAGCACGCCGCCGAGGTCGTGGCCCCGCTTGAGCAGCTGACCCTGTTCGCCGACCAGGGAGAACGCCCCCTGCTTCAACCGAAGCGCGGGGCGTTTTTCTATGCGCACCTCGGGCCGCTCCGAATGGCGACGGTGAGCGGCGAAGACGGCGACGTCGGCCTCGAACCGCATCGCATAGTCGCGCCAATGCCCGGCGGCGACCATGCGGCCATAGAGGTCGAGGATGCGCATCAGCTCCTTGCGGTCGAAGGCGACGATGGGATGCCGATCCGCCGGAGACGGAAACGGCGCAATCACACTCAAGCGGACTTCGCCTTCGTCGTCTGCTGCCGGGCGCCCGCCCGAAGCGCGGCGATTTCCTTGCGAAGCTCGGCAAGCTCATGCTCGAGCTCGCCGATGCGAGCGCGCACCGGATCGACGTCCTCGCCGAACGGCGTTCCGTAGGGGATGAAGCCGGGGCTGTAATGGACCGCGTCGAGCGGCACCGCGCGGGCCGGGATCCCGACCACCGTTACGCCCGGGGGCACGTCCTTGGTCACCACCGCATTGGCGCCGACCCGCGCGCCCTCGCCGAGCTCGATCGGGCCGAGCACCTGCGCGCCCGATCCGATGACGACGCCGTTGCGAAGCGTCGGGTGGCGCTTGCCGCCGGCGCCGGTCGACGGGTTGGTGCCGCCAAGCGTTACGCTCTGGTAGATGGTGACGTCGTCGCCGATGTCGGCGGTCTCGCCCAGCACGCTGAACCCGTGGTCGAGGAAGAAGCGCTTGCCGATCTTCGCGCCCGGGTGGATGTCGATCGCCGTCAGGAAGCGCGCGAAATGATTGACCAGCCGCGCCAGCAGGTACAGCCGGCCCTCCCACAGCCAGTGGGCGACGCGATGCAGCCCAAGCGCCCAGACGCCCGGATAGAACAAAACGTCCCATCTTGAGCGCGCCGCCGGATCACGGGACTTGACGGAATCGAGATAGGCGATCAGCCCAGACTGCAAAGGAGCACCTTCTTGTCGTTACACCGTCAATCTAGGTGCCAGCCGGGGCAAATACCAGCGCGCGGCGACTTGACCGGCACGAGCGGCTTGCTTCCGCAACAGCCGTTCGGCACATCCCGTGACTGGGACGACCGGCCGGCGTCTTTCCGAAACGCCGACTAATCGTCCGATCGAGGGGGAACGGCAATCTCACATTATAATCCGCTCTACTCGCTTGCCGGGCTGTTTGTCGGCATGCTGGTGGGAATGACCGGCGTCGGCGGCGGGTCGCTGATGACGCCGATCCTGGTGCTCCTGTTCAACTTCCATCCCGCGACGGCGGTCGGCACCGACCTGCTCTACGCGTCGGTGACAAAGACGGTCGGGACCGCGGTCCACGGAACGCGCAAGTCGGTCGACTGGAAGATCGTCACGGCGCTTGCCTGCGGAAGCGTGCCGGCGGCGATCTTGACCTTGTTCTCCATGGCCCACTTCGGCGCCCTGGCGAGCCAGGTCACCGGTGAGCTCACGCTGCTGCTCGGCGTCGTCCTCGTGCTCACCAGCGTGTCGATCCTGTTCCGTCCGCTGTTCCTGCGCTGGGCGGGACCGCGCGCAGACCAGGCGACCGCTCGCGGCATCTCCGGGTGGACGATCCTGCTCGGCGCAGTCCTCGGTGTCCTGGTATCGCTGACCTCGGTCGGCGCCGGAGCGCTCGGGACCACGGTGCTGCTGATGCTCTACCCGCGCCTGCCGGTTGCCCGGATCGCCGGCAGCGACATCGCGCATGCCGTGCCGCTGACCCTGATTGCCGGCATCGGCCATTGGCTGATGGGATCGGTCGACCTGATCCTGATGGTGGGGCTGCTCATCGGCTCGATCCCCGGGATCATCGTCGGCAGCCTGCTTGCGAACAAGGTGTCCGATACGCTGCTGAGGATCGTGCTTGCGATCACCCTGTTCGTGGTCGCGCTGAAGATGCTGACCGGCTGAGTCAGAGCGTTGCGTGAACCGTCGCCACCGCCTTCATGACGGCGGCGATGCGGACCGCAGCCTGGATCGTGTCGGGCTTCACGCCATGCTCCAGAAGCACGCGCTCGTGGCTGTCGATGCACATGCCGCAGCCGTTCATTGCCGAAACCGCCAGGCTGAAGAGCTCGAAGTCATCCCTGGCGATACCGTGCTGGCCGATGAAATTCATTCGAAGCCGCGCCGGCAGCTTGCCGTATTCCGGGTTCGAGGTGAGGTGGACGAAGCGATAATAGACGTTGTTCATCGCCATCACCGCCGCAGCGCCCCGAGCCGCATTGGCCTGCGTGTCGCCAAGACGACCCGCAACCTCCGCCTCCGCCGCCGCGACGAGCGGCCGGTACCCTGAGCCATGGGCGCAGGCGAGCAGGAGCCCGAGCTTGCGCTCCTCGCCGATCAGCTGGTCGCTGAGGATCGAGCCCAGGTTGAGGCGGATGTCCTTCGCGTAATCAGGCAGAGACTCCGCGAATTGCTTGAGCGACATGGGTTTGGGTCTCCGGATACAAAACGGGGGCAGGCTTAGGGGAATAAACCCGCCCCCGGCACAGCAAGCTCCAAGGGG
The DNA here is from genome assembly GCF_019242355.1 of Sphingomonas sp. Taxonomy (GTDB): domain Bacteria; phylum Pseudomonadota; class Alphaproteobacteria; order Sphingomonadales; family Sphingomonadaceae; genus Sphingomicrobium. The sequence continues at coordinate 9,793 of NZ_JAFAVR010000108.1, read as the reverse complement.
GCGAAGCTGCTGCTTGTCCTCCCGCCGGGGCGGAAGAAGCTGGTTACGCGGCCTGAGGCTTCAGCACCTCGTCGCCCGGCGTCCAGTTGCAAGGGCACAACTCGTCCGTCTGAAGGGCGTCGAGCACGCGCAGCGCCTCGGCCGGGTTGCGGCCGACGTTGAGGCCATTGACCGTGACGTGCTGGATGACGTTGTCCGGATCGACGATGAAGGTCGCGCGGAAGGCGACGCCCTCGGCCTGGTCGACGATCCCCAGCGCGTCCGCCAATTCCTTCTTGTTGTCGGCGATCCACGGGAAGTCGGCCTTGGCCAGTTCCTCATCGGAGCGGCGCCATGCGAAGTGGACGTGGGCGGTGTCGGTCGAAGCGCCGATCAGGACCGCATCACGATCCTCGAAATCGCCCTTCAGCTCGCCATAGCCGACGATCTCGGTCGGGCAGACGAAGGTGAAGTCCTTCGGCCAGTAGAACAGGACCTTCCACTTGCCGTTGGTCTCGCCAAGATCGATCGTCTCGCCGGAAGGCAGCGCCGAGGTGCCCTGCTGGACCGAAAGGGTGAGAGAGGGAAGCTTGTCACCAACGGTAAGCATGTAGAGGTCGTCTCCTGTTCTGCTGCAATGCAGCGTAGCGAATAAAGACGCATCTAGGCGGCTGGCTTACATCGTTCAAGTTGATTATACGGCTTCCAGTTATTGGAATATTCGATCAGATGGTCGTGCATCTTCCGACGATCAAGCAGCTGCAATATCTCGTCGCGCTGCGCCGCTTCGGTCACTTCGGCAAAGCCGCCGAGGCCTGTTTCGTTACCCAGTCGACGCTGTCGGCCGGCCTTCGCGAACTCGAGACCTCGCTTGGCCTGACCCTGGTCGAGCGCACCCGACGGGTGGTCCGCTTCACTCCGCTCGGCGAGAAGATGGCCGACAAGGCGGTCGCGGTGCTTCGCGAGACCGAGGAGCTTGCCGAAATGGCCCGGGCGCAGGGCCGGCCGCTGCATGGCGAGCTGCGCATGGGCGTCATTCCGACGATCGCGCCCTTCCTTCTGCCGACGATGCTCCCGCGGCTGCGCGCGCAGTGGCCGGAGCTCAAGCTCTACCTGCGTGAAGAAACGAGCAACGCCGCCTGCACCGCTCTTTCGCGCGGGCAACTCGACTGCGTCCTGCTCGCGCTGCCATTCAACTGCGGCGAGGTCGACAGCGTCGTGCTGTTCGATGATCCGCTTTACATTGCCTATCCGAGCGGCGAAGCGCCGGACGCGCAGGCGGTCGCCGCGGCCGATATCGACGAAAGCCGCCTTCTGCTGCTCGAGGACGGCCATTGCCTCAAGGACCATGCGCTGGCGGCGTGCAACCGGCCCGAACTTCGCGCCCATGCCGAGATGATGGGCACGTCGCTGCATACGCTTGTGCAGATGGTCGACAATGGGCTTGGCCTGACCTTCGTGCCGGGCATGGCGATCGAGGCCGGAATCCTCTCCAACACCGGCGTCGATGCGCGGCCCCTCGGCTCTGACCATAATTTCCGGCGCATCGCGCTCATCTGGCGCCGGTCGAGCGCGCGGGAGAATGAGTTCCGCCTTCTCGCCGACGCGCTGCAGCGCATCATGGCCGAGTTGCGGCCGGCACCGAAGCGCAAGGCTCCGGTGCCGACAGAACTACCAAGTTAAGCCGGCTCGGCGACTCCGATCGGCGTGTCGGCCTTGACCGTCTGGTCGACGTCGAAGCGGTCCGCATTCATGACCTTGGTCCAGGCTTCGACGAAGTCCGTCACGAACTTCTCCTGCCCACCCTTCTGGGCATAGACCTCACACACTGCGCGAAGCTCCGCATTCGATCCGAAGATCAGGTCGGCGCGCGTCGCCCGCCACTTCTCGTGGCCGCCGGCGCGGTCGGTGGCGACATACTCCTCGTCGTTGGAGCCATCGACCGATTTCCAGACGTTGGTCATGTCGAGCAGGTTCGTGAAGAAGTCGTTGGTGAGCTGGCCCGGCCGCTTCGTGAAATGGCCGTGCCCGCGCTCGCCGTGGTTGGCGCCGAGCACGCGCAGGCCGGCGACCAGAACCGTCATTTCCGGCACCGACAGGCCGAGCAGCGACGCGCGGTCTAGCATCATCTCCTCGGTCTTCACGCTGAGCGACTTCTTGCCAACATAATTGCGGAAGGCGTCGGCCTCCGGCTCCATCACGTCGAAGCTGTCGGCGTCGGTCTGCTCGGCCGTCGCGTCGCCTCGGCCGCCGAGGAATGGGACATTGCGAGCCCCCGCCTTCTCGAGCCCGACGACACCGCCGAGCACGATCGCATCGGCCATGCTGAGGTTGCCGCGAAGCCCGTCGAGCGTGCTCAACACCTTCGTCAGCTCGGCCGGCTCGTTGACGTCCCAGTCCTTCTGCGGAGCGAGGCGGATGCGGGCGCCGTTGGCCCCGCCGCGATGGTCGGACTTGCGGTAGGTCGAGGCCGAGGCCCAGGCGGTCTTGATCAGCTGCGAGACAGTCAGGCCGCTGTCAGCGATCTTCGCCTTCACGGCCGCGATATCGGCGTCGGCCGGCTTGCTGCCGGCCGGAATCGGGTCTTGCCAGATCAGGTCCTCCTTCGGCACTTCCGGGCCGAGATAGCGGGCCTTGGGCCCCATGTCGCGGTGACAGAGCTTGAACCAGGCGCGGGCGAACGCGTCCTTGAACGCCTCGTGGTCATTGCGGAACTTCTTCGAGATCGCGCGAAGCTCCGGATCCTCGCGAAGAGCCATGTCGGCGGTCGTCATCATCGTCGGGACGCGCTTGTTCGGGTCCCAGGCGGCCGGCGCCTTGTCCTCTTCCTTCTGGTTGACCGGTTGCCACTGCTGGGCACCCGCGGGCGAGCGGACCAGCTCGTACTCATAGTCGAGCAGCAGGCGGAAATAATTCTCCGACCACTGAGTCGGCGTGTTCACCCAGCTGCCTTCGATGCCGCTGGTGACGGTGTGCTCGCCGATGCCGCCATGCTCCTCGCCGCTGACCCAGCCGAAGCCCTGGGCGGCGAGATCGGCACCGGACGGAGCCTTGCCCAGCGTCGACGCGTCACCGTTGCCGTGCGCCTTGCCGAACGTGTGGCCGCCGGCGGTCAGGGCGACCGTCTCCTCATGGTTCATCGCCATGCGCTCGAACGTCGCCTTGATGTCGCGGGCCGACTGCAGCGGATCGGGGTTGCCCCCCGGGCCTTCGGGATTGACGTAGATGAGGCCCATCTGGATCGCCGCGAGCGGTCCCTCGAGCTCGGCGAGGCCGTGCTCCGGTGCGATGCGGGTCTGGACGCCCTCGTTCACCCATTTGTCCTCGGAGCCCCAGTAGATGTCGCGCTCCGGCTCGAACACGTCGGGACGGCCGCCGCCGAACCCGAAGACCGGTCCGCCCATGCTCTCGATCGCAACGTTGCCGGCGAGGATGAACAGGTCCGCCCAGCTGATGTTCTCGCCATATTTCTGCTTGATCGGCCACAGCAGGCGGCGCGCCTTGTCGAGGTTGCCGTTGTCCGGCCAGCTGTCGAGCGGAGCGAAGCGCTGCTGCCCGCTGTTGGCGCCGCCGCGACCATCCGCGGTGCGATAGGTGCCGGCCGCGTGCCAGGCCATGCGGATGAAGAAGGGGCCGTAATGACCGTAATCCGCCGGCCACCATGGCTGGCTGTCGGTCATCAGCGCTGTGAGATCGGTCTTCAGCGCCTGGTAGTCGAGCTTCTTGAACGCCTCGGCGTAGTTGAAGTCGGCGCCGAGCGGGTTGGTCGCGCCGTTAGGATTGAGGATCTCGGTCGCCAGCATTTCCGGCCACCAGTCCTTGTTGGTGCGCCCGAGCAGCGCGCGGACACTTGCGGGCTTGCCTGCCGGACAGCCCATATCACCGGTCTTCGCGTCCATTGCTGCTCTCCTCCAATTCTCTTCGGCGCCTGCCTAGGCCGGGCGACGGATCGCCTGAAACGATATTCCTTGGTCAGTGAGAACAGCAGAATCGATAAGCGCTGCCTCAAATCAGTCCATGTGCCGCAGGCCGATGCGCAGGTAGTCGTAACCGGTCACCAGAGTCAGCGCCGCCGCCGCCCACAGCGTGACGATGCCGACGAGATGAACCCATGGCTGGCTCGGCAGAGCGCCTCCGAGGATCAGAGCGCCGAGCGCCACGAGCTGCAGCGTCGTCTTCCATTTGGCGAGCGCACTCACCGGGACCGACACGTTCAACGGCCCGAGGAACTCGCGAAGGCCCGAGACGATGATCTCGCGAAGCAGGATGACGAGCGCCGGAATGATGTGCAGCCCGGCGATTTCCGGCACCGGATTTTCCTTGCGGCTGGAGATCAGCATCATCAGCACCGCCGCGACCATGATCTTGTCGGCAATCGGGTCGAGAAACTGGCCGAGCTTCGAGATGCTGTTCCAGGCCCGGGCGAGATAGCCGTCGAAATAATCGGTGATCGCGACGATGCAGTAGAGGATGAAGGTGATCGCATAGTCGATCGGCTGCGGGCGCCACAGCAGGAACACCAGGATCGGCACCGCAAGGATGCGCGACAGGGTCAAAAGGTTCGGCAGCGACAGCATCTCGTGCCCGGAGAACTATAGGGTTTGGCGCGTCGCGCAAAGCTGGCTATGCCCTGCGCCCAGCCCATGGCAGCGACATTTCCCGACAATTGATCCAGAACATCACTCACCTGCTGCGCTCGCGGCGGTTCGCGCCGTTGTTCGCGACGCAGTTCCTCGGCGCCTTCAACGACAGCCTGTTCAAGCAGGCGGTCGTCCTGTTCGTGACCTACAAGCTCTTCTCCAACCCGGCGAAGGAGTTCCAGTTCAGCGCCATCGCGCAAGGGTTGTTCATCCTGCCCTTCTTCCTGCTGTCCGCCCTTTCGGGACAGCTTGCCGACGATCATGACAAGGCGAGGCTGATCCGCATCATTAAGCTGGCCGAGGTCACGATCATGGCGCTCGGCGGCGCGGGCATCGTGTTCGCAAGCATCCCCCTGATGCTTGCCGCGGTGTTCGCGATGGGCATTCACTCGACCTTCTTCGGGCCGATCAAATACGCGATCCTGCCGCAGCATCTGAGCCGTGACGAGGTTCTCGGCGGCACCGGGCTGGTCGAGGCCGGCACCTACCTCGCCATCCTCGGCGGAACGATCCTCGCGGGCGTTCTTGCGTCCACACCGGCCTGGGCGGCGGCAATCACGATCGCAGTCGCCGGCCTTGGCTATCTCACCGGCCGGCAGGTGCCGAGCGCGCCACCCGCGGCCGAGCGGATCGCCTTCGACCGGCACATCATCCGGGCATCGGTCGCCCTCGTCAGCGGCACGATGCACATCCGCCGCCTGTTCCTCGCGATCCTGTCGATCAGCTTCTTCTGGACGATCGGCGCGGTGCTGATCATCATCTTCCCGCCGCTGGTGAAGAACGTTCTCGGCGCCAATGAGCAGGTGGCGAGCCTGTTCATCGCCATCTTCTCGATCGGAATCGCGATCGGCTCGGTCCTCATCAACCGGCTGCTGAAGAGCGAGGTGTCGGCCCGCTACGCGCCCGCGTCGGTGCTGGTGATGGGGCTGTTCGTGCTCATGCTCCACTTCGTCGCGCTGTCCTGGGGCAGGCACGGTCCCGGCCTCACCACGCTGGGCAATTTCATTTTCCATCCGGCCGCCGGCTTCATGATCATTGCCTTGCTCGGGGTCGCGGTCAGCGGGGGCATGTTCGTCGTGCCGCTCTATGCGTTCCTCACGACCACCGTCGCGAAGACCGAGACCGCGCGTACTGTCGCCGCGAACAACATCGTCAACTCCGGCGCGATGGTGATCGGCTCATTGCTAGCGTTCGCGCTCAGCAGCATTGGCGTTGGACCGGGCGGGCAGCTGGTGCTGGTCGCCGCGATGTGCGTCGTCTCCGCCTGGCTCGGCTGGAAGCTTCACCTCGCCTGCGATTGAGCGCTGCTCAGGCGAGCAGGATCGAGACGAACAGGAACCCGGCGAGGAAGGTCATCACGAATAGCCCAAGGGCGGAGCCGAGGCTCGTACCCGGCGAGGCACGCAGCACCGGCTCGCTGGTTCGGACGACTTGCGAACGGCCAAAGCGGCGCGGGTCGAGCCGCGGCATCCGGCGTGAAATGAAAACGGTCCTCGGAGCGGCCGAGGCCGCAGTTGCAAGCGCTGTCCCCACAAGCGGCATTCACAATCCTTAACGCGGTTTTTACCACGTACAAAACTCGCCGAAGCGTTGCCCGCTCCCGCCGTCCAGAAACGGGACCATTCTGGACCGGGTCTGACGAAAATCGCCTAGGAGCGAGCGGCCGTGAGGTCGTTGCAATCGGCCGGGGGCGCCTCTTCCTCCAGCCGCCGGGCGCGCGAGGACAGGAGCTCGCGGGCATCGTCGGCGGTCATCGCCTTGCCGAAGTACCAGCCCTGTCCGATCTCGCAGCCGAGGCCCATGACCGTCCGGAACGCAGGCTCGGCCTCGATGCCCTCGATGCAGACCGGGACCGACAGCGCGTTGGCGAGCGTCGTTACGGCGCGGATGATTGCGATGCTTTCGCGGTTCTCGTGCACGTCCGAAAGGAAGCTGCGATCAATCTTGATCACGTCGAATGGGAGCGAGCGCAGATGCGCGAGCGAGGAGAAGCCGGTGCCGAAGTCGTCGAGCGCCAGGCGCACGCCCTGGTTCTTCAGGCTGGTGACGATGCTTCGCGCAAGGTCGACGTCCGCAAACAGCGAGCTTTCGGTGACCTCGATCACGAGCCGCTCGGCGGGAAAGCCCGTTTCAGTCAGGAGCCGGACGATCCGATGCGCCAGCCAGCCGTCGGCGAACTGCGACGGGGAGATGTTGACCGAGATCGTGATCGTGGGATCCCAGGCGGCCGCCTCCCGCAACGCCGCGCCGATCACCTGCTCCGACAACTGACCGATCAAGCCGATTTCCTCGGCAACCGGGATGAAGACGTCCGGCCCGACCGAGCCCGACAGCGGGTGCTTCCAGCGGGCGAGCACTTCGAAGCCGATGATATTGCCGCTTGCAAGGTCCACCTGCGGCTCGAAATAGGGCACGAACTGGCCGTGCTGCAGGCCGAAGCGGATCCCCTGCTCGATCTCGCCATGAGCGAGCAGCGCCCGCTCCATGCCGTCATCGAACCAGACCGGCCGCGCGACCCGGCCGCTCTTGGCATGGTCCATGGCGATGTCCGCACGCCGAAGGAGGTCGGGAATCCGGGTCTGCGCCGCGGGAGCAGCGGCGATGCCGGCGAAAGCGCCGACCTGGATGATCCGCTCGCCGATCGCAAATGGCCGGCTAACCCCATGCAGGGCCGCGTCCGCGAGCCCCTCCGCACGTTCGATCTCGTCGGCGGGCATGATGACGGCAATCGCGAACTCGTCGGCGGCCAGTCGCCCGACCGCCGAGCTGTCGTCGAAATTGGCGGTCAGTGCCGCCGCCAGCTCCCGCAGCAGCGCGTCGCCGGTTTCGTGTCCGTGCTGGTCGTTGACCGTCTTGAAGCGGTGGATCTGGATCGACACGATTACCAGCTGCGCCGTCGCCGAGCCGCAGCTCGCGCACAGCGCCCCGGCCCTGTCGGCAAAGCCCTTGCGATTGAGCAGCCCCGTCGTCGGCTCGGTTGTCGCCAGCAAGGCAGCCCGGCGCTCGCCGTCCGCGCGCATCTCGGCCTCGTGCTGGAGGTCGCCGTAGCGGCGCCAGCCGAACAGGATCAGCGCGACGTTGAGAGTCAGCGCGGCGCTTGCAAGGCTGACGTCCTGGCCAAGGGCCGCGTGGGCGATCGTGATTTCGTGGACGAAGGCGCTGCCGTTCCAGATCAGCATCATGACGGCGGCGATAAGGACGATCAGCACGACCGCGTCGCGACGCGCCTTCACGAGCCGCGGGGAAACGGCCTTGCCCGCATCATTGTCAACGCCACTCGCCACCCCGCGCAGTTAGCGCAGGATGCTTAACAAACCGTCCAACCGGAATGGAGATTTTGTCGGCGATGGTGCGGACGGTGGGAATCGAACCCACACTCCCAATCGGGAAGAGGATTTTAAGTCCCCAGCGTCTACCGTTCCGCCACGTCCGCGTCTTGAGCGACCGAGCGCAGTGTAGCAGCGCGCAGAGATCGCGAAAGCCGGCCAGCCTCGGAAACGAGGACTGACGTCATGGGATTCATTCCCATGACGGCTCTACCACCTATTCCGCGGTGACTTCCTGTAAGTTCAGCCGGTCGCGCATTTCCTTGCCCGGCTTGAAATAGGGCACGCGCTTGGCATCGACGTCGACCGATTGGCCGGTGCGCGGGTTGCGGCCGACGCGAGCGTCGCGCTTGCGCGTCGAAAAGGCTCCGAAGCCGCGAAGCTCGACACGTCCGCCCTGCGAGAGCTGCTCGGTGATGGAGTCGAAGATCGCGCCGACCACGCCCTCGACCTCGCGCTGGGTGAGGTCCGGGAAATCGCCGCACAGCTTCTGAACAAGTTCGGATCGGATCATCGAAATAGTCCCGCTCGAAACGCTGCGCTCCCCTAAGCCCAGCGGGTTGCCTTCAGGCTGTCAAAAAACGCTGGTGCGCGCAAGCAGAATTGGACGGCCTTCCAGCGGGAAGACCGTCCAGTTTCCGGATTACTTCTTCTTGTTCTGGGCGTCCTTGAGCGCCTGGCCAAGAATATCGCCGAGCGAAGCGCCGCTGTCGGACGAGCCGTACTGGGCAACCGCTTCCTTCTCCTCGGCAATCTGGCGCGCCTTGACGGAGAAGTTCGGCTTCTTCGACCGGTCGAAGCCGATGACCATCGCATCGAGCTTCTGGCCGACCTGGAAGCGCTCCGGCCGCTGCTCGTCGCGGTCGCGGCCAAGGTCGGTGCGCTTGAGGAAGCCCGTCGCGCCGTCGTCGCCCACCTGCACGTCGAGGCCCGAATCCTGGACCGCGCGCACGGTAACCGTGACCGTGTCACCCTTCTTGACGCCGCCAATGCCCGCCGCTGCGCCGCCCGCCGAAGCGCCGGCGCCCGTTCCGCCGCCCTCGAGCTGCTTCATGCCGAGGCTGATGCGCTCCTTCTCGACATCGACGTCGAGGACCTGCGCCTGGACGGTCTCGCCCTTGCGGTGAAGCGCGAGCGCTTCCTCGCCCGAGACGCCCCAGGCGATGTCGGACATGTGGACCATGCCATCGACGTCCCCCTCGAGGCCGACGAACAGGCCAAACTCGGTCGCATTCTTGACTTCGCCCTCGACGACGGAGCCGACCGGGTGAGCCTCGGCGAAGGCCTCCCACGGGTTCGACTGGGCCTGCTTGAGACCAAGCGAAATCCGACGCTTTTCCTCGTCGACCTCGAGCACCTTGACATCGACTTCCTGGCTGGTGCTGACGATCTTGCCGGGGTGGACGTTCTTCTTGGTCCAGCTCATTTCCGAGACGTGGACCAGGCCTTCGATGCCCGGCTCCAGCTCGACGAAGGCGCCATATTCGGTGATGTTGGTCACCCGGCCCTGGAACACGCCGTCCAGCGGATACTTGGCCGCCGCACCTTCCCACGGATCGCTCTCGAGCTGCTTCATGCCGAGGCTGATGCGCTGCGTCTCGCGGTTGATGCGGATGATCTGCACCTTCACCGTGTCGCCGATGTTGAGCACTTCGGACGGGTGATTGACGCGCTTGTAGCTGATGTCGGTGACGTGAAGCAGGCCGTCGATGCCGCCGAGGTCGACGAATGCGCCGTAGTCGGTGATGTTCTTGACCACGCCCTCGATGACCTGGCCCTCGGCAAGGCTCTGGATGAGGCCGGAGCGCTGCTCGGCGCGGGTCTCCTCGAGGATCGCGCGGCGCGACA
>NZ_JAFAVR010000174.1 GCF_019242355.1 Sphingomonas sp. | reverse complement strand
CTCCCCCTGTCGAGCTTGGCATCGCGCTCTCCGTGCTGACCCTGGGGCTCGTCATTCTGTTCGCGGTCCGCGCTCCGGTGTGGATCGCATGCGCAATCGTCGCCGCCTTCGCCTTTTGCCACGGGTACGCGCACGGAGCTGAGCTGCCGTCCGCCGCGGACCCGGTCGGCTACAGCGCGGGGTTCGTCCTTTGCACGGGCATGCTGCACGTCGTTGGAATCGCGCTTGGCCTCCTGCGCGAGAGCAAGAGGGGCGACCTATTGCTGCGAGCCGGAGGCGCGGGCATCGCCCTGTGCGGACTGTGGTTTCTTAGCGCAGTGCCGGGCTTGTGAACGCCGGTCCGGTCCCCCTGTTCTTGCTGGCCGCAGCGCTGGGTTTGGCGCTTTCCTTCACGTCCTGGCGAGCGGCGTGCATCGCTTTGCTCCTTGCGATCGCCGGTGCTGGCGCTGGAGCGCTCATCGCGATGTCGAAGGGCTCCCAGGACATCCTGTTCGCTGGCCTCCTGGCAAGTACGCTGGCGACGGCGGCACTGGTGTATCTCCCCAAGGGTCTTCCCCCTCCGGCTGCTCTCATTGCAGGCGTCAACGCCGGCGTCTGGCTTGGCCTTGTCGCGTCCGTCACGGGCCAGCGCATGGAGCTGATCGTCGCAATCCCGTTCGGATTCTTGTTCCTGCCCGGGCATTGGATTGTCGAACGCGGCTATTCCATTGCGATCAAAGTGGTTTGCAGCTGGCTGATCGCGATTGCGGCGCTTGCAATCTTCGTCTCTCTCGTCCCTACTCCAGGCTACAAACCGGATCACATGGAATGATGATTCGAGCGACCATATGCGCAAGCGTCGCGATTCTCGTCGCAGTCCCCGCCGAGGCTCAAGTTCTTGAGATCGGCTCGAACGGTACGGTCACGACCTACGACCGCCCGACCGTTTTTCAGGATGGGGAGGCAAAGGCGATGCTCCCGGCAAAGACCGATGCAGTCACCACCCAGGGCACCGCGGACCTCTTGGTCGATGCAGCCGCGCGGACCGGGCTGGACCGAGATCTTCTGCTCTCCGTGGCCCGGCAGGAGTCCGGGTTTCGGGCCAATTCGGTGAGCAGCAGGGGCGCGATCGGCGTGCTGCAGCTGATGCCCGCGACGGCGGCAGAGCTCGGCGTCGATCCAAATGATGTGAAGGACAACATTCGCGGCGGTGCCGTCTATTTGCGCCGACAGCTCGACCGGTTCGGCAGCGTGCCGCTCGCACTTGCCGCTTACAATGCCGGTCCCGGCGCCGTGCTTCGGTATCACGGGATTCCGCCCTTCGCCGAAACCCAGGCCTATGTGTCGAGAATCATGAGCCGATGGCATCCTGTAATCGCACAGTCCGTATCTTTCAGCGTCCACCCCGCAGTCATCGAGGTTCCGTGACCATGAGCTACCGATCTCTAGTTCTCCTGTTCGCAATCCCTGCCACGGCTGCAAGCGCCCAGTCGGCGGCACCCGATCCTGCCGGCTCCGGGCCAATCCTGGGAGCGGTCGACTGGCTTCAGGGCACCCTGCTCGGCAATGTCGCGACAGCAGTCGCCGTGATCGCCGTCGCCGCCGTCGGCTTCATGATGCTGACCGGACGGATCAACTGGAAGTACGGCGCGACCGTCGTCCTCGGGCTGTTCATCCTCTTCGGCGCGGCCTCGATCGTTGGCGGCATTCGCTCGGCAGCGGGCGGCTGACGAATGGCGAGCGATCGCCTGTTTCGAGCGCTGGCGCGCCCGCAGATGGTTGCGGGCGTGACCTATCCCTTCTTCGTGCTCAACGGGATTGTCGGAGCCGAATTGTTCCTGATCTTCAAGAGCCTCTTTGCGCTTGTGCCAGTGTTCGTCATCCACGGCATCGGCTATGCCGCGCACCTTCGCGATCCCCACATCATGTCGGTTTGGCTTACCAAATTGCGACGAATTCCTCGCGTTCCCAATCGCAACTTGTGGGGTGCAAATGTCTATCGGCCGTGACAAGGCGGCCGCACGCGAACGGGCAGTCGGAGACCATCTGCCATATCTCGCGCAGGTCGACGACTACACCATCGTGACCCGAGAGGGTCTGGCGATGCAGGTCATCCGCCTTGCTGGCCTGCCGTTTGAGACGATCGATGCCGTGCAGCTCGACGCGCGCAAGGCGGCGCGAAGCCTGATGCTTCAGGCTGTCGCGTCTTCACGCTTCGCCTTAGTGCATCACCTCGTGAGGCGAGTTGTCGAACCGGAGCTCGACGGAAGCTTCCCGGACGACTTCAGCCGCGAGTTGGACGAGGCCTGGCGCGGTCGTTTGACCAGCCGGCGATTGTTCGTGAACGACCTCTATCTCACGTTGATCCTGCGCCCGCTGAAGGGCCGGGCGCGCGCGGCCGACAAGCTGCTTGGGCTCTTCGGCGGAGCCAAGGCCGAACGGCCGGGCACGGCCGCCGACATCCGCGAGCTCAACCAGGCGCGAGAAGCCTTGCTTGCCGCCCTGGAGCCTTACGGTCCGCACCTCCCCGAGGCGTAGGACCTGCCTCGCCGACTTGGCTCCCAGCCGGCGGAATTTCTCGGTGGACTTTTGAACGGGACGTTCGCCCCGATGCTGCTCCCCCAAGGAGATCTCGGTCACGCGCTTGCGAAGCGCCGGATCAGCTTCGGGGCGGACGCCATCGAATTCGGCCCGGTCGACGGAGCGCCGAGCGAGGTCGCGGCGATCCTGTCCGTGAAGGACTATCCGGCCGAAACCGACGCCGGCATGCTCGACGACATTTATCGACTGCCTTTCGAAATGGTCGTTACCCAAAGTTTCGCCGTCGTTGATCGCGGGCCAGCACTCGAGCGCATGGACCTGGCGCTTCGGCGGATGCGATCGGCCGATGATTCCGCCGTTTCGCTGCGATCCGAGCTTGCGCTTGCCAAGGACGACGTGTCGGCGGGCCGCGCCCTGTTTGGGGAGCACCACCTCACCGTGATGGTGAAGGCCGCCGACCTTTCCGAGCTCGATATCGCCGTCGGCGAAGTCCAGGCCGCGTTGACCGACACAGGCTTCGTCGCGGTTCGTGAGGAACTCGGGCTCGAGGCCGCGTTTTGGGCGCAGTTTCCGGGAAACTTTCAATATATTGCGCGACGGGCGTTGGTCTCGTCGGCCAATTTCGCGGGCTTCGCGAGCTCGCACAATTTCCCGGTTGGGCAGCAATCCGGCAACCATTGGGGCGACGCCGTCACCTTGTTCGAGACGACGTCCGCGGGACCCTATTACTTCAATTTCCACCGTGGCGACCTCGGCAATTTCACGATCATCGGACCTTCCGGCTCGGGCAAGACCGTCGTACTCGGTTTCCTGCTGTCCCAGGCGCGGCGGTACTCGCCGCGAACGGTGTTCTTCGACAAGGACCGCGGCGCCGAGATCTTCTTGCGCGCCATTGGCGGCTCTTACGACACTCTGCGGCCAGGGACCGCGACGCGGCTCAATCCACTCAGTCTGCCCGATACTCAGGCCAATCGCCGCTTCCTTTCCGACTGGGTTGCAAACCTCGCAACGGGCGCGGGAGAGCCACCCAGCGTGGAGGAGGCGGCCTGGATCGCCGATGCCATTGACGCCTCCTACGCCGGACCGCCCGAGCATCGCCGGCTGCGTTACCTGGCCGAGCTGTTCCGGGGCCGCGGGCGAGCATCCGGAACCGACCTCGCCGCGCGTCTCGCTCGTTGGCACAGCGATGGCGAGCATGCCTGGCTATTCGACAATGCCGAGGACGGCCTGGACCTCTCCGCCGATACCATCGGCTTCGACATGACGGCGATCCTCGACCAGCCGGAGCTTCGATCGCCGACGATGCTCTACCTCTTCCATCGCGTCGAAGAGCGCCTCGACGGCAAGCCGACGATTATCGTCGTCGACGAAGGCTGGAAGGCGCTCGACGACGAGGTCTTCGTCGCCCGCATCCGTGACTGGGAAAAGACCATCCGCAAACGCGGCGGCATCGTCGGCTTCGCTACCCAGTCCGCGTCGGATGCCCTGGAAAGCAAGATCGCCTCCGCCATTATCGAGCAGGCGGGCACGCAAATCTTCATGGCGAATGCGTCCGCACAGGCCCGCGATTACATCGACGGCTTCGGCCTGACGCAGCACGAATATGATCTCGTGCGCAGCATTCCCGAAACGGCGCGCGCTTTCCTGGTAAAGCACGGATCGGACAGCGTGGTCGTGAGGCTGAATCTGGCGTCCGAACCGGACTTGCTCACGGTCCTGTCGGGTCGCGAGCGAACCGTTCGGCTGCTTGACGACATTCGTCAGGAAACCGGCGACGCTCCTGATGCTTGGCTGCCCCGCCTGCTGGCTGTCGCATGACCGCGCCATTCTGCACCCCACCGGCGACGGACGCCTTCGCAGCACGGCTGCTGTCCGACACGGATTGCCAGGCGTTCGGACTTGTCGAACGCGGTTATGCAGCGCTGGCACAACCCGGCGGAACGATTTCGACCGCGTTGACTGGTCTACTGATCATCGCGGTCGCATTCTTCGGCTACCGGCTCCTGCTCGGCCGCGGGCTGATCCTTTCGGACGCCGTAGCGCTAACGCTGAAGATCGGGGTCGTCCTGCTGATCGCGACATCGTGGCAAAGCTGGCAGTCGCTTGCCTACGATGGTCTTGCCCGAGCACCGACGCAGGTTGCCGGCGACGTCCTGACGGGCATCGGTGCGCAGTCGCCGCTCGACAGCTTGCAGTCGGCAATCGACAGCCTGGCGAACGCAACCGTCGGCTACCGCATGCGGGCCGGAATCGCATCGCCACTCGTCGGGGGTCCCGCGGCTGCTGCTGCTGCTCTGAATATTTCGTCCGTGCTGCTCACTTTGTCGATCGTCGGCATGCTCGTCGTTTTCCGCGTCGTGCTGGCGGTGTTGCTGGCGATCGCCCCCGCGATGGCAGGGCTTCTGTTGTTCGACGGGACGCGCGGCATGGCGCAGGGATGGTTCGGGGCGATGACCGCAGCGGCGCTCGCCCCACTGTTCATCCTGATCATCGCGGCTGTCGAATTTGCGATTCTCGACCCGATGATCGCGCGGTTGTTAGCGGAACAGGCTTCGGGAGATTTCGACATCGGCCTGGTCATGCCCATCGCCTTGGTAGCGGTCGTTTTCGCCGTCACGATCGCGGTTGCCGTGCGAGCAGGTACCCGCATCGGTTTCGGGATCCGGCTTCCTCGGATTGGCCGCTCCCATGCGGCAGTGGCGGAGGCTGAGCCAGCGCGAGCCCTTGTCCTCGATCAGCAGGCCGCCCACGGTCCAGTCGTGCTTGCATCCGCCCCTGGCGCGAGCCGCGCCCTGCAAGGAATCGTCCTTCGCGAGCGACGAACGCCTGTCGGCGCTCCGGCCTGGGGTTCGACGTCGCGCTCGGACCGGAATTCAGGTCAAGGATCGGTCAGTGTTGGCGGCAATAGATCCGTCGAACCGCTGACGATGTTCGAGCGGCCCAATCGGCACGTTCGGACAAGCAGTCGGTCGTCGCGCGCGGCTCGACGGAGAGATGGATGAGCAGTCGTGACGAATATTATGCGGCTGCGCAAAGCTGGGCGGATGGCCAGACGGCGAAGTCCGCGCGAGAGGCGCGGATTGCCTGGCGGGTCGCTGCCGGAGCGGCGATCATCGCCTTACTGCTTGCCGTCACGCTGCTGCTGCTCGTGCCGCTGAAGACCGTTCAGCCCTATGTGCTGACGGTCGATCGCCAAACCGGCGCGGTCGAGCCGGTGACCACGGTCAAGCAAGGGTCGCTGAGCCAGAACGAAGCCCTGATCCAGGCGCAGCTCGCCGGCTATGTCGTCGCCCGCGAGACTTTCGACGCGACGGACCTCGCGACGCAATACCACCGGGTCCAGATCCTGTCGGCACCGCCGGTCCGCCAGGCCTATGTCGCGCAAATGGCGGCGAGTAATCCGTCGAGCCCGCTGAACACACTCAATCGTGGAGATATGGTCTCCGTAAGGGTGCGCAGCGTTTCCTTGATCGCCGACGGCGCCGCGATCGTTCGCTACACCGTGACTCGCACGGCGGCGGGCGCCGCCAGCGGCCTTAGCTCGAATTACGTGGCTGCGATCAGCTTTGGTTTCAGTGGCCGTCCGCTCCGACAGGACGACCGGTTCGAAAATCCGCTCGGGTTCCAGGTGACGCGCTATCGCAGCGATCCCGAGGGACTCGCAGGATGAAGCGCGGCCTCGCCTTCCTGCTGTTGTCGCTGACGGCCGCTCGCCGGCCTGAGCCCGGCCTCGTCGATCCTCACATCCAGTCGGTTCCGTACGACCCGGACCAGGTGACCGAGCTCAATGGCGCGCTCGGCTGGCAGATCATGATCGAGTTCGGTCCCGACGAGCGGATCGAGAATGTCTCGATCGGCGATGCGCTTGCCTGGCAGGTCACCCCCAACAAGAAGGCGCGGGACTTATTTCTGAAGCCGCTGATCAAGAATGCCGCGACCAACATGACCGTCGTCACCGATCGCCGACGCTATGCATTCGAACTGCAGGCCGGACCGCGCTCGCCCTACACGCCGTGGGTGGTCCAGTTCGACTATCCCAAGGAGGTCGTGCAGGCGGTGAGCGAGCCTTTGCCCCCGCCGCCTCCGCAACTCCGATATACCTACACGATCGCTGGCGACGTGTCGGTGCGTCCCTCGCGAGTCTGGGATGACGGCGAATCGACCTACTTCGAATTCCCGCAGGACATGCCATTTCCCGCCATTTATGCCGGCGGACCGAAAACCGCGGAGTCGCTGGTCAACACGCAAGTGCGGGACCGGGTGATCATCGTCCAGCAGACGAGCGGCAGGTTTACGCTGCGCTCGGGCAATCAGTTCGCAACCGTCACCTACGCAGCTGGAGCGGCTCAATGAATGCCGACGTCCCGATCCATCGGCCTTCAGTGGCGAAGGCACAGAAGCCGGCCTCGGTGAAGGGCGCCGCCATTGCGCTGACGATGCTGGGGTTCGGCGTCTTCTTCATGCTATCCGAGGCCCGCGCGGCGAGGATGGAAGATGGAGGCCTTCCCTCGCTGCAAGCGGCGGAGGCGCCAGCCCCGGCACCGCTCCCCGGAGACAAGGCCACCGCCGCCCCCAAGCCCGATGCTCCATCTTGGTTCGTCCCTAACGGTACCCCCCTGACCTTGCACGCGACGGATTCCGGCTTCGCTTCCCAACCTGCCATCGTCGCGCCGCCGCTGTCACAATCGAGCCCGCCACGGGAGGCAAGTCGCTTCGAAGACCGTCTGCGCGCGCCCGCGCTCGTCGTCGACATCGCCCAGGCCGCGCCGCCGCCGGGTCCGCCCGGAGCCGCCGGCACGGCTGTGAGGAACGATGGCGGAGCCCTCGGGCCACAAACACCGGCTCCGGACAACCGAAACCTCTCGAGCACCGAGCAGTTTTCGGACCGCGTCGGCAACGAGGACGTTCAGGTTGCGCACGCCCGGCAGATGACCGGGCTGAGCCGGCTGATACCGCAAGGGGCGCTGATCGGCGCGGTCATGGAAACGGCACTCAATTCGGATTTGCCGGGCTTTGCGCGGGCGGTCGTGCAACGCGACGTCTACAGTTTCGACGGGTCAGCGGTCCTCATCCCGGCCGGCAGCCGCCTCATCGGCCAGTATAAATCGGGCGTCGCTCAGGGCGCCTCGCGAGTCTTCGTCCTCTGGACGCGGTTGATCCGCCCGGACGGCGTCAGCATCGAGCTCGCCTCGCCGGCGACGGATGACCTTGGGCGCGGAGGGATCGGCGGGAAAGTCAATCGCCACTTCCTCCAGAGATTCGGGGGCGCCATCCTGACGACGGTTCTGAGCGGCGGCATCAACGCGGCATCCGCGGCGCTGGCGGGAGGATCGACCATCCTCGTCGGGAACGCAGGCGAAGCGACGAGCCTTGCGACCCAGGCGACGCAGAACAGCGACATTCCGCCGACGATCACGACCAAGCCGGGTGCAACGATCCGCGTGTTCGTCGCCCGCGATCTCGACTTTTCGGCGGTCGGTCCAGCGAAATGAACAATCCAAGCCGCGTCTATCTCGACGCTTTCCTCGACCCGCTCGCCGAAGCGCTTGCGCGGGACGACGTGACCGACGTCTACATCAACCGCCCGGGTGAAATGTGGCTTGAGACCGCAAAAGGTGTCGAGCGCTGCGACAATCCGGCCCTGAGCGACGCGTCCCTTTGGCGGCTTGCACGGCAGATTGCGGCGTCTTCGGACCAAGGAATCAACCGTGAGCATCCCTTGCTCTCGGCGACACTGCCCGACGGTGCGCGAGTCCAGATTTGCGCGCCTCCGGCAACGCGCGGCAATGTCATCGTCGCCATCCGCAAGCACGGCCTGCGCGACCTGACATTGTCCGACTACATTTCATCAGGCGCCTTTGCCCATGTCGGCGAAGCTGCGAGATCGACTCGCGCCGTCGATGAGGAACTGGAAGGGCTGCTAGCCGAGGGCAGGACTGCGGAATTCCTCTCCCTGGCGGTGCGCCGGCGCAAGACGATGGTCATCTCCGGCGGCACTGGCACCGGCAAGACGACCTTCCTCAACGCGCTGCTAAAGGAAGCGCCGACCTCTGAACGGTTCGTGTTGATCGAGGACACGCCCGAGATTCGCCTTCACCACGAAAATGCTGTCGGGCTCATCGCTGTTCGCGGCAGGCTTGGGGAAGCGTCCGTCAGCCCGGCCGAGCTCGTCGAGGCAGCGCTTCGCTTGCGGCCGGACCGGATCATCATGGGCGAGATCCGCGGCACGGAAGCGATCAGCTGGTTGCGGGCAGTGGGAACGGGACACCCCGGATCGATCACGACGCTCCACGCGAACTCGCCCGAGGGCGCGGTCGATCAGCTCGCCATGCTGTCGATGTCGGCGGGAACGGAATTGAACCGGTCGGAGATCGGCAATTACATCCGGACGACGGTCGATGTCTTTGTCCAGCTCGGTAGCTTTGACGGCGAACGCTTAGTGACCGACATCGTCTTCGGCCGGAAAAGACAGACGCCTTCCTGATCAACTCGGAGGACCGGCGAACAGG
>NZ_JAFAVR010000235.1 GCF_019242355.1 Sphingomonas sp. | reverse complement strand
CCTCCGACCGCGCGCCCCAGTCGATCCGCCGAGTCGCATACATCACGCCCGCCAGAGCGGCGAACAGCAGCAGCGACCCGATCAGGAGTGCGAACGCCTCCAGGCTGATCAGCACATAGAGAACCGCATAGAGCCCGATCAGAAGCGCCCCGATGAAGGCTGCCCGCCGCCAGCTCGCGAGCACCGCCGCGGCATAGGCCGTGTTCAGCCCGGCAATCGCGGCCGCCGCGAGGACGTAGGCCGGCGCAAAGCCGATCACCTCCGCAAACGCGAGAAGAAGGACGAAGAACAGGACCAGTGCCGCGCCCATCAGCAGATATTCGACGCTCGACACCCTGACCCCGCCGATGACGTCGAACATGAGCAGCGCGAGGAAGGTGAAGCCGATGAACAGAAAACCGTATTTCGTCGCGCGATTGACCTGCGAATAGATATCGACCGGCTGGATCAGGCTGATTTGTGCGACCTGGGCGTCGTTCTGATCGCTCTGCCTGGCGTTGGGATCGATCGTGTCGGCCAGAGATCGGCCGAGCGCGAGGTTTCCGATCCGGTAGGTTGCGTCGAAACCCTTGTCCGATACCTGCCGGTCGCCGGGTAGGAAGTCGCCGCCGAAGCTTGGGCTCGGCCAGGGCGAATGGACGGTCCAGCGCGTGTCACCCGACAGGGGCGCAAGGCTCAGCGTCTCGTTCCCGCGGATGCCGTATTCGAATCCGACCGTCAGCGGCTTCGAGGCAAGACCCGTGGCATCGGTCGGCGCCAAGAAGCCGCGACCGCCGGCGCTGCCGCCGCCCGGCTGGAGCCGGAGCGCGACGCCGTTGGCGACCACCTTAGGGTTGCTGCCCAGCCCGCGCGCGTCGCTGACCGAAAAGCGCAGCTCGGCGCGGGTCAGGTCCATTTGCGCGGGGTCGACACCGGTTTGGCCCAGGTCCGGTGGGAAGGCGAACCGGGCTCGTCCTGACATCGTGGCATCGTAGATGACCGCCTGATAGATCGACCGCTTGCGAAGCTGCGGCTGCAGGCCGGTCGTCATGTCGAGGATCTCGGGAGCAAGCTGAAGCTCCCGCTCGACCGTGCTGGTGCGCGTGACGCTCTGACCGCTCTCGACGGAGGTCGTCGTCGCGCTCGTCCGGTATGGGATGACGAGCACCGGGCCGCCGATCACCTGCTGCCCACCCCAGCCCGAGGTGATCGACTGCATCGCATCGCTGGATTCGGACTGCCGCCCGTAATTCAGCAGGTAGATCGAGAATAAGGGGATCGACAGCAGGAAGCCGATCCCGATCGCCAGCATCAACTTGAAACCCGGTGTGCGCGTCCCGCCTATTCTTTCCACGTCCCATTCTCCGCCTGTTGCCCGGCCGAAGTGGCGGGCTCGGCGGTGAGCGTCATGAGCAGCGGGTGAGCAATCGGTGAGAGAAGGTCAGTTCGCCTCTGCGTGCGTGACGATGGCCTCGCACAGCCGGTGGGTTGCCAGGATGTCGGCCGACGCCGTCCGCCGCCCTTCGCGAACCCCATCGAGGAAGTCGGCGCACATCGCCTCGAACCCGCGCTGCCGGCCGACCGAGGCCCAGTCCGGGCGCCGTTCGACGGTCTCGCGACCCTCGACTGCTTCGCGGCGTTCGGAAAGGTCGAGCACGGATCGCCTCACGCCGCCGCCAACGACGTCCAGGCGTTCCTCGTCCAGGCCACTGGCGCGGCTCATGCTGCCGACGGCGCAATGCCCGGCCGACGCCAGCATGACCGTGGCCGACCGCAACAGGCCACCCTCGACAAGAGTCTCGATCGAGACCCGCTCGGGGGGTGCGGGTGCAAGGAACTGCAGAGTGTCGACGACATGGATGAAGTCATCGAACACTGTTCGCCGCGGCGTATCGAACGGTCCACGCCGATGCTTCTGCATCAGGCAGAACTCGCGCGGCCGGTTGCGAAGTGCCGCATAGCCCGGCGCGAACCGCCGGTTGAACCCGACCATCAGCAGGCGGTCCGCCGCTTCCGCCAGCGCCACCAGTTGCGCTGCCGCGTCGAAACTGTCCGCGAGCGGCTTGTCGACAAACACGGATACGCCCGCGGCCAGCAGCTGTCTGACCAACGCCGGATGAGCCTCCGTTGCCGCATGCACAAGCGCCGCATCGAATTCCCCGGTCGTTAGCGCCTCTTCCACGGACGAATGGAGGTTCGTGATCCCGTAGGCCGCGCCGACTTCCGCCAGGGCCGAGCGGTTCCTAGTGGCGAGGTGGAGCTCCAATCCGGACATGGGCCCGAGGACCGGCAGATAGGCTTTGCGGGCGATATCCCCAAGCCCAGTCACCAGCACCCGCATCGCCGCGCTCCACCCGTTACGAGGGCCGCTATGCGCGACCCTCGCGCGGCCGGCAATCGGCGGAGCTCCCCCGCCTGCTCGCCAGGCGGGAGGCTCCGGTTGCCGATGCCTTACTGCAGCTTCGCCGAAATCCGCGCGTAGATGTAACGGCCCGGGATATCGTAGAGGTTCGGGTCGTAGTTCGGGATGCCGCAGGTCGTGCAGGTCGGAGGATCGCGATCGAAGATGTTGTTGACGCCGACCGCGAGGCCAAGCGTCCGCATGAATGCCGGCTGCCACCGGGCCTGAGCGTCGAAATAGGTCCGCTCGGCGATCGTGTGACCGTCGCTCTCCTTCATCTTCGAAATGAAGCGCCCGGTGAAGGTCGCGCCGACATCGCCCAGCGTCCAGTCGATCGCATCGACGATCTTCACCCGCGGATAGCCGTTGTACGGGCTTCCGATCTCGGTTCCGCGGCGATGCACGACCTGGGTTCCCGTCGCGGTCGGGATCAGCTCGTCATATTTGCCGAGGAAGCTGTGGTTGGCGGTCAGCACGAACTGGCCGATACCGGTCCTCGGCAGGCGGGCGCTCAGGTTCACGTCGATGCCGTTGGTGCGGATGCCGCCGATGTTCTGAAGCACGCCCTGAATCTGCGTGATCTGGCCCGACGAGGTGCGCGGCACGGCGGCGCAGGCGACAGGATCGTTGTTGATGTAGCAATTGGCGAGGATGGTCGCCGGGTCGACCTGCTGGATCGCTCCGTTGACCGAGATCCGGTAATAGCTGATCTCCGCCGACACCCGGTGCCCGAGCGCTGCGGGGCTGTAGACAGCGCCAAGCACCAGGCCTCTCGACGTTTCCGCCTTCAGTGCCTGGTTGCCGCCCGTCACGACCGAAATCTGCGGGTTGTTCTGCTGGTATCCGGCCGGAACCCCATGCGCCGCGCAATTCGCGAGGACGCTTCCGGTCGGGCTCGCGCTCGCCGAGCAGGGGTCGGTCAGCTGGGCGTCGAAGCGCGTCTTGCTGCCGAACAGCTCGCCGATCGTCGGCGCCCGGAAGCCGGTGCCGTAGCTCGCCCGGAACCTGAGGTCGGGGATCGGCGTGATGTTGGCGCCGACCTTCCACGTGGTCTTGCTGCCGGAGGTCGAGTAATCCGAATAGCGAGCCGCCGCCGTCACATCGAGGATGGTGAGGATCGGCGCGTCGAGCTCCGCATACACCTCCTTGACGTTATAGCCGCCGCGGGTCGGCTGCGCCGGGATGTCGGCGGTGAAGCCGGCCGCGGTGATGGGATCCGGGTCGAACCGGCCCTTGAGCTTGCGATATTCGGCGCCCGCCGCAAGGCCGAGGTCGCCGCCGGGCAGGCTGAACAGCTTGCCTGAGATATTGGCCGAGCCGCCCCACATGTTCTGGCTGGAGCTGTCGTGCTCGACGTAGCCGACATAGTCGAGCATCGCCGGGGTGACTGAACCTTGGCCGCCGAAGATGTCGAACGGCACGCAGCCCGCCGTCGCCTGGCAGGTCGCGACCGGGCCCAGCGCAATCGCCAGCTTTTGCGCGTTGACGTCGCCGGTGAACGCCTGCGTCGCCTTGTTCCGGCCCCAGATGCCGTTGATGTCCCAGAACCAGTCGCTGCCGCCAAGCGCGACCTTCCCGTCGAGTGTCGCGGTCCCGTAATAGGTGTCGACCTTCTGGGAATAGCGGCGCGGGCCGGCCTCGACGAGGCGCTTGCCGATGAAGCTGTAGTTCGGTGTGTCGCCGTTCGGCGTCCCGTCCAGGTTCACGCCCGAATAAAGCGTCCCGAACGGGTTGTAGGGGTTGCTCCCGTCGATCGTGATCCGGTCGAGCAGGTTGCCGTTGCCGGCGTCCGGACCGACGAACAGCGGCAGCGGCGCCGCCTGGTTCTTCGAATCGCGGCGATTGTACAGGCCCTTGATCGTCAGGTGCGTGTCGGGAGTGATCTCCTGCCGGACGTTGACGAAGCCGCCGATGCGCCTGACCGGCGTCAGCAGGTAGTTGTAGGGCGCGAAGTTGAACCGGTCGGCCGTCGTGAACGCCTTGAAATCGCTGGCGGGATCGGTCGGGTCGGCCGGGTTGTAGACCGGGACGCCGCCGATGACCGGCTGGCGGAGGGTCAGGTCCTGGCCAAGCACGATGAAGCGCGCGTTCGGCGTTCCCGACGAGCAGCCGCCGGCGAGGCAGCTGGTGCCATAGGGTGTCGGGTAGGCGGAAATCGCGCGGTCGCGGGCGAAGACGGGGTTGTTCTTCACATAGCCGACGCCGGCGACGATCTGGGTCCGCTTGCCGATGCCGTTGCCCCAGCTCAGCTGGTAGTTCTGCGAGAAGCCGTCGCCCTCGTCATATTCGCCGACCTGCGCGCTCGCCTGGAAGCCGGCCTGCTCGCGCTTGGTGATGATGTTGACGACGCCGGCGATCGCGTCCGATCCGTAGATCGCCGAGGCGCCGTCCTGGAGGACTTCGACGCGCTCGATCATGCTTTCGGGGATGGCGTTCAAGTCCACCGAGCCCGGGACGCCCGAGGCCGAGGCTCCGTT
>NZ_JAFAVR010000281.1 GCF_019242355.1 Sphingomonas sp. | reverse complement strand
ATACCAGCCCGCATCGTGGGTCCGGTCGAAGTCGCGGTCTTGCGGGTAGTAATAACTCCCCGGAGCGCTTCCAGGCCGTCCCGGCCCGCCCCATTCGAAGCCAAGCGACCCGCCGGAGGACGAGAGGTCGAGCGGCCGCTTGGGCGTGATCTGCGCGAAGACGGTGCCTTCCTGCGAGGTCGGGGGGAATTCCCGCATCGCCGCGGCAGCGGGCGCGCCCGGAGCGTCAAGGGACTGCGCAGCGCCTTCGCCCGATCCGTTGCCGCGTGCATCGCAGGCCGCGCAGGACAGCGCGATGCCGAGCGCGGCGGAGAATATGAATGTGGCGCGCGAGCCGAGCGAGGATGAACGGGACCGGAGCATATACGCCTCCACCATCGGTTCACTGCAGTTGCCCGCGCTATACGGACCTGCTCAACGCCATGGAAATGAATAAAAGTTCGTTCAGTGGAAGGATTTCGGCACTTGCTTGCCAGCCCGGCTGGCTCGCGATAAGCCGACGTGGGTTGTCCGAGACAACCATTCGGTTCGCGCTCGCGAGCGTCTTTGCCGATCCCATGCAGGTTCCCGGGGAGTGAGATGACGGCCACACTTGCAAGTGCGCCAACTGCGCCCAATCGCAGGGACTGGATGAACGCGCGGACCGAGCGTGACCTCGATGCGGCGGAGTGGATCGGCAGTGGCCTGCTGGCCCGGGACCCTGGCGACGAGACGGTTCGCCGTTACACTGCCCGGCTTCTCCAGGCGCAGGGCCGCTCGGCCCACGCGCTCGACCACTGGACGGCTCTTCGCGATTCAGACGCCAACGACTTCGAGGCGGCGTTCCATCTTGCCGAGGCCTCCGTCGCTGCCGGTCTTGCGCCGGATGCCGCCGCCCGGGAGGCAGCGCCAGCCGCCAACGCCCTCTTCCGCGCTGCAATCGTCGACGCATTGGCCAGTCCCGCGCATGCGCTGGAGGGTGAGTTCAGGCACATCGCGATTTCGGGCGTCGCTTATTGCGGCAGCACGCTTCTCGACCGCGTCCTTGGCGGCCTCCCGGGCGTCAAGAGCATCGGCGAATCCCACTGGATCACCAAGGTCCATCGCGACGGCCGCTATTGCGACATGACCCTGTCCGAACCGCTCGAAGACGCAAAGTTCGTGCCCTGCACGGTTTGCGGTGCGCGGTGCGAGGTTCTGACGCCTGCCTTCCGCCGCTCGCTCGCGGCCGACAACACCAACTGGTACCGCAAGATCGCTGCGCGCGTCGGCACGCGCATCCTCGTCTCCGCGGACAAGAATTTGCCCAAGCTGACGGACAAGGACCCGCTGCTCGACTTGTCGGCGCTCGTCGTGTTCAAGTCGCCCGAGCAGGCCTGGGCGTCCCAACTCGACAAGCTGCCAAAGGACCGCGACGAGAGTTTCTACGAGGCGGAATGCCGGAAATATGTCGATGTCTGGAGCCGGGCATACTCGGCCTATCTCAACCACTTCCGCCCGCACGGGCGGGTCGTGTTCCTCAACTTTGACGCTTTCACTCGTGACCCAGAGCCGCTGCTCCGGGCTGTCTGCGAGGCGCTCGATCTCGGCTTCGATGCCGATGTGCTCAGCCGCACCGTTCCCGGCCATGCGATCGGCGGAAACGGCCGGGCGATGCGCCGGCTTCGCGACAAGGATTATGGCGTCGACATCACGCCGTTGCCCGAGCCGGTGCTGGATCCGGCGCATTCAGCAATCATCGCCGGGCATCCGGGCGCGCAAGCGGCCTGGCGCCGGTTGATGGACCGCCACGCGAGCCTCGCATGAGCACGTCGCCAGTCAACCAGAACGAGCAGGATAACCACTCAATGATACGATTCCGCGTCGAGCCGCGGCCACTGCCCGCCGTCAAGGACCTGCACCTCGATGGCGTCTTCGGCAATTTCGATGACATCGTGGACCGTGAGATCGCGGCCTGCGAGAAGTCCGAGGACAAGTTCGACCAGGAAAAGGCGCGATTCTTCCGCTACCTGAAGAGCCACGTCGACAGCCAGAAGTTCGGCGAGATGCAGGAATTCCAGCTTTCCGGTCAGGGCAAGCTCCGCCTGGAATCGGACATGGTCAAATATATCGACCCGGCCATCTGGTTCGACAGCAAGCTGCGCATGGCCCTGCGCGTCGGGCTCAACCGGCGCGATCCCATTGACATCCTCGACATCGGCACGGGCCCCGCCCACTTCCCGGTCGTCGCCGAATTCTACGGTCACCGAGTCATCGGCACCGACGTGCCCTACAAGCGGACCGGCGAGCTTGAGCCCGGCAACCTCTACGAGGCGCTCGGCCAGCTCTACAAGGTCAGTCGAATCCCGCTCAGGATCGAGCAATATGTGCCCCTGCCCGACTTCGGGAGGCGTTTCGGCATGGTCACGGCCTTCCTTGCGGCGTTCAACGTCGATTCCGAGGGCAAGCCCTGGACGATCGACGCATGGAAGTTCTTCTTGAAGGACCTTCACGACAATGTCCTCGCCGAGGGCGGCGAGCTGTTTATGAGCCTCGCCAACGGCAAGCTCACCGACGAGGTCTGGGATTATCTGTCGGAGCGTGCGGTCTTCACCAACAAGCACCGGGTGATCCACTTCACCGATCTGGCGCAGTTCGCCTGACCTGGACCGGGAGGCGGCGCCAAGGCCGTTCAGCGGATGTGGCGCCAGATGCCGCCCGAGAGGCGCAGGTTCTCGGGGCGGCCGGCCAGAAAGCTCCGGAGGTGGCCGAGATACGCCTCCTTCCAGCGCACGGCATAATCGTCGGCGCTCTCGCCCGGCTCGGCGAGCGGCAGGTGCTCGAGGATGAAGCCGAGATGATGATTGTCCCGCCAGATGGGCGCGACAAAGGCTGACGACGACCCGATCCGGTGCGCCGTGCGCGCGGCGAATTCGGAAAAGGTGATCTCCTGGCCCTCGAAGGGGATGCGCGGCGCAGCGAGGTTGATCGCGCCGTCGACCACGACGACGACCGTATAATCCTCCTTCAGCGCCTCCATGAAGCCGCGTGCGACCTGCGCCTGGGTCTGATCGCTGGTTGAGATCAGTGACTGCGCATAGGAGGTGCGGGCGACGCTCGGGGTCGAAGCCAGCCAGCGCGAGCGCACGCCCAGCAGTTCCAGGGCCAATGGCCCGAAATACATCGCGCCGACATGCGCCGAGGCGAAGACGCAGCCCTTGCCCGGCGCCCGCGCTCGCGCCTCGGCGATAAAGTCCTCGACGACGTCGAGCTCGTCGGCGAATTGCTGCATCGCCTCCTCGACCTGCTCGTCGCGGCATTCGAGCCAATCGAGCAGGTAGTGGTCGGCGAGATAGCCCCACTTCGCACGCCGTTCCCATTCCGCGCGGTCCAGCTCGCACTCGGCCGAGCGCAGGCTCCAGGCCCAGTCGAGCCGCGCCTTCGGGATGTTGACCTCACCGACCTGCGCCCAAAGCGCGTCGAGTCCTTCGCCGAAACTGTCCGGCAATTTCTCGGCACGGGCGGCGACCCAGGCATCGAACAGGTCCGCCGCCTCGTCGCGGCGGCCAGCCTGGCTAAGCGCGCCGGCGGCATAGCGCTGCCAGC
This sequence comes from Sphingomonas sp., assembly GCF_019242355.1. Classification (GTDB taxonomy): domain Bacteria; phylum Pseudomonadota; class Alphaproteobacteria; order Sphingomonadales; family Sphingomonadaceae; genus Sphingomicrobium. The sequence continues at coordinate 476 of NZ_JAFAVR010000281.1, read as the reverse complement.
GGCCGCCCCGGTCTGGCGCCTGCTCGATGAGCGCAGAGAATTGCTCGGCCGCTTCGCCGAGCTGGCCGTCCTCCTTGAGGGCGCGAGCATAGAGCGCGCGAATCTGGCCGCTGTCCGGCTGCAGCTCTATCGACTTGCGCAAGTGAGGGATGGCCTCCGCCGTCTTCCCCGTGCGGAGCAGCAGCTGGCCGAGCAGGGAGACCATGCGCAAATCGTCCGGCGCCAAAGCGACCCCGGCGCGAAGATGCTCGATCGACTTGGAGAAACGTTCTCCCGCCGGACCGCCACGATACCAGGCCTGGGAGAGAAACGACCGCACAAGCTGCCCGTCGACGGATTCCTCGACGAACCACTCGCCAAGGTCGATCGCGTCCTGCAGCCGGCCCGCGCGGACCAGCGCCTGGAGCATGTTGCCGGCAAGCTGAGGATCGTGGACGGCGCGCTGCGGAATGCGATCGACCAAGCCCGCCGCTTCG
>NZ_JAFAVR010000043.1 GCF_019242355.1 Sphingomonas sp. | reverse complement strand
GCCTGGAGTCGCATCCCCGCCCTCGGACTACTGCGCAGCATCGAGTACCGTGAAGCGGGGGGAGAACGCCATTTCCTCGACATCGGCTACCCTCGGGTCGTGGGAGACTGCGCCGGCGTCGTGGACGAGATCTATCGCCGCGCGGAGGCAAGCCTGTCGGACGAGACCAAGCGCGTCGTCGCCCAGTGGGAAGCCGAAAATCCACAGCATAAGGGCGGGCGCTACAGCTACAGCCTGGAGGCGTTCGGATTGAGCGAACACTGGGTCGAGGATTTCCTGGGGCCTTACCTCACTCGCTTTTCCAGCCTGTTCTGAGGAGCGGGACATGAACAGCGCCGACACCCTGAACGCAGCCTGGTCCGCCTTCTGCGACAAGTTGAAAAGCGCGGGCGAGACCATTGCGCGCCAGGGGGCGGGACTGGACGAGGAAGGGATCGCGGAGGGCTATGAGCATCTCGCGCACCTTGCCTTGGACAGCCTCACCTGGGCGATGGCGCCCAGCCCCGATTTTCCACGCTTCGTCCACCTGAACGATACGCCGGAAATCGCCGACAATCGCTTCGCCCCGCTTCGGCCGGACGCCGCCTATAGGCTGACCGGTCGGATCGATACGCTCTGCGACATCAATATTTCCCTGCATGAGGGCTGGCCGTTTCTGGGCGGCCGGCGGGTGTGGGGCGATCTTGGCCGCAACGATTTAACCGTCGATCCCGACGGACGTTTCGAGCTTGTCATCAGCGCTGAACCGCAAGAGGGCGATTGGCTGGCCCTGCCGGCCGAGGCGAGGATATTGCAGATTCGCGAATACTATACCGACTGGGACGCCCACCGCCCCGGCGTCTTCGAGATCGTCCGGATCGGCAGCGAAGGAGAAGCTCCCCGGCGGTCCGATCCAACTGAAGTCGGCGCGAGGCTGCGGGCCGTCGGTCCATGGCTGGACGGCTATCTGGACACCCATTGGCGGCTGGTCCAGGAGCGGATCACCACCGTCAACGGCGTGGCTCAGCCGGCCACCGCCCAAGCGGGCAATCGCAACATCTGGTACGGCCCCGGCAAGTTTCGCCTGGAGCCGGATGAGGCGCTGCTCATCGCCTTCGCCCCGCCTCGCGCGCGGGCGTGGACCATCCAATGGCTTCTCAGCCCCTGGTATGAGCCCCCGGACATCGCCAATCGGGCGACCAGCCTGATGTCGAAGGACGCCGTCATCGGCTCGGACGGTATTGTCCGTGTCGTGCTGAGCGGCGCCGATCCCTGCGTTCCCAATTGGCTGGACACGGGCGGTCGCCGCGAAGGCGTCATCATGCTTCGCTGGATCTGGTGTGAAGAAAGCTCTTCGGTCGCCAGCACCGTCGTCAAGCGCGACCGATTGAGCGAGCATCTACCCGGCGACACGCCACGCATCACGGCGAGCGAGCGTATGGCCCAGCAGGCGCGGCGCAGGACGCACTGGGCGAAACGGGCGAGGTAGGCGCATCCTCGAACCCCCACTCAACACCACAGGATCGTCTATGCCGGAGCCATCCCCGAAGACCGCCAGTACCGGCCAAGCGTCCGCGTTGGCTCGCATGGCCCGTCGAACGCTCATGCAATGGAATATCGGAAAACAACACCAAGCCGCTGATTGAGGAATTTCCAAGCGCTAATCCATCCTAACGATTGGATGATTTGGCTGGACACCAGGCGGTGAAGCCGCGCATTGAGATTGCTCTTGTTTCAGGTTATCGGGTGAGAGGCCATAGCCTCGAAGGGATTTTGAGTGGCGCGAAAATCTAAAGGGCCGACGAGGGTGGACCGGGTGGTGCTGCGCTTGCGCGAGCACGCCCTTTCGACCCCGGCGGGCGAACTGATCGGATCCGAGGACGATCTTGTCGCCTCATACAACGTCAGCCGGCCTACGCTGCGGCAAGCGGCGGCCTTAGTCAGCCAAGAGCAGTTGGTCCTGGTGCGCCGCGGCGTCGGCGGCGGCTATTTCGCGCGGCGCCCGGAGGCCAGCGGCGTGGCGCACATGGCGGCGATCTATCTGCAATCGCGCCGAACGACCCTGGAGGAGATCATCAAGGCCATCGAGCCGATCAAAGCCGAGATGGGGGTGCTCGCCGCCGCCAATCACGATCCGGACATAATCGAACTCTGGCGTCAATTCCAGCAACGCGATCGCGATGCGGAGGCCAAGGGCGGCTATCGCGAGTTCCTGAAGTCCGAGGTCGAGTTCGGCCGCCTGTTGGGGGCGGCTTGCCGCAACCGGGTGCTCGAGCTGTTCGTGGCGACCCTCTACGAATTCTGCGGCTTCCTCGGTCCGGAAGAGGACGTCTATCGGGATGAGCCGGAACGGGTGCATGCCTACTGGAGCCGCCGTCAGGCCCAGGTCGCTGCGATCATCGAGGGCGACGCGGAAGTCGCCTCGCTGACGGCCCGCCGTTGCGCGCGAATGGTCACCGACTGGATGGTCGAGGACATGAACAAACATTCCGCCCGCAAGCCGGCTCAGTTGATGCCTTATGCCGAGCCGGAGAACGCGGCGACCGCTCCGCAGAAATCCGGCCGGGCTGCCGCGCGCGTCCAGCGCAAGGCCGTCGCGAGTTAGAGGCGCATTTCTGCGAACGTGTTGCGGCGGTCTTGCGCGAGCAGGGCTTATGGACAGCCTTCAATCCCGGCGCTGCGAACGACTTCCGCTTCGGGCGGAGTCGGTTGAAGCGGGCCCGGGCCTTCAAATGGTCCGTGAGCCTTCGAAACGCGCGATCTGTTCGTCGCTCATCCCGAGTTCGGCGAGGATCTCGTGAGTATGTTCTCCCAAGGTCGGCGCGCGGCGCGACAGCTCTGGCGGCGTGGCGGAAAGATCGAAGGGACGCAACATGACGGGCGCGTCGGCGGGCGC
>NZ_JAFAVR010000188.1 GCF_019242355.1 Sphingomonas sp. | reverse complement strand
GAAGCCGACCTTTGCGTTTGGCCGATCGAGGCCCTGTCGGAGCTTGCCTATTGGATCGGCCTGCCCGGGCCGGAGCGGCGCATCTTCGCCGGGCACGATGCCTAGAGCGGGCGCGGCCATCGTCGCAATCGTCTGCTGGGCCGGCCTCGCGATCCAGTTCGCGGCGACCTTCGCTAATCAGCATGACGTCCTCGCGACACTGTGGATCCTGCTGCGGTTCTTCACGATCATCACAAACCTGCTGGTCGCATTGACCATGACCTGGGTCGCCATTGGCGGCCGCGCTTCGCCGATCCTGCTCGGCGGCCTGACGCTCGCGATCATCCTCGTCGGCGTCGTCTATATGCTGCTGCTCCGCGGCCTCCTGCATCTCAGTGGCGGGGCGCTCCTCGCGGATACGCTGCTGCACAAGGTCTCGCCGGTGCTAATGACCCTCTGGTGGCTGCTGTTCGCGCCGCGCGCCAGGCTGCGCTTCAATGCGCCGATTGCCTGGGCGGCCTATCCGGTCGCTTATTTCATCTATGCGCTCCTTCGGGCACATTACGAGCACATCTACCCCTATCCGTTCATGGACGTCGGCAAGCTCGGCTGGCTGCAGACGGCGCTGAACGTCGGCGGCATCGCCCTCGGCTTCATCATTGCCGGCGTGGCGCTCGTGTGGATCGACAGCTGGCGCCCGCTTGGGTCGCGCGGCGCAAGGCGCTAGACGGCCTGAGATGACCGACCGACGCGATAACAGCCGCCACATCCGCGCCCGCCATGGCCCCGACATCGTGGCCAGAAGCTGGGCCACCGAAGCCGCCGTCCGCATGCTCATGAACAATCTCGACGACGAGGTCGCGGAAGACCCGCAGAGCCTCGTCGTCTATGGCGGCATCGGCCGTGCCGCGCGCAACTGGGAATGCTTCGACAAGATCGTCGAGACGCTGGAGCGGCTGGGGGACGACCAGACGTTGCTAGTCCAGTCCGGCAAGCCGGTCGGCGTGTTCCGCACCCACACGGACGCGCCGCGCGTCCTCATCGCCAATTCCAACATCGTGCCGAAGTGGGCGACCTGGGAGACGTTCAACCGCCTCGATCGCGCCGGCCTCATGATGTACGGCCAGATGACCGCCGGCAGCTGGATCTACATCGGCAGCCAGGGCATCGTCCAAGGGACCTACGAGACTTTCGTCGAGATGGGCCGCCAGCATTATGGCGGCGACCTCAAGGGCAAGTGGATCCTGACCGCCGGCCTTGGCGGCATGGGCGGCGCGCAGCCGCTCGCGGCGGTGATGGCCGGCGCCCACTGTATCGCAATCGAAGTGCAGGACAGCCGCATCCAAAAGCGGCTCGAGACCCGCTACGTCGACCGCCGGGCGACCGGCATCGACGAGGCGCTCGAGATCATTCGGACCGCGACCGAGCCGACCAGTGTCGGCCTGCTCGGCAATGCGGCCGAGATGGTGCCGGAAATGCTGGCGCGCGGCATCCGGCCGGACGCGCTGACCGACCAGACCAGCGCCCACGATCCCGCCAACGGCTATTGCCCTGCCGGCTGGACCGTCGCCAAGTGGCAGGACATGCGGGAACGCGATCCCGCCGCCGTCGCCGAGGCCGCCCGAATCTCCATCGCCCGCCATGTCGAGGCGATGCTGTCGTTCAAGGACATGGGAATCCCCGTCTTCGACTACGGCAACAACATCCGCCAGGAAGCCAAGGACACCGGCGTCACCCACGCCTTCGATTTCCCGGGCTTCGTCCCGGCCTACGTCCGGCCGCTGTTTTGCCGCGGCATCGGGCCCTTCCGTTGGGTCGCCCTGAGCGGCGATCCGGAAGACATCTACCGCACCGACCAACGCGTGAAGGAGCTGATCCCCGACGATCCGCACCTGCATCGCTGGCTCGACATGGCGCGCGAGCGAATCGCCTTCCAGGGGCTTCCCGCGCGCATCTGCTGGGTCGGCCTTGGCCAGCGCCACCGCCTCGGCCTCGCCTTCAACGAAATGGTCAGGAACGGCGAAGTCTCCGCGCCCATCGTCATCGGCCGCGATCACCTCGACAGCGGCAGCGTCGCCTCGCCCAACCGCGAGACGGAAAGCATGAAGGACGGCAGCGACGTCGTCAGCGACTGGCCGCTGTTGAACGCGTTGCTCAACACTGCGTCAGGCGCGACCTGGGTCTCGCTCCACCACGGCGGCGGCGTCGGCATGGGCTATTCGCAGCACGCGGGCATGGTGATCGTCGCCGACGGGACCGCCGATGCCGCGCGTCGCCTCGAACGTGTTCTCTGGAACGACCCCGGCACGGGCGTCATGCGCCACGCCGATGCGGGCTACGACATCGCGATCGACTGCGCACGGGAGCAGGGACTCGACTTGCCAATGGTGGGAGCATGAAGCTCGACCCGATGAACATCGATCTGGCGGCGCTTCGTCAGCTGTGGAGCGGAGCCGAGGCCAGTCTCGAT
>NZ_JAFAVR010000254.1 GCF_019242355.1 Sphingomonas sp. | reverse complement strand
GGCTTCCTTGGCGGGAGCGATGCTGCCGATACTGTGGGCAAGGCCGAGGGCGCGGGCGGCGTTGATCGTCATGCCGGCGAGCGCTTCCTCGGGGGTCAGGCCGAACAATGTGCAGGCCATGTTGATCGCAATCGTCGGCGACAGCAGAGGAGAGGTGCCGGGATTGCAGTCCGTCGCGACGGCCATCGGCACCTTGTGCTTGCGAAGCAGGGCGATGGGCGGCTTCCGCTCTTCCTGAAGCGCGTAGAAGGCTCCCGGAAGCAGAACGGCGACAGTGCCCGCCGCGGCCATCGCCCTGGCGCCGGCTTCGTCCAGATGCTCGAGATGGTCGGCGGAGAGCGCACGATATTCGGCGGCGAGCGCGGCGCCCTTCTGGTTCGACAGTTGCTCCGCATGGAGCCGGACGCGAAGGCCGTGGCGAGAAGCGGCCTTGAACAGCCGCTCGATCTCGTCGGGCGTGAAGGCGATCGTGTCGCAGAAGGCGTCGACGCTGGTCGCAATCCCCTGCTTCGCGGCCTCGGGGATCAGCTTGTCGACGATCTCGCCGATATAATGGGCGCGGCGGTCGCGCTGGTCGGCGGGAAGCGCGTGGAGTGCGAGCAAGGTCGGCACGATCCGCACCGCCTCGCCCGTGCCGAGCTGGCCGGCCAGCCTTAGCAGCCGGAGCTCACTCTTGCGATCGAGTCCGTAGCCGGACTTCACCTCGACCGTCGTGCAGCCGCCGGCCATCAATGCGTGCAGTCGGCGGCGGCTCTGGTCGAGGAGGTCGTCGTCGGAGGCCGCGGCGGTCCTGGCGACGGTCGAGGCGATCCCGCCGCCGGCCTTCGCGATCTCCTCGTAGGTCGCGCCAGCCCGGCGCATCGCATGCTCGTCGGCGCGAGTCCCGCCGAAGATGAGATGGGTGTGGCAGTCGACCAGGCCGGGCGTGACCCAGGCGCCGCCCAAGGCGTCGACCCGCTGCGCGCGAAAGCCGGCGAGCTCGGTGCGCTTGCCGACGCGGACGACCTTGCCGTCCGAGATTCCGATCGCGCCATTTTCGACGATGCCGAGCGGGTTGCCCGGCGCGGGTTGCAGCGTCGCGATGTTGCAGTCGACGAGCAGCCGGTCCCACATGCGGGTTGGGCTTTAGGGGCGCGGCGGTGTAGCGTCAAAAGGTGGGCAGCTGGCCGAACCTTTCCGATCTCATCGTGTCCGCGGAGCGAAGCGCGGCAGTCGGACTGCTGGGCGTTCCGCTTGCCGCGGGATCCGTGACTCCCGGCGCCTGCGACCAAGCGCCCCGGCGGCTTCGCGAGACGCTTCGGCGGATCGGGCGCTACGATGTCGAGACGGGGCGGGAGCTTGCGACCGAGATCGCCGACCGGGGCGACGTCGCCATTGCCGGGCTGTCGATCGAGGATGCGACGCCCTGCATCCGCGACGCCGTGGCCGCGAGCGCCGAAGCGCACGCGCTGACCCTGCTGGTCGGCGGCAACAATGCGGTGACTCGGCCGGCCTTGCTTGCGCTTGACGAGAGCCTGGAAGGCGCCGGCCTGATCACGCTCGATGCGCATTTCGACATGCGTGACCTCGATGAAGGCCTTGCGAACGGCAATCCGGTGCGGGCTCTGCTCGTCGATGGCCTGCCGGGCGCGAACATCGCGCAAGTGGGCCTGGCCGCCTTCGCCAACAGCCGGGCGATGCACGAGGATGCCCTCGAGGCGGGCAATCTGGTCCTGACGATCGGAGACGTGCGGCGCGACGGGATCGACCATGCGATCGAGCGCGCTCTCGATCATGTATCGCATTGCGATGCGCTCGTGATCGACTGCGATATCGACGTCATCGACCGCTCGCAGTTTCCGGCGGCGCCAGGCGCGCGCGCCGGCGGAATGGCGGTGGAGGATTTCTTCGCGGCGGTGCGCCGGCTGGCGTCGGACTCGCGCGTGCGGGTCATCGACCTTGTCGAGTGGGACCCGCCACTCGACCCGAGCGACCTCAGCGCGCTGACCGCGGCCCGCTGGGTCGCCGAGTGCCTCGCCGGCTATGAGATGCGCTAGCAGGCTTCGTCCCCTTTCGCTCAGGGGGCTCGGTCGTGACCAAAATGTCGCCGCCGGAGATCCGCCGCACGCATTCCCAAGGGATCCGGTGGCCGTGGGCCTTGGCCGTCAGCCGCTCGATCAGGCTGCCGGGCCCGCACGCAAGGGCGACGATCCGGCCATTGTCGACATGGACGTCATGGACGCGGCCGAGCCGCTTGCCATCGAGCGTGCGGACACGCGCGCGCCAGAGATCGCAAAGTTCGATCACAGGGCGCCCCTGCGCGGGATCCAGCGACGGACGCGATCCTCGGCAATCCAGAGTTTCAGGTCCTCGGCCGAGCGATTGAGGCGGACCGTGGCGCCGATCGCCTCCACCGCGTCAAACGGAACGCGGGCGATTCGATCGCCGACGGCCTTGCGGATCAACCAGAAGGCCCATCCCGGCACCCGCCCCTGATACGCGCCGGGGCCGACGAGCAAGGCCGCGACCTTTGCCTCGCGCCCGGCGGCGCCAGTGAACTCGATGTCGTCGACGATTCCGCAGCAGCAGCCGTCCTTGTCGATGAGCGGCAGGTCGATGAGCTGGCTGACGAGCTTCAGCGGGCCGTCGGGCTTCATCCCTGCCCACCCGATGTCATGAGATAGAGCGGGATCGCGGCAATCGCGGAGAGCGTCACCACTGCGAAGTAGAACCAGCCGAGGGTCTTCGCGAGCCACTTGTTCGCATATTGGCCCATGTAGCTTTTGTCGCCCGCGAGGAGCATCAGCGGCAGGTAGGTCAACGGAAGCACGAGCAGTGAAAACAGGATCGCGAGATCGACCAGCGTCATCGGGCTGATGTCCGTCAACACCAGCAACAGCGCCAGGAGCAGCAGCGCAATCCAGGCGACGGTGAAGCGGGGCGCATCCCATGGCTTTTCGCGGCGGCCCCACTGCCAGCCGAAGAACTGGGCGATCGAGTAAGCGTTGGACATGCAGGTTTCGATCGCCGCCCCGGCGACTGCGAACAGCATCCCGAACAGTGCGACGAGCAGGCCGATCCGGCCGAGCGGGATCGCTGCCTCCAGCGCCGCAGTCCCCGGAATTTCCGGACCGACATTGGCCGGGCCGAAGATCAGCGCCGAATTGGCGAGAAGCGTGATCGCAAGCAGCGAGCCCAGGGACATGCCGACGATCGCAGTCACGCGATTGGTCGACAGGTCCTTGACGCTCCATCCCTCCTCGATTCCGCCGGAGGAATAGAAATAAGCCTCGTAGGGAAACATCACGGCGCTGACGATCGCGACGCCGAAATAGGCGTAGTCGAGCAGTTCCTTGCGGCTGAGCCCGGCCGGAACCTGCGGCACGAAGCCCGCGGCCACCTTTGCCCAGGGCGGGTGACCGACGACGAGCGCCACGACGAAGACAAGCATCAGCAATCCGAGCAAGCCGTAAGCCCGTTCGATCCCCTTGAAGGGCAGCACCCACATCGATGCGCCGAGGGCCAGCGTGCTGACGATTGCCATCAACATATATGGCGCACCAGTCAGGTAGTTCAGGATGAGGCCGAGGCCGCCGATTTCCGCAGCGCAGGTGATCAAGGTGCTGACCAGCGAAGCGAACAGCGTGATAAGGCCGAGCTTGAGGCCGAGGCGATGGCGGATGAGGTTGAACACCGGCTGCTTGGCGACGGCCGCAACCCGCCCGCACATTTCGCTGTAGACGATGATTCCGATGGTCGAGAAGGCGAACACCCAGATCAGCGCATAGCCGAAGGTCGAGCCGGCCTTGGCCGCGAATACGAGCTCGCTGATGTCGACGAAGCCGCCGACCGCGGTCATGATCCCAAGTGTCAGCTCAAGCGGATTCAAGCTCGTCCTCGATCTGCTTGAGAGCGTCGGCATGACGGCTCAGCTGCTGCGGCGGTGCGTCGTCCGGCTCCTTGAGGAGTGCCTCGATCTCCGAGCCGTAAGCGAACCTGGGCTCAGTGAGGGACGTCGCCGCTTCCTGGAGCTGCTGCCGGATTTGCGCGTGCATCGTATCGACATAGGTGCTGGTCAGCTTCCGCTCGGCCGCCTGCTGGTTGATGAGCGCCCATTCCGCGGCGAGCGAGCGCGCTTCGCCGATCGCGGGCAAATCCGCCTGCGGCCCTTTCGAACAGGCGCTGCACAATAGGAGGAGGAACAGCAGCAAGCGACGCACGCCGCGACAACCGTTCCGCAACCGGAGCGTTCCGTCAGGTTGCCGCTGCGAGCCTGCGGCCCTTCGCCGAGAGGGTGCGGAAGGTGACCGAAAAGCGCAGCGCGTCACCGGGAACGATGCTGTGCTCCCAGTCGTGGCGCACCTCGCCCGAAAGGAGATAGGCGGACCGCGGCTCCAGGTGGGCATTCGCGCGGCGAAAGCCGGATGGCGTCCGCTGGCGGAAGCGCATCGTCGCGGGAGAGGCCAGCGAGAAGCCGACGACATGCTCGAATTGCGGCCGGTCGCGGTGCCATCCGATGCCCGCCCCGGGATCGTAGCGGGCGAGCAGGACATGCGCGAACTCCTCGGCGCTGACGCTAGCGAGCGCAGCCGCCCGGATGCGAAGCGGAAGAAGCCAGTCGGGGATCGGGTCGGTAGGCGCGAAGCTCGCGTCATCGAAGTCATAGCGCCAGCCGAAGGTCCGCGTCCTGCGGTTGCCGACCCAGCCGTGGAAGCGGAACGGGTCGAGGTCCATCGCGTCGAGACGGGCGACAAGCGCGTCGTGCTCGACCGCGCTGACGACGTCCGCGCGATAGACAAGGCCGGGGACCACCGCCGCGTCGAACAGGTCGGTCGTCATGTCCCGAACAGCTGCTCGAGCTCCGACGGGCGAAGCTCGGGCGCGAGCTGTTGAAAGGTGCACTGGCTTGGGTCCTTGTCGGGCCGCCAGCGCAGGAAGCCTGTGCCGTGGCGGAAGCGGCGGCCGGTGACCTGGTCGTAGCGGACCTCGACGACGAGCTCGGGCTTCAGCGGTTCCCACGCCATGGAGCGCTCATTGTTCCAGCGGCTCGGTCCCCCCGGAGCACTGCCGGTAAAGCCGGGCTTCTGGATCAGCGCCTCGACCCGCTTCGTCAGCGCCGGCCGCTCGTCCGCCGGGATCGCCGAGGTGAAGCCAACGTGGTTGAGGAGGCCGGCATCGTCATAGAGGCCGAGCAGCAGCGAGCCGACCTCCCGCTGTTTGCTTGCGTAGCGAAAGCCCCCGACCACGCAGTCGGCCGTGCGCTGCTGCTTGACCTTGATCATCGCCCGCTCGCCGGCGCGATAGTCCTGGTCGAGCCGCTTGGCGATAACGCCATCGAGTGCGCCGCCGCTGCGGCCGAGCCAGTCGAGCGCCTGATCGCGGCTGCGGGTGGCAGGCGACAGCAGGAGGCCGGCAACGGCGTTGGTCACGAACCATTCCTGCAGTGCCGAGCGGCGTTCGGCGAGCGTCTCGCCAAGCAGCGACTTGCCGTCGGATGCGATCAGGTCGAATGCCATGAACTGGGCGGGAGTTTCGCCGGACAGCTTGCGGATGCGGCTCTCCGCCGGATGAAGCCGCAGCTGCAGCGCGTCGAACGACAGCGCATCGCCGACGGGAATGATCAGCTCGCCATCGAGCAGGAAGTCAGTCGCGACGGCCGACCGCAACATCGCGGCCACCTCAGGAAAATAGCGCGCAAGCGGCTTTCCGGACTTCGAAGTCAAAGTGACGTCGTTGCCGCTCCTCTGGGCAAGGCAGCGGAAACCATCCCATTTGGGCTCATATTGCCAGCCGACGCCCTCGGGCAGCTCGGCGGCGAGCAGCGCCTCCATGGGCGGCGGGGGTGAAGATGCCTTGACCATCCCGGGACAATCGCCCGCGCCGGGCACTCGTTCCCGCCAGACGGGCATTGCCCCGGCGTGACAGGATGTTACGCTCGCGGTCCGAAGGGGGAACGGCGAAGCATGGCATTCGATCCGCTAGCGGCAACGGCGCAATATATCGACGCGCTTGGGCCCGCAGCGCTGGAAAAGGCGCATCGGTATACCGTCGGCAGCCACTGGATGCTGCTTTGGGATCTCGTCGTGGCGGCGGTCGTCACGCTCGTGATCGTACGCTCCCGGCTGCTCGACGGCCTTGATCCCAATTATCGCGAGCGCGGGCGCAATTGGCGCGCCTTCGTGGTCAGCCTCGTCTATTTCCTGCTTGCGGCAGTCCTGACCCTGCCCTGGACGCTGTATGAAAACTGGTTCCGCGAGACCAGCTATGGCCGGACCAGGCAGCCGCTAGGTGACTTCGTCGGGCAACTGGCGCTGTCGACCGCAATCGGATCGGTCGCGGGCGCCCTGTTCATGATGGCGCTCTATTGGCTGATACGGCGCACGGGACGGCGCTGGTGGATCTGGTCTGGCGGCCTCACAGCAGTCGCGCTCGCCTTCCTGTTCCTGCTTTCGCCAGTGCTCGTCGAGCCCTTGTTCAACAGGTATGAGCCGGTGCCGCCGGGTCCCGTCCGCGACGCGGTGGTGGAGATGGCTGGGCGAGCCGGCATCCCTCCGGACAAGATTTATATGTACAACGGGTCGCGGCAGTCGAACAATTTCACGGCCAATGCCGGCGGCGTCGGCAGCACCGCTCGCGTGGCGATCTCGGACGTGGCCCTGAAGAGCGCGTCGCTCGACGAGGTGCGTGCCGTCACCGGACACGAGATCGGCCATTATGTGCTCAAGCACAGCTGGTGGGGGCTGCTGTTCTTTTCGGTGCTCGCAATCCTTGCTTTCTGGTTCGCCCAGCGCCTGTTCCGCCGAGTCGTCCGAGCATTCGGAAGCGACGCGCGCATCGAGGACGCGCGCGGCATCCCGATCCTGATGTTCCTGATGGCGGGGCTTCAACTGGTCGGCCTGCCGCTGCTCAACACGTTCAGCCGCACTCTCGAAATGCAGGCCGACATGTATTCCTTGCGGACCGAGAACCGCCCGGACGCTCTGTCGACATCGCTCGTCAAAACGGCCGAATACCGGTATCCGCGGCCGGGCAAGCTCGAGGAAATCATTTTCTACGACCATCCGTCCGTTGAAGCCCGCATCCGCAATGCGATGAAGTGGAAGGCGACGCATCTGGCATCGACGGTGACGTCGCCAACTTCGTGAACCTTTCACATGGCCCGTTGCCGGAAGGCCGCTAGCTTGTGCGCCGCAGCAAGCGGGAGGCGGCATGGCGGGCAGGCTCACCATCGACAGCGGCGACACGGCCTGGATGCTGATGTCGACGGCACTGGTGATGCTGATGCTGCTGCCTGGGCTCGCGCTGTTCTATGGCGGCCTCGTCAGGGCCAAGAACCTGCTGTCGGTCTTGAGCCAGGTGCTCGGCGTCACCGCGGTCGCAATCCTGACATGGGTGCTGTGGGACTATAGCCTGGCGTTCAGCGCCGGTAACGGACTGGTCGGCAGTTTCGCCAAAGCGGGGCTGGCCGGCCTGGACGGATCGTCGGCCTGGGCGGTCGGCGGCGAGGACAAGGCAATCCCGGAATTGCTGTTCGCCGCCTTCCAGATGAGCTTTGCAGCGATCACCGGAGCCCTGGTGATCGGGGCGCTGGTCGAGCGCGTCCGGTTTGCTGCGATCATGGCTTTCGCTCTGCTGTGGTTGACGATCGTCTACGCGCCCCTCGCGCATATGGTGTGGGCGAACGACGGATTCCTGTTCAGGCTTGGCGCAATCGATTTCGCCGGCGGCACCGTCGTGCACATCAATTCGGGCATCGCGGGACTGGTCGGCGTTTTCTTCGCCGGCCCGCGGGTCGGCCATTTGAAGGAGCCAATGCCGCCGCACTCGCTGGCACTCACGATGGTTGGCGCCGGGCTGCTGTGGGTCGGGTGGTTCGGGTTCAACGCGGGATCGGCGCTCGAAGCCAACGGACTGGCCG
>NZ_JAFAVR010000208.1 GCF_019242355.1 Sphingomonas sp. | reverse complement strand
ATCAACATCATCACCAGGGGCGCGGCATCGAGCGCGGGTGCCTTTGCCGACATCGATGCGGGTACCGTCCAGCAGTCGGTGGGACTGCGCATCGGGGGCCAGGCGGGCCCCGACCTAGCCTATCGTGTTTACGGGCGATGGCTTAGCCAGGGCGCCGCAACCCGGCCCGGAGACGGGTCCGCCGCGGATGGATGGCACCGACTGGGCGGCGGCTTCCGTGTCGACTGGACGCCCGCTCCGGCCGATACGGTAACCGTAGAGGGCGACGCGTTCGACGGCCGGGATGACCAGCCCGGCAGCGCTCGTGAGGATACCGCCGGTCGCGACCTGGTGGTGCGCTGGAATCGGGACCCGAACGAGGACGAGCATTTCCAGGCTCAGGCCTTTTACGACCGGATGAGCCGGGCCTCGCGCCCCAACAACGGCAGGTTCCATGTCGACACCTTCGATGCCGACGTTCAGCAGAGCATGGCGCTCGGAAGCCGAAACGCAATTGTCGTGGGCGGCGGCGGACGTCTCGTTCATTATTTAATCAACGGCACACCGCAGCTCTATTTCACGCCGGCCAGCCGCGATCTCTTCCTCGGCAACCTGTTTGCTCAGGACACGATCGCACTCACTGACGCCTTGAGCGTCACCGCAGGCATCAAGGCCGAGCACGACCCCTATGTCGGGGTCAGTTTGCTGCCCGATCTTCGGATCGCGGTGAAGCCCGCGCAATCGGTGCTGTTGTGGGCGGCCGTGTCGCATGCGGTCCGCTCCCCGACGCCGTTCGACGAGGACGTGCAGGAAAGGGCGCCTGGCGTTACGCTGGCCGGGAACCGCGATTTCCGCACGGAAAAGCTGACGGCCTATGAAGCCGGCGTTCGAGCGCAGCCGACCGCCGGCCTGACCTTTTCCGCAACAGCCTTCTTTCATCATTATGACGACCTGAGGACGATCGAGATCGCGGCGGGACCCGGGCTCAACCTTTACTGGGCGAACGAGCTCGCCGGGCACAGCTATGGCATCGAGGCTTGGGCAAGTGCGAGCCCGCTGCGCTGGTGGACGCTGTCGGCCGGAACGACGCTCCTGCACGAGGAGCTGCACTTCAAGCCGGGCGCGAGCGCTCCGGGTCTCGGCACGTCGCAGAACGGCCTCGACCCTTCGCACCAGTTCATCCTGCGCTCGAGCATGAACCTCGGCCGGTCGGTGACCCTCGATATCGACGCGCGCGCCGTCGCCGCGCTCGGAAGTGGAACCGTCGCGACGGGCGGCGTGCCGGCCTATACCGAGCTTGGCGGGCGTCTCGCCTATACCTTGTCGAGCCATCTGCAATTCGTGCTTTCGGGCGCGAACCTGCTTCACGCCCGCCACGTGGAATATCCGGGCGGCGACGCCATTTCGAGGAAGGTCCTGGTGGGCCTGCAATGGCGGCGATGAGAGCGTTGGCCCTTGCCCTGCGCGCGGGAGCCGCCGCTCTGGCGATGGTCGCGATCGCTGCTTCGGCTGCGGAGCCGACGGACATCTCGGTCAAGGCCGCATTCCTGCCACGCTTCGCCCGCTACGTGACCTGGCCGGCATCGGCCCTTCCAAAAGCAGGGGGCCCCTATCAGTTGTGTGTCATCGGCAGCGATCCCTTCGGGTCTTTGCTCGACCAGACCGCGGCCTCCCAAACCGTCGACGGACGCAAAATCCTCGTGCGTAGGTTGAACAGCGCAAGCGGGGCGGAGGAATGCCAGATCGCTTTCGTCGCGAACAATCGCCTGGGCGAACTTAACGGAATGGACGGGAAGCCGGTTCTCACCGTGACGGATGGGCCGGCCGGGAGCCCGCGCGGAATCATCCATTTCGCGATCGTTGGCGGGCGTGTGCGCTTCTTCATCGACCAGGCATCCGCGCAGCAGCGCCGGCTCGGCATCAGCTCGCGGCTGCTCGCCCTTGCGCTGGGAGTCCGCCGGTGACGGCGCGCGAACGATCCCAGATCAACTGGCGCTCTGCGCCGATTGCGATCTTCGCGTTCGCCTTGCTGATCCTTCTCGGCGGGATCGGCGTCAGCGTCCAGTTCAATTCCGCCTACAATCGCGCGCGGATCGAGCAGACGCAGGGCTTCGCGGATGTGCTTGCGGCTTCGACGGCCGCCGCGGTGGATTTCGACGATCCGGCGGCGGCGCAGGACGCGGCCAACGCCTACAGGGTCAACAAGCAGATTCGACTGATTGCGATCTTCGATCGGACGGGCAAGGCAATCGCCGGCTACCAGCGAACCGGCGCGCCAATCCCGCGGTCGATCGAGGCCCTGCCGACGGCGGACGAGAGCGAGATCCGGGTCAGCTCGCCGATCGCGCAAGCCGGGCAGCACGTCGGGATGGTCTACCTGGACATCGACAAGGACCTTAAGTCGCGCACTTTCGCGCGCTACGGGATCATGCTCGGCCTGTTCCTGCTTGCGGCCTTGGTGGTCGCGACCGTCGGGCTCGCCCAGGTGCAGCTCCGCCGCGCAAATCGGGCGCTCAAGAGCCGCGCGGAAGATCTCGGCCGCGCTAACGACCTGCTCGAGGAGCAGATGGAGGAGCGGGCCAAGGCGGAGGAGCAGCTGCGCCAGAGCCAGAAGATGCAGGCGCTCGGCCAGCTGACCGGCGGCATCGCCCATGATTTCAATAATCTGCTGACCGTGATCCAGGGATCGGCAGACATGCTTTGCCGGCCCGAGCTTCCGGAAGCGAAGCGGGCGCGGTTCGCGCAGGCGATCGTCCAGGCGGCGACCAATGCCGCCTCGCTGACGTCGCAGTTGCTGGCTTTTGCCCGACGCCAGCCGCTGATGCCGGAACGGATCGATGTGAATGCCCTCATCGCCGACATGAGGGAGCTGATCGAGGGCACCGTCGGTGAGCGGATCGCGCTTCAGATCGAGCTCGGGAACAAGCCGTGCGCGGTCAAGGCCGACCGCGCCCAGCTTCAGTCAGCAGTGCTGAACATCGCCTCCAACGCGCGCGACGCGATGGACGGTCGGGGCACTCTGACGATCCGGACCGGGACTGTCCGCAACGCCGCCGGCGACAGCATGGTCGCGATCGAGATCGCCGACACCGGAACCGGCATGGACGCGGAGACGGTCGACCGCATCTTCGAACCCTTCTTCACAACCAAGGGTACGGGCAAGGGAACCGGCCTCGGCCTCAGCCAAGTCTATGGCTTCGCGTCCCAGTCGGGCGGCGACGTCCGGGTCGACAGCGCGCCGGGCCGGGGGACGCGCCTCACCTTGACCCTGGCCTGCGCCGGCGACGAGGAACCGGTCGACGCCGGCGCCCGCCCACCGGAGTTTGCGAACCAGCCGGCAGTCTCGATCCTGGTCGTCGAGGACAATGAAGAGGTCGGGGCATTCGCCGAAACCCTATTGTCCGAGCTTGGACACCTGGTCACCCGAGCCGCTTCGGGCGAGGAGGCGCTCGACCTGGCGAGGGCGCGCAAGTTCGACATCGTGCTCAGTGACGTCGTCATGCCGGGGATGGGGGGACTGAAGCTGGCGCAGGTCCTCGCGGAGGAGCAGCCGCGGCTCCCCGTCGTCCTGGCGACCGGATATAGCCAGGAAATCGCACGTTCCGGAAGCGGCGGGCGGGCGGTGATCCTCAAGCCCTACCGGCTTGCGACCCTTTCCGAAACGCTAGCAACGGCGCTCCAGTCACCACAGTAAGCGTAACCCTCAGCCGGCACCCCACAGGGTCTCGGGTACAAAAATCTCGCCGTCGGAATAGATTTCATCCACATGCGCATCGTCGGCGAGGCCCGCGGGGCCGTCGAGATCGACCACGTCGCAATATTGGGCGACGATGAAGGCGGGCGCCATTGCGAGGGTGCCCCCGGCCATGTTGCCGACCATCAGCGACTTGCCCATGGCCAGCGAGACTTTTGCAATTGCCAGCGCCTCGGTGAGGCCGCCGCACTTGTCGAGCTTGATGTTGATCATGTCGAAATAGCGGCCGCGCTCGTTAAGCTCGGCGAGGGTTAGGATGCTCTCGTCGGCGGCAATGGGGAAAGGCGTCCGCCAGCCTTCGAGAGAGGCTTCGTCGCCGCGCGGTACCGGCTGCTCGAGAAGCGCTACCCGGTGCTCGACAAGAATCGATTCGAGGGCGTCGAAGTCCTTTGCGCCGAAGCCCTGGTTGGCGTCCGCCATCAGCCACGAATCAGGATATCTGGACCGGACCATCGACAGCCGCTCGCGGTCGGCGTCGATGTCACCCTCGAGCTTGAGCTTGATCGCGCGGGTCGAGTGCAGTTCACCAAGCTTACGCTCGAAGATCTGAGGTTCGTCGGCGGAGAGCGTAAAGGTGGTCAGGCGCGGCTTGGGCTCGGGCGCGCCGGCGAGCCGCCACACTGGAACTCCGCTCCGCCGCGCCTCGAGTTCCCACAGCGCGCAATCGAGCGCATTGCGGGCGCCGCCGGGAGGAAGGAGAACTTGAAGGGTCGGCCGGTCGATCCCGCCTTCGACCGCAGCTCGAACCGTTTCGATCTGCTCGACCATCCGGTCCTGGTCATCACCGAGATAATAGACTCCCGCGGCCTCTCCCCGACCGCTCGCGCCATCAGCGGATATGGTTGCCAGCACGGCTGGCATCGCATCGAACACGTACCCGGAAATGCGGAACGGCGCGGCCATCTTGGCGGCGAGGCGGTCGATATCGAGACGAAAAGACGGATCGGACATGCGCCGATGGTAGGGCGTAGCGACAAAGTTTCAAGAAAAGAAACACGTGGCCGCAAATTCCTGAACGCGTGGGAGATTACATGCGTTTGGCGGCGGCCTCGGCGATGTTCTGGATGCCTCGGCCTGCGCAGACCGAGAGTACGACGCACGGCTCGGCGCTGGTCCGGATGTAGGCGTGCGCCATGCCGCTGTCGAAATAAACGCAGTCGCCTGGGCCCAGCGCAAGCGGCGTATATAGGTCCGAATGGAGCTCCATCGCGCCGCGAAGGACGTAGAGGAACTCCTCGCCCGAATGCCTGACGAGGCCTCCCATTTCGTCGAGGGACGTCGCCCGGATGTCGATCAGGATCGGCGTCATCATCTTGCCGACCAGGTCAGCGGCCGGGTACGAATGATTGTAACTGTCTGATTCCGCTAGAGGTTCCTGGCCAGCGCGAGTCACGCTGCGACGGCCGGACGATGCCGACGAGGGTTGGTCAGCAGCACCGCTCATCAGTTCCTGCAAGTCGATGCCGAGCCCCTGGGCGAGCCGGATGAGCTTGTCGTAGGTGAAGCTCATCTTACCGTTCTCGAGCTTCGACAGCGTGGAGTAGGGCATGCCGACCCGCCCAGCGAGCTCGCGGAGCGTCAGGCCCTTGGCGATGCGTGCCGAGCGCAAGGCCTGCCCGGGCTCCTGGCCCGATGTGGACCTCACTACGGCCTCGGCGGCCAATCGCCGGTCCAGGAAGGCCGCAGACCGCGTAACGCTCACCATATCAGAAACCGGTTGCCAATTGGGAAACGAATGCCATGATGCCACGGTTATGGGCAGGGAGGCTAGGGTGAACATTCATCGGTCGGTCGCAGCGCTTCTCGGGGGAACCTGCATTGTCGCAATAGCAACCCCGGCGGTGGGGCAGACTAGCGAAGCAGCGCAGCTTCCGCAGCAGCTACAACAGCAACAGCCCGCAGCGCCCGTACAGGAGGACCAGAACGCGATCGTGGTCACCGCTCAAAAGCGTCCGCAGCTCCTGATTGACGTCCCGCAATCCGTGTCGGTCGTTTCAGGCCAGACGCTGGAAGCGCAGCACGCGACCAACTTTCAAGATTATCTGAAGCTCGTTCCGGGTCTTCAGCTCAATCAGTCCGATCCGGGGGAAGGGCGCCTGATCGTTCGCGGCGTCAATACCGGCAGCGTCGCCTCGACGGTCAGCGTTTATGTCGACGAAACGCCCTTCGGCTCCAGCAGCGGATTAGTGAACGGCGGCGTGCTCGCGGCCGACTTCGACACCTTCGATCTCAACCGGATCGAGGTCCTGCGCGGGCCTCAGGGCACGCTTTACGGCGCAAGTTCTCTCAGCGGGGTGCTGCGCTTCGTCACCAACGCGCCGCAGTTCGATCGCGTGATCGTGCGGGGCCGGGCGGGGATCGAGGCGGTGAAGGGCGGCGACCTCGGCTACAATGCCAACCTGCTCGTTAACGTGCCCATCAGCAGCACTTTGGCGTTCAGGGCGTCGGGCAGCTACCGTAAGGACGGCGGCTTTATCGACTCGATCGGCACTGTCGGGTCGACTTTCGCTGGCTTCGGGCCGGGACCGTCAGACGTCGCAAAGAACATCGATGGCGATAAGGTATATGGCGGCCGGGCGTCCTTGCTGTTCAAACCGAACGACAAGGCCTCGGTCCGTCTCACAGCCATTGCTCAGAACGTCGATGCCGACGCACCGAGCCTGATCGAAGCGGATCCTGTGTCGCTACGACCGCTGCATGGCCTGTCGCAGTCGCAATTCGCGCCGATTTTCTCGAACCTGCACTATCGGCTCTACAACGCGACCGGCATCTTCGACCTCGGTTTCGGGACGCTGACCACTTCGACTAGCGCCAGCAAGCAGAACCAGAAGGAGCGCACGGACCTCACCAACGTTTACAGCGGCCTACTGATGGCGGCGTTCGGCTTTCCGCCGAACAACTTCGCCGAGCCGCAGCGGACGAATCTCAGCAAGTTCACGCAGGAGGTCCGGCTCACGGGCCAGTCGCATCTGATCGATTGGCTGATTGGCGGTTACTACACCCATGAGAAGGGCCTGATCGGTCAGACGCTCGTCGCTTACCAGGCCGGCACCGTGACGCCCATCGACGCCTTGCCGCTCCTCGGGAACAGCGACATCGAGACACTGGCGTTGCATTCCAAATACAGAGAAATTGCCGGCTTT
>NZ_JAFAVR010000168.1 GCF_019242355.1 Sphingomonas sp. | reverse complement strand
CTTAAGCAGATTGTCGACAGCCCGCCCGACTACGCGCGCTTCGAAACCGCCGGCGGCGTGACTTTCTCGGTCCAGATCGATCCCGAAGAGAAGATTGAGGCGACGACCGCCGTCTATTTCGAATGCGACGACCTCGATGCGCGCGTCGAACAACTCGCCCGGGCCGGGCTCAGCTTCGAGCACGGCCCCCGCAACCAGCCCTGGATGTGGCGCGAGGCTCGCCTGCGCGACCCCGACGGCAACATCGTCTTCCTCTACAAGGCCGGTGAGGCAAGGCGCTTCCCGCCGTGGCGGATTTGGGAATAATCCACATCTTTCGTCATCCCCGCGAAGGCGGGGACCCAGCCAAATCGAAAAATCTGGGTTCCCGCTTTCGCGGGAATGACGAATAAGGGCCACATGCCCCGCCGCTGCTCCTTCAAGCTAGAGCTCGATTATCCGCAGCCGCTGGCCGGCGTGGACGAAGCGGGATGCGCGCCACTGGCCGGCCCGGTCGTCGCTGCCGCCGTCATCCTCGACCGCGACCGCTTCCCGCGCGGCATCGACGACAGCAAGAACCTGCCGATCGAAAAACGCGAGGCGATCTACGCCAAGCTGGTCAAGGTCGCGGCGTGGGGAGTCGGCATCGCCTCGGTCGAAGAGATCGATGAGATCAACATCTACTGGGCGCGGATGCTGGCGATGACCCGGGCCGTCGAAGCGCTCGGAATCGAGCCGGCCTGGGTTTTGGTCGACGGCAATGCCTGCCCCAAGTGGCAGCGCCCGTCCAAAGCGATCGTCGACGGCGATGCCAAATGCCGCTCGATCGGTGCTGCATCGATCGTCGCCAAGGTCACCCGCGACCGGATCATGGCGGACCATGCGCGCCAATATCCGGGCTACGGCTGGGAAACGAATCGCGGCTACGGCACGCCCGAGCATTACCGCGGGCTCCAGGCACTCGGCCTGACCCCACTGCACCGCCGAAGCTTTGCCCCCGTACGGGCCATCGAGCGGGGCGTTACCCGCGCGGAACTGCGCCTCATCGAAATCGCCGAAAGCGAGTCCTCCGGGCCACACACACTACAGATTGAGTCCACTGATTCGCCGCTGACTCAAGATGTTGTGGAGAGGCATCGTTCCGCCGCCTGAACGAGTTCATCGCCGGAGCGCCGTTAACTCTTGATTGCTTGACCCGGAGTCCGGGCTGACTCACCCTCCGGGCGAAAAGTTCAGGGGGCTTAGAGTTCATGAACGTTATCGCCCGCATCGCGGAGCCGCGGACCCGTTTGCGCCAGTCGATCGCGCCGCGCTTCGAGCTTCCGTTCGACGAAATCCTCCAGGGCGACTGCATCGCCGAAATGGCGACCCTTCCTGACAAGAGCGTCGACATGATTTTTGCCGACCCGCCCTACAATCTGCAGCTTGGCGGCGACTTGTTCCGGCCGGAAGGCGGCCGGGTCGACGCCGTCGACGACGACTGGGACAAGTTCGACAGCCTAGCGGTCTACGACGACTTCACTCGACGCTGGCTGGCCGAGGCGCGGCGGATCCTCAAGGACAGCGGCACGATCTGGGTGATCGGCAGCTATCACAACATCTACCGGGTCGGCTCGCTTCTGCAGGACGCGGACTTCTGGATTCTCAACGACATCGTGTGGCGCAAGTCGAACCCGATGCCGAATTTCCGCGGCACCCGCTTCACCAACGCCCATGAGACCCTGATTTGGTGCGCGAAGGACGAAACGGCGCGCTACACCTTCAACTATCGCGCGATGAAGGCGCTAAACGACGACCTTCAGATGCGGTCGGACTGGGTGCTGCCGATTTGCAGCGGCGGCGAGCGCGTGAAGGGGGACGACGGCGCCAAGGCGCACCCGACACAGAAGCCCGAAGGGCTCCTCTATCGCATCCTGCTTGCCTGCACGAAGCCGGGCGATGTCGTGCTCGACCCTTTCTTTGGGACGGGCACCACCGGCGCCGTCGCGCATCGGCTCGGCCGCCGCTGGATCGGCATCGAGCGCGAGGCCGCCTATGTGAAGGTCGCAAAACAGCGCATCAGCTCGACACTCCCGCTGGACGAAAGCGCGATGCAGACGGTCGCCGACAAGCGTTCGCAGCCGCGCGTCGCCTTCGGCCTGCTGGTCGAGAGCGGCCTGGTTCCAGCGGGCTCGACGCTGACCGATTCGAAGCGCCGCTGGTCTGCGTCCGTTCGCGCCGATGGGTCGATTGCCTGCGAGGCGCATTCGGGTTCGATCCACAAGGTCGGCGCAGCGCTGCAGGGCGCCCCGTCATGCAACGGTTGGACTTTCTGGCACCTCGACCAGGCCGGATCGCTGGAGCCGATCGACGCCTTGCGCCAACAGCATCTCTCCGCACTATAGCGCGGGTTATGCGCACCCTTATTCGCCCGACGGGCTTCGTTGATTCGCCTTTCGGCCACGACGGCAAGGTCGCTCGGCTCGCCGGCGGTTTGAACTGGTTTTCAGCGGTCGAGCTGCTGCACGTCGAGGGTCATCGCCGCACCGCGAGCGAGCTTGTCCCCGTCGAAGGCATCGAGGACCGCTTTGACGATGCCATGGCCGCGCAGTGGGGCGCGCTCACTTCGGCTCGCCGGCCGCTGCAGCTCGGCGAGCGCACCATCCGCCTCGACCAGCCGCAGGTCATTGGCATCGTCAATGCGACGCCGGACAGCTTCTCAGACGGCAACAGCTTCGCGGATGCGGCAACCGCAGCGGCGGCCGGGGCGGACTTGGCGCGCGATGGCGCGGCGATCATCGATGTCGGCGGCGAATCGACCCGTCCAGGCGCAAAACCCGTCTGGGAAGGCGACGAGATCGACCGCATAGCGCCCGTCATCCGGAAGCTAGCCGCCGGCGGCGCTGCGGTGTCTGCCGATACCCGCAAGGCTGACGTCATGACGGCGGCGCTGGGGGCCGGCGCGCGGATGATCAACGATGTCTCGGCGCTGACCTACGACGACCGGTCGGCCGGCGTGCTTGCCGTGCAGGGTGTACCCGTCATCCTGATGCATCATCTCGGCGCGCCGGAGACAATGCAGGACAACCCGCGCTACGACGACGTCCTGGTCGAGGTCTATCTCTGGCTGGAAAAGCGGATTGCCGCTGCCGTAGCTGCCGGTATCGCCCGCGAGCATATCCTGGTCGACCCGGGTTTCGGCTTCGGCAAGACGGTATCCCACAACCTTGAGCTGATGAACGGCCTCGCCTTGCTCCACTCGCTCGGGTGCCCGCTGGTCGTCGGCGCGAGCCGCAAGCGCACCATCGGCGCGCTCTCGGCCGAAGCGCCCGTCGACCGTCGGCTAGGCGGCAGCATCGCCTTTGCCCTGAAGTCAGTGGAGCAGGGGGCCCAGCTCTTGCGGGTCCATGACGTGTTCGAGACCGTCCAGGCCCTCCGCGTCTGGCGCGGCCTGCGCGACCAGGCGCTCACCCCGCGGATTTAGGCCGCAGTGTCGATCCCTAGATCGCCAAGCTTGCGATAAAGGGTCGAGCGTCCGATCCCGAGCCGCCGCGCGACCTCCGTCATGCGGCCGCGATAATGGCCGATCGCGAGGCGGATGATGTCGGCCTCGATCTCCTCGAGCGGGCGCAGATGGCCGTCGGCGGTGAACAGGGTGACTGGAGAAGCGCCGGCGATCGCCTCCTCGCTGCGGGCTTTGCTCAGGGTCGGTGCGAAGTCGGTGCGCCGACCGGTGAAACGCGACTGAACAGCGATGTGCGGGAAGTGCTCGGCGGTCAGCGAGTTGTCCTCACACCGCAGCGCCGCGCGGAACAGCACGCCGGCAAGCTGGCGCACGTTGGCCGGCCAACCGTAGCGCATCAGCACTGCGAGAGCGTCATTGCCGATCGATAGCGGCCGCATCCCGCTCTGCTCTGAAAAGCGGGTCAGGAAGTGCCGTGCGAGGGCGGGGATATCGCCGCAGCGCTCGCGCAGCGCGGGCAGGTTGACGGTGGTCGTCGCGATCCGTTCGGCGAGGCCGGCGTGGAAATCCTCGGGAAGTGCTTGGCTGACGGTCGCGATGATCCGGACGTCGACCGAATGGCTGCCGTTGAGGCCGACCGGCCGCACCTCGCCGGTCGCTACGACCCGGTCCAGCCGTTCCTGAGTCTCTGGCGGCAGGGCGCCGATGTCGTCGAGCAGCAATGTGCCGCCGTCCGCCAGCACCAGCTTGCCGGTCTTCGGTGCGAAGGCTCCCGGGAAGGCGCCCTTCTCATGCCCGAACAGCTCGCTGTCGATGATGTTCGAGGGCACCGCCTTGCAGTCGATCGACAGCAGCGGGCCGCGGGCGCGCAGGCTTGCGGCGTGGATTGCGCGGGCGACCGTTTCCTTGCCGGTGCCGGGCTCGCCGACGATCAGGATCGGCAGGCGGTTGCGAGCGGCCTTGGCGGCGACCGCCAGCGCGGCACGGAACTCGGGGGCAGCGCCGACCAGCTGCTCAAGCGACAATTCCGGAGCGAGCTTTTCGGACACCGGTGCAAGCTCGCCCACGGCGCGACGGCGGTCGGCGTTGGCGGCGAGGGCTTCGACCAGCCGCTCGGCCGCGACCGGCCGCACCAGGAAGTCGCTTGCGCCCGACCGCATCGCCTCGACGGCGACGGCCACGGTGTTGCTGTGGCTGAGAACGATGATCGGAAGGTCTGCGCGGTGCTCGCGCAGCGAAGCCATCAGCTCGCGACCATGATCGGGACTCCAAGAGCCGAGCAGCGCCGCCTGAACCTCGCGCCCATGCGGCCCCTGCAGCAGCCCGACGGCGGTCGCCTCGTCGGCGGCGCCGATCACGCTCCAGCCCGAACGAGCCGCGACGGCCGAGATCAGACGCCGTTCGTCGGCGTCGGTTTCGACCAGCAATAGGGAACGGATTCGCTCTTCGGGCATCGGGGCTCCTCGCGAGCCTCTATTATCCGCGAAGAGTAAAGGTCGGCTTAACCGCCCTTGGGCGCCTTGAGCGGAACGAGGGGCTTGGGGCGGCGCGAAGCCCTTGTTATGGACGCCGCCAGGCGCCGAGCGCAAAACATGAGGGCGCAAGCTCGAGAGAGGAAACACGATGGCCGAGGAAGAGCCGCTTCTGACCAGCCCGGTAACGCACGACGTCGCCGTGCACGTTGAGGATTATGAGCGGTTCACAAAGCTGTTCAAATGGGGCGCGGCCGGGGTGTTCCTGATCGCGATGATCCTCCTCTTCTTCGTCCTGTAATTCCCGGCGTGCCGGCAAGGATCGCCGTCCTCAGGGAATCCGCCGCTGGCGAGACTCGCGTCGCTGCGATTCCCGAAACCGTGAAGAAGTTTGTCGGACTTGGCGCGGACGTCGCCGTCGAGGCGGGCGCCGGCGCGGCTGCTGCCATTCCGGATGACGAGTTCGCAGCCGCCGGAGCGGCGGTCGGGCCCCGCTCGGACGTGCTTCGCGGGGCCGATGTTATCCTGTGTGTCGACGGGCCAGATCCGAAGTCGCTGGCGGGCGCGTCGGACGGTGCGCTGCTGGTCGGCGCGCTCGATCCGGCAGCGCGAGGCGAAGCCGTGGCGGGCTATGCCGCCGCCGGGCTGGACGCATTGGCGATGGAATGGATGCCGCGCATCACCCGCGCCCAATCGATGGACATCCTCTCTTCCCAGTCGAACCTCGCCGGATACAAAGCCGTGATCGACGCCGCCGCAGCCTACGGAAGAGCGTTCCCGATGATGATGACCGCGGCCGGCACGATCAGCCCGGCCAGGGTCTTCGTGATGGGCGTCGGCGTTGCCGGCCTTCAGGCGATCGCCACCGCTCGCCGCCTCGGCGCGCAGGTCAGTGCGACTGACGTCCGCTACGCGACCCGCGAGCAGATCCAGTCGCTCGGCGCCAAGCCGGTTTTCGTTGAGCAGGTCACCGGCATCGAAGGTGAGGGCGCGGGCGGCTATGCGACGGAAATGTCCGACGAATATCGCAAGGCGCAGGCAGAGCTGGTGTCAGGCCATATCGCCAGACAGGATATCGTCATCACGACGGCACTGATCCCGGGCCGGCCGGCGCCGCGGCTGATCAGCGACGCGCAGGTCGCAAGCATGCGCCCCGGCAGCGTCATCGTCGACCTAGCCGCGAGCGCTGGCGGCAATGTCGAGGGCACCGTAGCCGGTGAACGGGTCGAGCGTCATGGCGTGACGATCATCGGCGCCGCCAACCTGGTGCGCAGCCTGCCGGCGGACGCCTCGGCGCTGTTCGCCCGCAACCTCTACAATTTCCTCGCCGCCTTCTGGGACAAGGAGCAGGGGCGTCCCGTTCTTCCGGAAGACGACGAGATCGTCAAAGGCATTCGCCTGACGAGCGGCGGCAAGGTGGTCCACGAGCGGCTGACGGCCGTCTGACCATGGCCGAATCCGCTGACGTTCTCGTCATCGGCGGCGGGATTGCGGGGCTGTCAGCCGCCGCAGAGATCGCTCGGAATGCGCGCGTGTTGGTGCTCGAGGGCGAAACGCAAATCGGCTTCCACTCGTCAGGCCGAAGCGCGACCATGCTTCATTATGCGCTCGGCGATGCGCTGATCCGCGCACTGACGCTTGCCAGCCGTCCCTTTTTCGACCTGCCGCCCGACGGCTTCAGCGCGGTCCCGCTCGGTCGCCGAATGGCGGTCTTGATCCATGCCCGTGAGGACGAGAGGGACGCGCTGGACAGGCTCGAGGCCGATATCTCGAGGTTCGTCAGGCTCGAGCGTCTGGACGCCGCCGGCGTGCGAGCGCTGTGCCCGCTCCTGAAACCCGATGCGCTCTATGGCATCGCCGACTGCGATGGCATCCGCCTCGACCCGCATGCGCTGCTGCAGGGCTTCGCCCGCCAGCTCCGCGGCAGGGGCGGGCAGTTGCGCACCGGCGAGCGGGTCGCCGGCCTGACGCGCGAAGGCGGCGGCTGGAAGGTTACGACCGAAGCCGGCAACAGCTACTCGTCGCAGATCGTCGTCAATGCTGCCGGCGCCTGGGCCGACGTTGTCGCCGGTCTTGCAGGCGTGCGGCCGATCGGCCTGCAACCGAAGCGCCGGACGATCATCACCTTCGACGCGCCGGCGGGCACCGATCTCGACGGGCTGCCCTTCGCCAAGACCGTGGGAGACGAGCTTTACTTCGCACCGGAAAGCGGCCGCCTATTCGCCTCGCCGATGGACGAGGTGCCGAGCGATCCCTGCGATGCCCAGCCTGACGAGTTTGAAATGGCGCTCGCCGCACAACGAATCGAGGAGCGCACAATCGTCAATGTCGAGCGGATCCACAGTCGCTGGGCCGGCTTGCGCAGCTTCGCGCCGGACAATCATCCCGTCGCCGGTTTCGCGGCGGAAGCGGACGGTTTTTTCTGGCTTGCTGGACAGGGCGGGGCGGGGTTGCAGACCTCGCCGGCGATGTCGCGGGCCGCAGCATCGCTGATTCTGGGGTTCGAATGGCCCTTGAGCGGCGTCGACGCCGCCCAGCTAAGCCCCGCCCGCTTCGTCGGGCAGCCGGCATAGGTCGACCCAACGGTCGCCGACCAGGTCGAAAAGGTGTTCCGGCGTGACCTCGACAGACGAATTCAGGCAGCCGCCCGCCGGATAAACCATGTCGAACGCTTTCAGCGACGCGTCGACGTAGACCGGTAGCGGTGCCTTGAGTCCGAACGGGCAGACGCCGCCGACCGGGTGCCCCGTCACCTCCAGCGTCTCGTCGGCGCTCAGCATCCGCGGCCGCGCTCCGGTCGTGTCCCTGCATTTGCGGTTGTCGAGGCGCGCGTCGCCCCGGGTAACCAGCAGGAACAGGAGCTCACCCGCGCGTACGGCAAGCGTCTTCGCAATGCGCGCCGGCTCGACTCCGAGGGCCGCGGCGGCTTCGTTCACGGTCGCCGTACTCTCCGCGACCTCGATAAGGCGAAGATCGGGCGCATTGGCAGCGAGCCAGTCGCGAACGGCTCGCGCGCTCATTCGCCGACCAGGTGAAGGACGATCTGCCGTTCCGGAGCGGCCTGCCGATGTTCGAAAAGGAAGATTCCCTGCCAAGTCCCCAGCGCCATGCGCCCGTTATGAACGGGGATGCTGATCTGCGTTTGCGTCAGCGCCGTGCGGAGATGCGCGGGCATGTCGTCCGGTCCCTCGTCATCATGCTCATACGCATCCGATTCGGGCGCGAGGCGATCCAAGTAGCGCTCGAGGTCGCGTCTGACCGCCGGCGCAGCATTCTCTTGAATGAGCAGCGATGCGGAGGTGTGGCGGCAAAACAGGGTCAGAACTCCCTGCGTGATGCCGGTTCCCGAAAGCCAGGATTCGACGGACTTGGTGAATTCGTGAAGCCCTGCGCGCTTCGCGCGGAGGCTTAGCGAATCGGATGCCTGGCGCAGCATGTCCGCCCGCTAGCCCATCCCACGGAGCCGCAACAGCATCAGCCGACTCGCCTCCGTCGGCCCCAAAATAAAAGCGCCCACCGTGAAGGCGGGCGCTTTGAAACATATTGTTTTCAGGCCGGATTCCAGCCTGTTACGTCAGCTTAGCCGTTACCGCCAGCGGTGGTCCAGCCGTAGCCTGCGATCCAGCTCCAGAAGCCGACGCGGGTTTGGGTCTTCTTCATCGAACATCCCCTGTCTTCATTGCCACGATTCGGCAGATGGGACGGGTATTAACCTTAATAGATATGGTAATCAAACGATTTACCATATTCGCGGCACGAAAGTTCCTCAGCTGCAGCAATTATGGTTCGTCGGTTTGCGATCGAGCGACGTTCCCCCAGTGAAGAGGCGAGCGCTGAGTCATCGGAGATTCGGTCGGCGAGCGCCTTGGAACGCTGGCTCAGCAGATGACGCGGCGCACGTGCCTACGCACGGATGGCCGGTTGTTAGGCGGCGCCGCGCTTGCGCTCGGTGGTAATCCGGCGAGCGAGCGATTCGATGCTCATCGGGCGCCCGACGGCATAGCCCTGGACAATGTCGCACTCCATCTCGAGCAGCAGGTCGAGCGTCGGATGCTCTTCGACGCCCTCGGCGACAACGCGCCGCCCGAGCGAATGGGCAAGGCCGATGGTCGACTGCACCATCAGCCGGTCGCTCCGGTTCTCGACCATGCCCTTCACGAAGCTCTGGTCGATCTTGATCTCGTTGGCCGGCACCTTCTTCAGATATTCCAGGGTCGACAGCCCGGTCCCGTAGTCGTCGATCGAGATACCGACGCCTAGCTCGCGCAGCTTCGCGATCATTTCGAGGCCCTCGCCCGAACCGGTCAGTGCCGCGGTCTCCGTGAGTTCGAGCGTCAGGCGCGAGGGCGCAAGGCCATGGCGCGCGAGCAGAGCTGATACCCGCAGGATCAGGCCCTTGTCCGACAGCAGCCGCGCCGACAGGTTTACCGCAATGTCGAATGGAGTACCGCGCCGATTGATCGACGCCGCTGCTCCGACCGCAGTCTCCAGGACGAAGTCGGTAAGCTTGGTGATCCGGTCGCTCTGCTCGGCCGCCGCGACGAATTCCGAGGCGGCAATCGGTCCCTTCTCGGGATGGGTCCAGCGGGCCAGCGCCTCGGCGCCGATGATCCGGCGCGTGCGCAGCTCCAGCTTCGGCTGGTAGGCGACCCAGACCTGGCCCTTGTCGATGGCGTCATCGAGCTGGCTCAGCATCGACAGCTTCCACGAGGCGTCCTGGACGGTGTCCGGATCGTGATACTTCCACTTGAGCCCGTCGTGCGCGGCTTCGTCGGCTGCGACCAGAGCGCTTGCGAGCCGGTTTGACAGCGACCGGCTGCTGCCGAGCTCCACTCCGAAAGCGATCGACAGGTCGACCGGCAGGCCGGCGATCGTCGCCGGGTTGCGGAACAGCGAATAAAGCGCGTCGAGATGGTGACCGAAGGGCGCGCGCGGCTCCTCGAACCAGGCGAAGATGCCGGCATCGCCCTGATAGAGAACGCGGTCCGGCGCGCCGACGCTGAGGCGGTTGACGATCTGGTCGGTCAGCTGGCGCTCACTGTTGACCGGCAGAGTGCTGAGAATTTCCTCATAGTTGAGGACACGCGCGGCGATCAGCGCCTTTTTCTTGCCTGCAGTGTTGCTTCGCAGCGCGTTGAGATTCGCCAGATTGGAGTCCGGGTTGACGAGTCCGCGGGCCCTGAACGCCCGCCAGGCGAGGACGCTTCCGACCACCAGCACGACGAACAGGCCGGGCGTGACATCGGCGAAGACAAGGTGCGCCTCGAGAAAGCCCGGAAGGACGAACAAGGTCGCGAGTGCGCCCGCGATGATCGGATAGCGCGCCGCGTTGCGATCGAACCGGACGGCGAGCGCGGCGGCGATCAGGCCGAAAACGAGCCCGGGAATCCAGCCAATGCCGATGGGAGTCCCGGACTTCAGGGTTTCGGCACCGATCGCGTGAACGTCCACGCCGAAGCTGCGGCCGTAGCCGGGGATGAAGAAGGCGTCGCCGATGACCTCGCTCGCGACGCCGACAATGACCTGCTTACCCGCGAGCATTCGGCTCGGGACCCGTCCGTCGAGGATGTCGCTCGCCGAGAAATGAGGGACGCTGCGAACGTCGATCGAATAGTCGACCGGGAATTCTGTGCCGGGCTCGCCCGTCACGCCGGCCATCAGAGCCGCGTAGGAGGGAACATTCCGTCCATTGACGTCCAGAGCGTAAGGCAGCGTCCAGACGGCATTTTCCCAATTGTAGGCGACACTCGTGGTCCCGATCTGGGCATGCTGCGCGAACGCCGGGAGTGGCGGCGAATTGACTTGCGTGCCCTGTGTCGGGCCGACCTTGAAGCGCGTGAAGAGCGTCACCTTGCCCGATCGCGCGATCGATTCCGCAAATGCCCGGTCCTCGGCGGGATCCGAAGGGAACGAAAAATTGATGTCGAAGGCGATCCGCTTGGCGCCAGCAACGCTCAAGGCATCGACCAGCTTTGCATCATCATGGCGCGGCCACGGCCAATTGCCGATTTCGCGCAACGCCTTGTCATCGATATCGACGACGACGATCTGGCCGCTCGCGTTATGCTTGTGAAAACCGTTGCGGAACATGCGCAACCAGTCCTCGGCAACCTCACCGAAGCCGATGAGGCCGAAGATCAGGCCTGCGATGGCCGTCCACAGAAGCAATTTCCATGGCGACGATTGCGGCTTCGGTTCGCTGCGCTTCGACACGTGCGCGATATTCTCCCAGGTCGCACATCGGTCTCTGCCGCGAAAAGGTTAGGAAATAGGAAACCTCATTTCGGTGAATCGCTGGGACGCGCCATGAATACGAATTCAGCTTTGCCTCTGTCCTACAGGCCCTGACCTGTGCAATGTCGGCCGGCCGGGTCACATAAAGGGCAAAGCCGCCCTCTGCGACGGAGCCCGGCGGACGTGACCTTTGTGAACTTCGATAATGTCGAGGAGGGGGGCTGAAGCCGGGCATGGACTTCATTTCGATCCTGTCGATCTTCGTTCTGGCCTGCTTCGTCGGCTATTACGTCGTATGGTCGGTGACGCCGGCACTGCACACGCCGCTGATGAGCGTGACCAACGCGATTTCCTCGGTGATCGTGGTGGGGGCGCTGATCGCCGCAGCCGCCAGCGGAAGCTTGTATTCCAAGTGGCTGGGGTTGCTTGCAGTGATGCTGGCGTCGATCAACATCTTCGGCGGCTTCGCGGTCACGGCGCGAATGCTCGCCATGTACAAGAAGCGTGAGCGTAAGAATGGCTGAGGCCGCCGCGCACGCGCAGCCGGCCTGGGTCCTGCTCGCCTACCTGATCGCCGGCGTCTGCTTCATCCTGGCGCTGCGAGGACTGTCGAGCCCGGAGAGCAGCCAGCGCGGCAACCGCCTCGGCATGATCGGCATGGCGATTGCCGTTGCGACGACGCTCTTCACTCGGTGGCCCGGGATCGCGGGAGGATGGACCGACGCATGTGAGGTGGGCGATTCACTTTGCCCATTCGGTTTTCAAATAGATTGGGTGACGAGCGGGCTGATACTCGGCGCGATTCTGATCGGCGCCGCAATCGGGCTGGTCACCGCCCGCAAGATCCAGATGACGGCGATGCCGCAGCTGGTTGCCGCGTTCCACAGCCTCGTCGGTCTCGCGGCGGTGCTCGTGGGAGCCGCCGCCTACCTCAATCCCGAAGCGTTCGGTATCGCGGTCCGGATCACGCCGATCTACGGCCCGTCGATCATCAACATCCTGCCGGTCAGCCGGATCGAGATGGGGCTCGGCGTGGCGATCGGCGCGATTACCTTCTCCGGCTCGGTGATCGCCTTCCTCAAGCTCAACGGCAACATGTCGGGCAAGCCGATCCTGCTGCCGCTGCGCCACCTTATCAACCTTGGCACGCTTGCTGCGATCCTCGGGCTGATCGCCTATTTCACGCAGGACCAATCGCCCTGGGTGTTCGCGACCGTCACCGCGCTGAGCTTTCTCATCGGATTCCTGC